>NZ_LT896716.1:2420371-2790742 GCF_900187405.1 Geobacter sp. DSM 9736
AGTTCTGCAAAACATTCGAGGCATCGCGACAGCTCGGTTACGGCAGCCTTCCTGATCTCCTCGAACGGGTGACCAAGGGGCAGGTAATAGGCGGTATGACCCACTATGCCGAGCCGGTGGCGGTCGAGTGCCCGGCGAACCGCCTGCCGGTCGATCTGCCAGTAGCCGGCCGCAGGGGGCTCAAGGGTCAGGTCGATGAAATCGAGTCCCATTTCGGCCATCCACTCGATTTCCCCCACCACATCCTGCTGGGGATGATTCATCGATCCTACCTGCACCTCATCCTCCGTTGCCCGGGAACCAATCGTGCCCCTTGAAGAGGGCGGTCCGCTCCCGGTTCACAAGAAGTTCCTGCGCCTCGGCCCCCGCACATATCCCCATCCGCTTCCAAACCGAAGCGGGAATCCTGGCTCCAACGGCCGGGCAGAGCCAGCGGAAGAGAGTTGTCACTGCAGCAAGAACGGGCGAATCGTGCTGCAGGCGATCGAGCAGATGATCCCAGTCCATTGTGGGCCCCTGAGCGTAGAGCAGCCCGAGGATGTCAGGCCAATCGCAACGATCTCTCCGCATGATGTAGAGCTTTGACCAGAGCAGTTCTTCAGGAGGGATAAGGCGAAACGGCACACCTCTGATTTTCACCTCCCACCCGCGTCCGGTCCACGTCTCATCCACGGCGGTACGGTTGTTTAGCATCCGCCAGAGAAGGTCTATGATGTATCCCTCCCGGGCTCCGCGATAGCTCCAGGTAGGGTCGTAGGGGACGGCCTTGTACTCCTCGAAACCCTCCTCAGCCATGATTGCTTTCATCATCACTTCGTCACGGGGCAGGATAAAGAAATCCATGTCCTTCGTATTACGCAGGTTTCCGGAATAGGCGGAGAAGGCAAGCCCCCCTCCCATGGCGAACCCGAGCCCCTGTCGCCGCGCCTTGGTGATCACTCCGGAGCAGACAGCCCACTGCTCATCCGTTATAAGCTCGTTAAGTATCGCTTCCCCCTGCACGCGATCTATCAGCGGCTCTTTTTCCATTTCGGTCTCCGGACACAAAGAAGCCGCTGGACCGACACGGCAATCAGCGGCTTGCGATAGGTTTGAGCCTGTTTCTTCGGCAACCCGGCCATCCCGTCACTGACGGGCCCTGGGCTTTGTGCCCTTAGAAAGCGACTCTCCATAGGAAAACCCCTTTCTAAAGTTACCGTTCTCGGAAACAGGCTGACTCAAGTATATCTCTGATCAACACCCTGTAAAGGAGCGGGATGATCTTTTTCATTTCACCCGGAAGGAAACGCGTGAGCCGGACCGAGCTCATTATGAATGCGTCTTGGGCAATTCATGATAAACTGCATTCATGATAACACCCAGGGCATTATTGCCGGGCCTGAGGCGCTTCTGCCTGAACATGCCCGTTCTCCAGCTGATGACGCTTCTCATAACATGCTGCGCCTCCCAGGCAATGGCGGCGGAGAGCCTGGAGCTTGTAGTCGAGGGGGTCGAAGGAGAACTCAGCGCCAACGTCCAGCAGGCGCTGACGCTCCCTCGTGATATAGTTCGTGAAGGCAGAGTTGACCGACTGTGGCTCGAACGGCTGCGGCGGCAGGCGGAGGAAAAGGCGCGACGCGCCATAGAGCCGTTCGGCTACTACAAGGGAAAGGCGAAAGCAATCGTGGAGGAACCGGATTCGGGAGAATTCGTTCTGCACGTTTCGGTTGAGCCGGGGCCTCCGGTGCGGCTGTCGAGGGTTCACATGGCGGTGCAAGGCGCCGGAGCCGGGGAGGAAACTCTGAAAGACCTGGTGGAGGAGTTCCCGCTCAGACAGGGGGATGTCCTGCTTCAGCAGGAGTACGAGCGGACGAAAGCCGCCCTCCAGGCACGGGCTCAGGAACTCGGCTATCTGGATGCCGACTTCGTTCAGCATCGGATAGGAATCAACCGTGCGGAAGAGAAAGCCGAGATCGATCTGGTCATGGAAACCGGTCCACGCTACTACTTCGGTTCCGCCGCGATCCAGGGGGCGGAGCAATACCCTGGAGATTTCCTTCGGCGGTACCTGGCATTCCGGGAAGGAGAGGTATTCTCGTATGGCAAGCTCGGAGAGACGCAGGTCAACTACACCAACGCCGACCGCTTCCGGCAGGTGGTCGTAACGCCGGAACGGGAAAAGGCATCGCCCGACCACCGGATACCGGTGCTGGTCCAGCTGGAAGCCGCCCCCCGCCATACCCTCCATCCCGGGATCGGCTACGGTACCGACACCGGGGCCAGGTTCTCGATCCGCTACCGCGACCGCAATCTCTGGAACATGGCACATGAGTTCAACTCGAACCTTTTCATATCCGAACGCCTCCAGGGTCTGCATTCCGAATATGTAGTACCGAGCCCCCGTGACATCAACACTTCCACCTCACTTCAGCTGACGCTCCAGCAGGAGGATGTGGCGGCCTACATCAGCCGGTTTGTGGCGGTGGAGCTCGGGCGAAACCACAGTTTCGGCTCGGGCCGCCGGGGCACCGCCTACGTCCGGGTACAGCAGGAAAGCTTCATCATAGGAAGCGAGCGCTCCGATTCGCGGCTGGTCCTGCCCGGATACCGCTTCACGGAGGACAGGTACGACAGCCTCCTGCGCCCTCGCAAGGGGTACCGGTACGGATTCGATCTGAGGGGAACACATCAGTACCTTGGTTCCGATACGGGCCTCCTGCAGCTTGTTACCGACGCAAGCACCTTCCTCCCCCTCCCCTGGCGCTTCTCTCTCTTCCTGAGAGGCAGGGGGGCATTTACCGCACAGAACGACCCGCTGGCGGAGCTGCCGGCATCCCTGCGCTTCTTCGCCGGCGGCGACACCAGTGTCCGGGGCTACTCCTACCGCGCCCTTGGACCAAGGAACGCAGCGGGCGAAGTGACCGGCGGACGGCACCTGCTTACCGGGACGGCAGAGCTCTTCCGGGACCTGTTCGACAACTGGGCCGTTTCCGCTTTCTACGATGCCGGAAATGCCTTCAACGCCTTCGCAAACGTCGCCGTCGCCCAGGGTGCCGGGATCGGTATCCATTATTACAGTCCGATAGGCGCGCTGAACCTCTCCCTGGCTCGCCAGCTCGCGGAACCTGAGCCGGCGCTCCGCATTCATTTTACCCTTGGATTCGAGCTTTGAGAAAGATCGCCATCGCCATAGCTGCCGGGCTCCTGCTGACGATGATCCTTCTGGCAGGAATCGTTGTATGGCTCGGAGGAAGCAGCAGCGGCACGCAAACGATATTCCGGATTATCTCGCGCTATTCGCCGGTGAAGGTAAGCACGAAGGAGGTCGAGGGAAAGCTGCTCGGGCCGCTCCATCTGGCCGGTCTTCGTATCGAGCTACCACACACAAGGCTGGAGGCGGCCCGACTGCATCTCGACTGGTACCCTCACGCCCTGCTTAACGGTCGGGTGCTCGTGAAGGAGCTGGTCCTGGAGGGAGTCCACGTTCACGACCTGTCCCCCCCTTCCGGAAAACCTCCGGCTATCGGATGGCCGCGAGTCTCCGGCATTCTACTTCGAACAGAGGTTCGGGTTGAGCAACTGCGGGTCACGGACCTTATCTACCGTAGCCGTGACGCGAAGCCCATTCGCCTGACCTCGCTCACAGGTTCCGCCGCGTGGAACGACGGTACGCTCAGCCTCTACGGCCTCCAGGCATCGGCTCCTGAGGGGAGTGTTTCGGGAAATGTCGCGGCGGGTTTCCGTTTCCCCTCTCTCCGCGCCGATCTCGCCATACTTCCCGCCGTTAAGACAGCGATTGAGACCATTTCCGTAAGACTGCGACTGATACCCGGAAAGTCCCCCGAGTTCATTGGCGGCCGGATCTCCATCAACGGCAAAGGAGCGAAAACCGGGCCGTTTGCAGTAAAAGGAGAACTGGCACTGACCAGGACGGAAATACGCCTGCGCCGGATCATCGCCCAACGCACCGGCAAGTCGGGAAAGGTCACCGGCACAGCTACCGTAACCCTCCGCAAGGAAGGCCCGCATTACACCGCCCACCTGCAGACGGAGAAACTGGATCTGTTCTCCGAAACCGGCCGGCACACCGACCTTTCCGGAAGGCTCACATTCAGCGGCACCCCCTCGGCATACGTGGGAAGCGTCGCCCTTCAGAACCGTGGAGAGGCCTGGCGCCTCGCTGCTCTATCCTCACCCTTCAGGGGGAATGACCGCGGAATCACTCTCGCTCCGCTATCGGGAACGTTCCTCAGCGGCACTATAAGTGGCAGCCTCAGCATCGGATGGCATGAAGAGATAAGACTTCGAAGCTCGGTTAAAGCGATGAATTTAAATCCTTCCATTGTGGACCGGCGCTGGCAGGGAGAGGTCAGCTTCGAGGCGGATGCTGCAATATCAAGCGTCTCGGGAAAAGAAATGAGCGGCGAAGTGACAGGAACATTCCTTCCTAGCACCCTCCATGGCCGCCCCCTGACCGGGAAACTCGATGCCCGATTCTCAGGGAAAAGGGTCACCATAAGAGAACTTTTCGTCAAAGGAGAAGGTTTCTCCGCCACTGCTTCAGGTGATCTCACGAAGCGTCTTTCCTTCATCGCTGATGCGGACGACCTGAGGCTGGTCGCACCGGGAGTGGCAGGTCAGGCGTCGGCGCAGGGCTGGGTCCGGTGGAGCGGCACGCTGCCGGCAGGGGAGATAGTGGTCCAAGGGGAAAACCTCTCCGCCGGCGGAGCCGGCATTGCCCAGGCACGCTTGGTAGCCAGGGCAGGCACTGACCGATCCGATTCCGCAACCGGCCGCCTTTGGCTCCAGGGGGTCGACTGGCAGCACATTTCTGCAGACGCGGCGACGCTTGACTTTGACGGATCGATTGCCGCACACACCGTCTCGATCGAAATGACGGCACCGCAAGCGTCTCTTTGGATGAGTGTCCGGGGGGGATACCACAATGAAGCCTGGCAAGGTGAGATAACCGCCTTATCCGGCAAGGACCCGCTGGGAGCGTGGAAGATGCTGGGGCCGGCTCCTCTCGATATCTCCAGGGAGCGGCTAGCACTTTCCTCGCTGAATGTTGTCAGTGCCGGCGGCGAAAGAGTTACGGCTTCGGCAGGGTTCAGCCGTAAGCCCCTTGGCGGCAGCCTCCGGGCGGAGTGGAACTCGATTCTTCTTGACCGCGCCAACCCATGGTTGGAGGGAGTGCAACTCCATGGCGATTCTTCGGGAGAGGTGGACCTGCGTCTAACCTCCCGCCGGCTTGTTACCGGAACGGGGCAGGCGCTCCTTGCCGGAACGGTAGCCGCCGACGGGAAAGCGGTCCAGGTAAGGAACGCTTTTGTTCGCCTCGACCTGGAGGAAGAGGGGATGAGCGGCCTCGCCGAACTCGATCTGGGGACCAACGGACACGGTTCGGCCCGCTTCGCCTCGCACCTCCCACCCCGTCTCGGCATCCCGCAGGAGGGGAAGGGAGACGTCCAGTGGGACATAGACATGGCACTGCTTCAACCATGGCTGCCGGAAAACTTCGACATGACCGGCCGCCTGGCCGGGCGGGTCACTACTACCCTTCATCCCGGCAGCCGGTTCGAGATGATAGGCAAAACCACGCTTTCTTCCGGCTCGGTTCAGGTGGCCGCCTCCGGCGGCAGGCTCGCCACGAGGATACGTACGCTAGACGCCGCCTGGGGATGGAAAGGCAGCGAGCTCGAAGGGGGCTTCACGGCGAGCCTTTCGCAATGGGGGGAAACCAGGGGGCAGGTGCGCCTTCCCATCCCTGCCCGGTTCCCACTGGAAATCGACCGCACTCGTTCCCTGCTGGGGTATATCACGGGCGAGGTCCGGGAGCTCGGAGTCATCACCGCCCTCTTTCCTGGTATAGTTCAGGAAGGCCACGGCACACTTGGTTACGATCTGAGGGCGGAAGGATCGTGGAACGCTCCGAAGCTTCTGGGGACCGCACAGCTAAAGGGGGGAAGCGCCTACATACCCTCGGCGGGAATCCGGGTTTCCGGTACCGAGGTTTATGCACGATTCGATCGCGAGCGGGTGGTGGTCGAGAAATTCAGGGCCGCGTCGGGCCCGGGCTTTCTCGAAGGGGCCGGAGAGATCAGGCTCGGAAAGGGTCAGGTCGCGGATTACCGCTTCACGTTGAGCGGCGAGCGTTTTCAGGCGGTGAACCTGCCCGGAATGAGCGGCACCGTCACCCCTCGCCTCGAAATATCGGGAACCCCGGCCCGGGCTGCCGTAACGGGAAACGTGCTGATCCCGGACCTGCGGATCACCGGTGAAACCACCGGATCACCGGTGGAACCGAGCAGCGACGTGGTGATACTGGATGCACCCCCGAATGAGCAGTCGGGCCGCACTTCCGTCGCCCTGCGTGTGGGGATCCGGCTTGGCGATCGCGTCATCGTGAAGGCCAAGGGGATCGACGCCCGGCTGGAAGGGGGGCTAGACCTGACGGGAGAGGACCTTGAGCGTATTTCAAGTCGAGGAGAGATAAAGGTCGTAGAGGGCCGCTACAAAGCGTACGGGCTTGATCTGGAAATAGTCCGCGGAAGGATCTTCTATGCCGGAGGTCCCCTTGCCCAGCCGACCCTTGACATACTCGCGCTCCGCACGCTCGAAGATGTGAAAGCCGGCGTTACAGTAGCAGGATCCGTTGCGGCCCCCGTGGTCAAGCTGTATTCGGAACCCGCCATGCCCGATGTGGATATCCTCGCCTACATGGTACTCGGACATCCTCTCGGCCAGAGCAGCGGCGAACAAGCAGGCCTCGTCTCCCGTGCAGCCGCCGCCCTCCTGTCCGCCGGGCAATCGGTGGCCCTGCAGGACCAGGTGAAAAGCCGCCTCGGATTGAGCACGATCGAGATTCAGACCGGGGAACAGCAGAAGGGATACATGGGGGGGTACCGGCGCGTTGCCGTGGCTCCTCCCGGTAGCGCGCCGGCAGAGGCCGGCGCAATCTCAGACACCACCGTCCTCCTGGGGAAATACCTTACGCCGCGGCTTTACGTCAGCTATGGCCGCTCGCTATTCACCGGCACCAACATTTTCAGGCTGCGGTACGACATCAGCCGCAAGTGGCAGATCGAGACGCAGGCTGGTGCGGAAAGTGGCGCCGACCTGTTTTACAAGATCGATTTCGATTGATCCCCTTCATCCCGCGCAGATGCGCCTCCTGTTGACAATCTGGCATAAATACCTACACTAATTACAATTACTTAATTCGGAGAGGGGCCCGATGACTGACAACAAGGCTCTACCTGGGTTGCAGCGGTTCGTGTCGAAACTTCCGAAGGCACTTCTGGTCGTACTCGGCATCCTCCTCCTGCTCATCGTGCTCCTCATCATCGCCTCTTTTTTCATAGACGAGCCACTCCGCCGGTATACGGAGCGGGAAGCAAACAGGCAGCTTAAAGGCTACACAGTGCGAATCCCGCACCTCTCGCTCCACCCCCTCAGCCTCTCCGTGACCCTCAAGAACCTGTCGATCACGCAGGAAAAGCACCCCGACCCGCCGGTCGCCCGGTTCGACCGCATTCATTCCGGCATCTACTGGCGCGGACTTCTCTCGGGGCGGCTTGTAGCGGAAATGAAGGTGGCGCATCCGGTCATAAACGTGAACCTGGCGCAGTTGAAGGAAGAAGCGAAACACCCGGAGCCGGTGCGGAAAAAGCGATGGCAGCAGGCGGTGCAGGCGCTGTATCCGTTAAAAGTCAACGTCTTCTCTATTTCAGATGGGGATATTACCTATGTCGACGAGAAAGCGATCAAGAAACCGCTCCACTTCACCAAGCTGAACCTACGTGTCAGGAACATCCGGAACCGCGCCTCCGCCAAAAATGTTTTCCCTTCACCATTCCACATGGACATGGTGATTTTCGGTACCGGCAAGGTCGCTGTGGACGGAGCTGCCAACTTCCTGGCGGAGCCGAATCCTACCGGGCAGGCGACATTCGAGGTGACAAACGTACCGCTCGACTACCTGAAGCCGATCCTCGCCCGCTCCAAAGTGGACATAGAAGGGGGAATCCTCTCAACCAGCGGGAGAGTGGTGTACGCCCCCAAAGAGAAGATAGCCGAGGTAAAGTATCTGACTGTCGAGAAGCTGAAGGCTGATTACATTCAGGAAGGCGTAACGGCCGTCACGAAAAAGAAGGGAAAAGCCGAGGCGGTGCAGGAAGCAAAAAAAATACAGGAGAAGCCCGGGCTGCTTCTCCGGCTCGATCGCCTGCAGATCAAGGACTGTGAATTCGGCTTCATCAACAGGCAAGCATCTCCGACGTACCGGGCCTTTATGTCCAATACCGATTTGCTGCTGACGAACCTCTCGAACAAATTCAGCCAGGGTCCGGCGAAGTTGAACCTCAGCGGCAAATTCATGGGGAGCGGTGCAACGAAGGTAACGGCAACCTTCCGACCCGAAGAAAAGGGACCTGACTTCGACCTGAACCTCTCGATCTACGGCACGGACATGAAGACCATGAACAACCTGCTAAGGGCCTACGGCAATTTCGATGTGGTGGCTGGGAAATTCTCCTTCTACTCCGAAATCACAGTCAACGGCACCAGAGTGAAGGGGTATGTGAAACCGTTATTCCGGGACATGAATGTCTATGACCGCCGCCAGGACAAGGAAAAGGGGCTGTTCCGCAAACTCTACGAGGGACTGGTAGGAGGGGTAGCCGGACTGCTTGAGAACCGTCCGCGAGAATCGGTAGCCACCAAAACGGACATATCGGGGACACTGGACCAACCACGGGTCGGAACGTGGCAGACGATCGTGAACCTGCTCAGGAATGCATTTTTACGAGCCATTTTACCTGGTTTCGAGGAAGAGGTCAGGCGGGGGGGCGGCAAGTAAAAAAAATCGGTTTAATGATTAATAATCGCCAACTTGAGCTGTTGACACCCCCCCAAGCCAGAGCTACAATAAACTCAAACGCCGCTCTTTCACAAATTGCTTCTGGGGTATGCGTAGTATCAGTTGAAGAACCTGTCGACTATGCATCCTGAAAAGTTCCCATGGGTAAATAACGTGGTGCGCAGTCTCGTATGGGAGAAGGCCTGAAACGTTTTCCCGGGGGCATGCTTCACAAAAAGGGCAGTAGCTCTCACGAGAATACGATATCCCGGAGCAAATTGGCGCTTCTAGAGGCAAAGCTTGATCGCTTACTGTCTCATTCGTCAGGCGCGTGATCACCGCTTGAAAAAGGGATGTCCTACCGGCCTCCAGCGCATGCATTTCACATCGATGCATGTTCCGCGTCGGACAGGCATAAACCGACGAATCAGATTAAAGAGCCTCTGTGTAGCGCCAACCTTCCTCGAAGCCCCGAAGACTACTTCGGGGCTTCCGTATTTTCTGCGGAACACACCCCGCTGCAGTTGAAAAATGTCTCAATTTTTCACCCCAGATGTCGAAAAGCTACTATGAAGTAGCGGTCATGGTACACTGTCTTCCGGACCGAAGGACCGAGCGCCGTATGGTAGCGGCACAAGGCGGGCCCCATGAAAAGCATCTACACTAAGAACGACTACCAGATTCTCGTCGACGTGGAAAAACGTCGCGCCTGCATCGTCAAGGGGAGCAACCACGTGCACGTTTCCCTTGAAGAGCTGACTCCCCTCTCCTCCCTTGCCGCAAAGCATCTCCGCATGATGGGGTGCGACCCCAAGAAATACCTGAATATCGGCCATACCAACCAGGTAATCCTACGTGACGCAGCCCCTGCATGGGAAGAGGCTGTAGCCGCATCGTTGCAGGTCGATAAAAAAAACAATACATGCATGATCCCGATGTTCCTGCAGAATCTGACAGGTCTGCTGGAACTCAGGGAAGCTGAAGATACATACGCCGCGTGTCAGAAATCGGCCAGCCTCATGCTCGAATACCAGCAGCGCGGCCTTCCGCCGGCCCAGCTCATGGATCTCAGGCGCAAGTATCCCCGAGCTGCCGCATATGTCCTCGCCGAAGCCTACGCGTTTTCGCCCGACGACCGTGTGGCCCAGAAAGCCCGGCGTGCGATGCATATCCTGCTGACCAACGGCGACATACGGGAAGCGCTCGACATGCTTCCACAAACCCCCCCCGATGCTTTCGGCTCCGACCAGCTCAGGAGCACCGCCGTCTGATGCGAATCTTCCGGCCATTCCTGCCTCAGGCCGGCGCCACAAAGCACTTGACGAAGCAGCCTTTTCCCTATAAATTCCCACCAGCTTCTCCCATACCCCCTGCCCCCTCCATTCAACCAGACAGAGCCTAGATATGGCCCAAGCTCAGCGAAATCTCGAAGCCCACATCCAGGAACTGAACGACATCATCGGGGTAGCCCGCACCGTCGTTTCCACGCTCGATCTCGACAAGGTTCTCGATGCCGTTCTGCACAACGCGATGCAGTTCATGAACATGCCTGCAGGCATGCTGGAGGTCTACAACGAGACTACGGGTGAGATGATTCCCCATGTTCACTCCGGCCTCTCCCCCGAATTCGTTGCCAACGACAGGTGGCGCATCTCCGCCCGCACCGATCTTGTTACGAAGCGTGCGATGCACGACGGGCGCATTCATCATATCGCCGCTATCGCACCGGGAACCGACGGAGCCGACGCCCTTCTGAAGGAAAACATACGTTCACTGGTGTGCGTCCCGCTTCTGCTTCAGGGAAGGCCCCTCGGTGTCCTTTACCTTTATGACTTCCAGCCGCGCGAGCTCGAACAGCGGCAACTGGATCTTCTCGGAATTTTCGCTTCTTTCGCAGTCATGTCCATCGACAACGCGAGCCTCCACACCCGGACCAAGCGCATGGCAATCACCGACGCGCTCACCGGGATCTACAACAATCGCTACTTCAAGCAGGTCTTCCCTTATGAGCTCTCCCGTGCACGCCGCTACGGGAAGCCCCTATCACTGATCATGATGGACATCGACCATTTCAAACAACTCAACGACACCTATGGGCATCCAAAAGGGGATCAGGTGCTGGCGACCCTAGGAAAGGTGCTTTCGGGTTCGCTGAGAGCCGCCGACTTCTCTTTCCGTTACGGCGGCGAGGAATTCGCCGTGCTCCTCCCTGAGACCCGCATTGAGGGTGCATTTCTCGTGGCCGAAAGCCTGCGGGAAAAAATCCGGAAATCAGTCTCTCCCGTACTGGGAGAGGCGGTAGACCAACAGGTCACCGTCAGCCTGGGTGTCGCCTGCTACCCCAACGATGCCAACACGCCGGAGCTTCTCCTCAAACATGCGGACAGCTGCCTCTATAAGGCGAAGAAGCAGGGGCGCAATCGCGTGTACTGGGAAAGTTGCCTCACATGATATCCCACCTCGAAGCACACCTCGTGCTCCCCGCGCGCAACCTCTTTTCTTGCGTTTTTCCGCATTTTCAGGTAAATACATGAGGGTTTTTTCAGGGCATGCCCTGCCCGAGTGACACATCCCACCGTTACGTCAGACAGCCCTCCATAGATCGCATCGTTCCGCCGTCACGTTCCGTACAGGGAAACGAGGTAAGGAATACGCTGAGCGCCCCTTAGCAGGTGGATGCAAAAAGGGCATGTCCGGCACGCGGAGTGGTGCCGTCTGACGATTTACAGAGGTGACATTGTTGCATGAAGTCCTTCGCCACATCCTGCGCCCCGTAACGGTTCCGGTCCGGGAGGGGGTAAGCCTCTCCGAGCAGCGTTTCGGCGGGAACGAACCGACACCTGGCGGCGCCATTGCGCCCCGCTGCCGGCTGGAGGATCTGGGTAACCCCGAATTCCGCGCCGACCATGGCATCCGCTACCCATACCTGGGCGGATCGATGGCAAAAGGGATCAGCTCTGTCGCAATGGTTGAAGAACTTGGCCGTGCGGGAATGCTGGGCTTCTTCGGTGCCGCCGGACTCCCCCTCGAAGAAGTCGAAGCCGCAGTGGCACATCTCGGGGAACTGGGGATACCCCACGGGTTCAACCTGATCCATTCCCCGCATGAGCCTGACCTTGAGGCGGCCCTTGCAGACCTCTATCTGCGGCGCGGCGTCACCCTTATCGAGGCTTCCGCATTCCTCAACCTCACGCTTCCGCTGGTACGCTATCGGGTGCACGGGATACGCCGTGAAGCAGACGGAAGGATCATAACCCCGCACCGCATAATAGCCAAAGTCTCGCGGGAGGAACTGGCGGCGAAATTTTTCGCGCCTCCCCCCGAAAACTTCCTCCGTGAGCTCGTGGCAGCAGGGGACATCACCTCCGAACAGGCCGAATTGGCTGCCCGCATTCCCATGGCGCAGGATATAACGGCCGAGGCGGATTCCGGAGGCCACACCGACAACAGGCCGGCCATTGCCCTCTTCCCCACTATCTGCGGCGTAAGGGATCGGCAGCAGGAAGTCCACGGCTTTACTCAGCGCCTGCGGGTAGGTCTTGCTGGAGGAATCGCAACACCCCTGTCGGCGGCTGCGGCCTTCTCCATGGGCGCAGACTGGATCATGACCGGCTCGATCAACCAGGCATGTGTGGAGTCGGGGACTTCCGGCGAAGTCCGGGCCATGCTCGCCGAGACGCGGCAGGCGGATATCGCCATGGCCCCGGCTGCCGACATGTTCGAGATGGGAGTGAACGTGCAGGTGCTCAAACGCGGGACCATGTTCTCCATGCGTGCCGCCCGGCTTTATGAGCTCTACCGGCTTCACCCGGACATGGAGTCAATTCCTGCAGCCGAGCGGGAGAAGCTGGAAAAGACCATGTTTCGTGGTACGCTGGATGAAATATGGCGGGAGACGAGGAGCTATTTTCTACGGCGTGATCCCCGGCAGGTGGAACGGGCGGACCGGGACCCGAAACACCGGATGGCGCTCGTCTTCAGGTGGTATCTCGGGCAGGCGACCCACTGGGCCAACAGAGGGGAAAGTTCCCGGAAAATCGATTATCAGGTATGGTGCGGACCCGCCATGGGCGCTTTCAACGAGTGGGCCACCGGATCGTTCCTGGAACAGGTTGAAAACCGTCGGGTCGTGACGGTCGCCCTGAATATCCTCTTCGGGGCAGCCGTACAGATGCGGATCGCCGCCCTCCGCTGTCAGGGTACCCCCCTGCCGCCTGAGGCGACGCGGATCGTGCCGCTCCCCCTGGATAAGATAAAGGAGTATCTCAGTGAAAAAGGATGATGCAGTGAACCAGCCTCTCGCCATCATCGGTATCGGCTGCATGTTCCCCGGCGGGGAGAACGGTGACGGTTACTGGTCTGCCATAAAAAACGGTATCGATGCCATTACCGACATTCCCCCGACCCATTGGAGGACTGCAGACTATCATTCCAACGATCCGAAATCCCCAGACCGTACCTACGGCACCCGCGGTGGCTTCATCACGCCGGTCGACTTCAATCCCCTGGAGTACGGGCTTCCCCCAAATGTACTGGAGGCTACCGACAGCTCGCAGATACTCGGTATGGTGGCCGCGGGCGAAGCACTCAGGGATGCGGGATACGGACCGGAGCGGGAGTGGAACCGGGAGCGGGTGAGCGTCATCCTCGGCGTCACCGGCACTCTCGAACTCGTCATACCTCTCGGCGCCCGCCTTGGGCATCCCATATGGCGTAAGGCTCTTGCTGAAGCGGGAGTCGATCACACCACCGCTGAAGACGTGATCGAGCGTATCGGCGAATCGTACGTCGGGTGGCAGGAGAACTCCTTCCCGGGGCTCCTCGGGAACGTGGTTGCAGGAAGGATCAGCAAGCAGTTCGACCTTGGAGGTACAAACTGCGTTGTCGACGCAGCCTGCGCCAGCTCCCTGAGCGCCCTTCACCTGGCGGGACTGGAACTTGCCGCCGGGCGCGCAGACATGGTCGTCACCGGGGGGGTGGACACCTTCAACGACATTTTCATGTACATGTGCTTCAGCAAAACGCCCGCCCTCTCCCCCACCGGAAATGCACGCCCCTTCGATGCAGCAGGGGACGGTACGATTCTCGGCGAAGGCCTTGGCATGGTCGTCCTCAAGCGGCTTTCCGACGCTGAAAGGGACGGCGACCGGATTTACGCTGTAATCCGCGGCATCGGCTCATCCAGCGACGGCAAGGGGGAAGCGATCTATGCCCCCAGCGCTGCAGGACAGCAGAAGGCACTCAGGGCCGCATACGAGCAGGCTGGGATAGCCCCCGACACCATCGGGCTCGTCGAAGCCCACGGCACTGGAACCAAGGTAGGGGATGCCGTCGAGGTGAAGGCGCTACGCGAAGTTTACGGTGAAGCGGAGAAGCCATGGTGCGCCCTCGGGTCGGTCAAGTCGCAGATCGGGCATACAAAGGCCGCCGCCGGCGCAGCAGGCCTGATCAAGGCGGCAATGGCGCTGCACCACAAGGTGCTTCCCCCTACCATAAAGGTTTCCGAGCCCCTGGTGGAGGTAACATCGGGGGCGACTCCGTTCTACCTCAATACGGAAAAGAGGCCGTGGGCCGGAAACAGGACCCATCCACGCCGTGCCGCGGTCAGTGCCTTCGGCTTCGGCGGCAGCAACTTCCACTGCGTCCTCGAAGAATATCTGCCGGAAAAGCAGGCACCGGACTGGGAAGGAAATGTCCAGCTATTGGCCTTTTCCGCCTCAGACAAGAAGGGGATTGTTGACCGCCTGGCCGCAATTCCGGAAAACTCGTCATGGGCTGAGATCCGCACACTGGCCGCAGCCTCGCGCAGTTCCTTCAACGCTGGGGATTGCTGCCGCCTGCTGCTGGTTGCGGAAAAGGATCGAAACAATGTCCAGACCCTCATCCGGTCTGCGCTTACACTGCTCCAGACCGACCCTCGTCCGTCATGGAACACCCCTGACGGGACATGCTTCCAGAGCGGTTCGGCACCGGCAGGGAACCTCGCCCTGCTCTTCCCGGGGCAGGGTTCCCAGTACACCGGGATGCTCCGCGACCTAGCCTGCAGCTTCCCCGAGATGATCGAATCGCTTACTGCAGCAGACGAGGCGTTCCTGACCGGACGTCGTGAACGACTGACCGATCTGATCTATCCCCCCGCGGCCTACTCCTCCGAGGCAAAAGCCGCCGCCGAAGAGGCGCTGCGGGACACCGGAGCAGCTCAGCCGGGAATAGGTGCCGTCAGTATGGGAGCATACCGGGTTCTGACGGATTTCGGTGTAAAAGCCGAAGCCGTTGCGGGCCACAGCTATGGCGAACTCACGGCTCTCTGTGCGGCCGGTCGCCTGAACCAACGGGAGTTCCATCTCCTTTCCGGCCTCCGGGGCCGCCTCATGGGGGAAGGAACAGGGGAGAGGGGAGCAATGCTTGCCGTTGCCGCACCTCTTGCGGTTATCGAAGAAGTTATCGCGGCGGAAGGGCTTGATCTAGTTCTGGCGAACCGTAACGCCCCGGACCAGGGAGTACTCTCCGGCACGAGCAGTGAGATCGACAGAGCTTCCTCGGCGCTGGCGTCACGAGGTATTCCCTGCAAAGCCCTCCCCGTCTCCGCCGCGTTTCACAGCCGGCTCGTGGCCGCGGCACGGGAACCGTTCTTCGCCGCAATGGAAGAGGTACAGTTTCCTGAAGGCACCGTCCCTGTCTATGCCAACAGCACCGGCACCCCCTATCCCGCGGAGCCTGCCGCCGCACGGGAGCTCCTGGCAGGACAGCTTGCAAAGCCGGTGGAGTTCGTGGCGCAGATAGAAGCAATGTACGCCGCCGGCATTCGCACCTTTCTGGAGGTCGGTCCCGGAGCACGGCTGTCGGGGCTCGTGAAAAAAATCCTCGGCGAGCGTGAACACCTGGCTCTGTCACTGGACTCGTCCGGCGGAAAGCGCTCCGGCGTTGCCGATCTCGCCCGGGTTCTCGCCCAGCTGGCAGCCGGCGGCCATGAGCTTCGACTTGCCGCATGGGACGGCGACTTCGCCTCCAGGCCTGCCCCGACGGCAATAAAACCGGCCATGACGGTGCCCATCTGCGGGGCCAACTATCGCAAGCCACGGCAGCCGAAGCCTGCAGTCCGGGCAGCCACGGTGCCGCTACCCCCGAGGAGGGAAAAGCAGTCGGCTCCCCAGGCTCCAGCAATCATGCCCCCCTCCGCGCCATCCCCTTCTCCTGCTGCAGGAGAAGGATCAGCCGCGCTTCGTGCGAGTAACGAGGCGCTGGCAGCGCTGCAGAGGCTCCACGAGCAGACGGCACAGCTGCACCGCCAGTTCCTGGAAGGACAGGAGGCAGCCGGACGTACGATCCAGGCACTTCTCCAGCAGCAGCATCTGCCTGCGGGAGGCACCCCCCCTGCAGCCGTTTCAGCGGCACCCCCTCAGGTTACGGCTGCTCCGGCACCCACGCCGGCTCCATCCGTTTCCGCGCCAACTGTCACTGCACCGAAAGAAACAGGGGATTCAACGAGAACCGAGCAGGTGCTTCTCGCAGTGATCAGCGAACGGACCGGCTACCCGGTGGAAATGCTCGAACTGGACATGACCCTCGATGCCGATCTGGGGATCGATTCGATCAAGCGCGTGGAGATCCTTTCCGCCCTCCAGGAACGCCTCCCCGATGCTCCTGCAGTAAAACCGGAACATTTGGGAACCCTCCACACCCTGCGGGAAATCGTGGCGCACCTGGGGAGTTCGGGGGCCGCTTCAGCGGCTACCCCCGCCCCTTCTGCCTCCTCGAAACGGGAAACCAATACGGAACGGGTCCTCCTCGCCGTAATCAGCGAGCGTACAGGCTATCCGGAGGAGATGCTCGAACTGGACATGACCCTGGATGCCGACCTGGGCATCGACTCGATCAAGCGGGTGGAAATCCTCTCCGCCCTCCAGGAGCGCCTCCCGGATGCTCCGGCGGTGAAGCCGGAACACCTGGGGACCCTTCATACCCTGCGGGAGATCGTGGCGCACCTTGAGAGCGGCATGCCAGCCACACCGGCATCGACCCCTTCGCATAGGCCGGCCGTCTCCGCCCCCGTGCCAGCGTCAGCCGTGAAAAAGGCCGAAGAGGTCCTTCTTCAGGTGATCAGCGAACGGACCGGGTACCCGGTGGAGATGCTCGAACCGGACATGACCCTCGACGCCGATCTGGGAATCGATTCGATCAAACGTGTGGAGATCCTTTCGGCCCTCCAGGAGCGGCTCCCTGAAGCCCCGGCGGTCAAGCCGGAACACCTCGGGACGCTCCACACTCTGCGGGAAATCGTTGCATACCTGGAAAGCGGGACCAGCTCCTCAACTGATAAAACCGTCCATGCACCGCGTCCTGCCGTTGCGCCCAGACCTGCGGCAGAAGGAAATATCGAAGAGGCTCTCCTCCAGGTGATCAGCGACCGGACCGGCTACCCTGTGGAGATGCTCGAACTGGACATGGCCCTCGACGCGGATCTGGGCATCGACTCCATCAAAAGGGTGGAGATCCTCTCGGCTCTCCAGGAAAGACTTCCGGAAGCACCGGCAGTGAAGCCGGAACATCTCGGCACGCTTCATACCCTTCGTGAAATAGTCGCCCACCTGAAAGGAGTGCCCGCAGCCCCGGCGAATCCTGCAGCGGCACCCTCTCAAGCCACAGCGGAGCCGGACCCCGCTGCAGCCCTTGAGAGAAGCGTACTCTCCATCGTCCCTCTCGACCTCTCCGTCAGCCGGACTAAAATTTCCGTGGTCGAGGGAGCGGAGGTCTGGCTGACAGATGATGGATCGATCCTCGGGTCGAGGATTGCAACGCGGCTGGAAGCCCTGGGATACCGACCGAGGCTCGTAAGCCCGTCGTCACTCCCGGTAAGGGACGTGACGGCTCCCATCGGCGCTCTCCTAGTCCTCGCACCGGAGGCCGAAACCTCCGCCGACCGCTTCATCAGACAGGCTTTCGCCCTGCTGCAGGCCGCGGGGCCTGGGCTTAAGCATTCGGGAAGGGCAGGCGGCGCAAGCTTTGTAACCGTATCCCGTCTCGATGGCCGTTTCGGACTGGGGGCTGAAAGCGCACTGGGCGATCCCGCATCCGGCGGTCTGGCGGGTCTGGCAAAGACCGCTCACCGGGAGTGGCCCGAAGTTCACTGCAAAGCCCTCGACCTCGATCCCGGCTTTACCGACGCCGACCTTGCCGCCTCAGCGATAGTGGAGGAAATGTTCCTTTCCGGCCCCCGGGAGGTCGGGATTACCGCCGCCGGCAGGTTCGTTCCCGAACTGGTTGCAGCGCCCCTTCCTGAATCATCGTCCCTCTCCTTCAGCGGCACCGTCGTGATAAGCGGCGGCGGACGGGGAGTGACAGCCGAAATCGCCGTTGCCCTCGCCGCCAAAGGCTCGCCGGGACTGCTACTGCTCGGACGCTCTCCCGAGCCAGCACCGGAGCCCGATTGGCTTGCGCCCCTCCATGACGAAGCATCTATAAAACAGGGGATTTTACAACATGCCGGAATGCTCCCTCCTAAACAGCTGGAGGAGCGGTACCGCAATCTCATGGCGAACCGTGAACTCACCCGGACGCTGCAACTCATAGCCGATGCGGGTTCCCCCGTGCTCTACCGTTCCGTAGATATCCGTGACAAGGCAGCGGTTAGGGAGGCCGTCGCAGAAGCACGCCTGAAACTGGGGCCGATAACCGGGGTCATCCATGGCGCGGGAGTCCTCGCCGACCGCCGCATCGAGGATAAGACCGACGAGCAGTTCGCTCTCGTCTACGGGACGAAGGTGGATGGGGTACAGGCGCTTCTTTCGGCAGTCGCGGAGGATGACCTGAAGTTCATCGCCCTCTTCTCCTCCTCCACCGGAAGGTTCGGCAGGACGGGTCAATGCGACTACGCCGTCGCAAACGAAGTCCTCAACAAAGTTGCCCAGCAGCAGGCACGCCTTCGTCCCGGCTGCCGCGTCGTCTCCGTCAACTGGGGACCGTGGGACGGCGGGATGGTCACCCCTTCCCTCAAGAAAATGTTCGCCGCGGAAGGGGTCGGAGTCATAGGCCTTGCCTCCGGCGCCGAGCATCTTCTGGCGGAAATCTCCGAGCCGCCGGGAGCACCCGTGGAATCGGTAGTTATCGGCGCTGCCGAAGCGGCAGCCTCCGGGCCGCTCGATGCCGCTCCGACTCCCCTGACCCCTGCGGTGGAGTTGGAACTCTCCATAGAGCGCTACCCTTTCCTCACGTCCCACGTGATGAACGGAAAAGCGGTACTCCCCATGGCGATGATCGCCGAATGGCTTGCCCACGGCGCGCTCCACAACAATCCGGGCTTCCGCATGCACGGGTTCAACGACCTGCGCATACTGAAAGGGGTCGTCTTCGAACGGGACAAGCCGGCCACCGTCCGTATTCTGACCGGAAAGGCCCGCAAACGGGATGCCTTTCATACCGTGCCCGTCGAGCTCGTCAGTGGCCTCACGGGTTCGGAGACGCTCCATGCACGGGGGGAGATACTGCTTGCCACGAAGCTGCCCGAAGGAATACGAGCCATAACGGAGCTGCCGACCCGTCCCTACCCGCACCAGGACGGTGAGTACTACCGGGAGGGCATCCTCTTCCACGGCCCGGAACTGCAGGGAATTTCGCAGGTGGATGCCTGCTCCCCGGAAGGAATCGTGGCTACTGTAAAAGCGGCCCCGGCTCCCTCGACATGGATCCGCGAGCCGCTGCGCAACAGCTGGCTCACCGACCCGCTTGTCCTCGACTGCGCGTTCCAGCTGATGATCCTCTGGAGCTTCGAGCGCTCCGGCAAGGGGTCGCTTCCCTGCTTCGCCGGGCGTTATCGCCAATACCAGGAAGTCTTCCCCCGCGACGGTGTGCAGATCGTCGTACACGTTACGCGGGAGAACGAGCAGAGCGCCACTGCGGATATGGAATTCTTCGACCGGCACAGCGGAAAGCTCGTGGCACGCCTCGAAGGCTATGAATGCGTCATCGACGCCTCCCTCAACAACGCTTTCCGCCGAAACCAGCTGCAGCAAAGCATGGAATTGGGGGCTGCCTGAGCATGATGCCTGCCGGTTCCACCGCAGGGAACGCAGGGGGAGAGGTGCGCGAAGCCATAGCCGTCGTCGGCATCGGCGCCGTCTTCCCGGGGTCCCCCGATCTCGACCGTTTCTGGAATATCATCGCCCGCGCCACCAGCACCGCGCGCATCGTTCCCCAGGGACGCTGGGCAGTGCCTCCCGGCGAAGTATTCGATCCTTCCGTAGGCAGGCTCGACCGGGTCTACTCCCGCACCGGCTGCTTCATAGAAGGGCTTCCTCCCTTCGACGGGTCTGATCTTGGCCTGGAAGCCGGGCTGCTGGGTCGCCTCGACCCCCTCTTCCATCTCCTGCTCCACGCAGGCCACCGGGCCTGGGGCGATGCCGTCACAGCCCCTCTCGACCGTAGCAGGGTCGGCATCATCATCGGCAATCTCGCGCTGCCCAGCGAATACGCCTCCGCTCTCTCCAGGGAAATTCTTGGGGGAGCCCTTGCGGAGAAGGTGATCGGGACCGCCTCTGCTGCCGGCTCAGTTCACCTCCTGAACAGGCATGTAACCGGATTTCCCGCCGCGCTGCTCGCTACCTCCCTCGGGCTCGGCGGGGGCAGCTACACTCTCGATGCCGCATGCGCATCCTCCCTCTATGCCATCAAACTCGCCATGGACGAGCTTCTGAGCGGCCGCGCAGACGCCATGCTCACCGGCGGGCTCTCGCGCCCCGACCCCCTTTACACCCAGATGGGTTTCTCGCAACTGCGGGCACTCTCCCCCACTGGAACCTGCTCACCCTTCGATGCTCGCGGCGACGGGCTCGTAGTGGGAGAAGGAGCGGGGATTTTTGTCCTAAAGCGTCTTTCCGACGCGCTGTCCGCAGGCGACCGCATATATGGAGTGATCCGCGGCATCGGGCTCTCCAACGACGTGGGGGGGAGCCTCCTTGCCCCTAATTCGGAAGGACAGCTCCGCGCCATGGAAGCCGCCTACCAGCAGGCAGGATGGAATCCCAACGACGTGGACCATGTTGAATGCCATGCCACCGGCACTCCGGTCGGAGACGCAGTGGAGTTCGCCAGCCTCCGTGCTCTCTGGGGGAAGGACGGTTGGAGAGGGAACGAGTGCGTTATAGGATCGGTGAAATCGAATATCGGTCATCTCCTCACCGCCGCCGGCGCAGCGGCTCTGATCAAGACCCTGCTGGCCATGCACCACGAAATCCTCCCCCCTACTGCCAACTTCACGACCCCAGCTCCGGGAATAGATCTCGACGATGGGCCGTTTCGTATCCTGACAGCCGCCGAGCGGTGGGAGCGTCGCCATCCGGACACCTCCAGGCGTGCGGCCGTAAGCGCCTTCGGATTCGGCGGCATCAACGCGCACCTGCTTATCGAGGAGTGGCGTGATCCGTCGCATTTCGTCCCCGCTCCCGCCTCACTCAGGCCAGGCACACAGGGGGCAGCCGCTCTCCCCGTTGCAGTGGTCGGCATCGATGCACGTTTCGGTCCCTGGCAGTCGCTTCAAAAGTTCCAGCACCGCGTCCTCGGCGGCGGAGACGATTCTCCTGCCCCTCCACGTCGCTGGTGGGGTGTGGATGAGAGCGGGTGGTACCGCGCCCTGAATACCGGCCGGCGGATCACAGGTTACTGGGTGGACGAAGTCGCCATCCCTGCCGGGAAATTCCGCATCCCCCCAAAAGAGATGGAGGAGATGCTCCCGCAGCAGGCGCTCATGCTCCTGTCGGCCGAAGCGGCTCTTGCCGACGCAGGTTCCGCCGGAGACAATGAGCGAACCGGCGCATTCATCGGGCTAAGCCTCGACCCGAATACCACCAACTTCACCCTGCGGTGGACCATGTCCGACAAGGCGCGGGAGTGGGCACAGCACCTGGGACTCGATCTTTCAGAAGACGAATTGGCCGACTGGACGGAGAAGCTGCGCAACGCGGCAGGGCCGCCTCTCACCGCCAACCGGACAATGGGAGCGCTCGCAAGCATAGCTGCAAGCAGGATCGCCCGCGAATTCCGCCTCGGCGGTCCGGCATTCACCATCTCCGCAGGTGAGCATTCCGGCATACGTGCCCTCGAAGCCGCCGTACATGCGTTGCAGCAGGGTGAAGTGGACCGGGCGCTGGCCGGTGCCGTCGATTTCACCGGGGATGTCCGGGCGGCCCTGGCTGGTCAGGCTTCCATCACGGGACGCGAGACGGATGAAAGTATCGCAGGCGAAGGAGCAGTATCGCTTGTTCTCAAACGGCTGGAGGACGCGGAACGGGATGGCGATCGCATCTATGCGGTCATAAAAGGTTTGGGGTCGGCCACTGCCTGCGATTCCGCTTTTGACCGCGCCTGCCACGATGCGGACATCACTCCCGGTTCGGTCGGGTATGTGGAAGTTGGGGGAACACTCCCCGATACCGTGGCAGCGTCTCTCTCGGCAGGCTCCGTCTGCACGTTCGGCGACCTGAAGGAACGTATCGGCGACAGCGGTGCGGCTGCCGGCTTGGCATCGGTAGCACGTGCGTTGCTCTGCCTCTACCGGAAGATGCTTCCCGCTGCCGCATCTGCCGGACCGAAAGCCCCCCAGGCACCCGCACGCCTCTCCACTACGCCCAGCTACTGGCTGCATAACCGTGCCTGCGGCCCACGCCGCGCCGCAGTATGCTCTCCCGGAACGGAAGGGAGCTGGCGGCACATCATATTAGAAGAGCTGGAGTCCTCGTCCGAGAGCCTCCACGAGCGCACGCTTCCTTGGGGCTTCCCAGCGGAAGCGATTTTTGCCGTCACCGCAAATTCGCCGGGGGAACTGGCCGCAACGGCGAAGCGGCTGAGGAGCATGGCTGCCGTCGGCGAAGATCTAACGGGGCTTGGCCGGCAGTGGTTAAAAACACATCCGAATGAGGCTTCCCACCCGCTTGCCCTTGCGCTGGTGGCCCGAAGCCGCGGGGAGCTGATCGAACAGCTGGATTATGCACTGCATTCCCTGGAACATGAGCCGCAACGGCGCCTGGGGGATAACGGACGTTCACCAGCCGTCCGTGACCGGGTCTTTTATTCCCCTCTTCCCCTCGGACCTCGGGGAACCGTCGCGTTCGTCTTCCCCGGTTCGGGAAACCACTATCCCGGCATGGGTAAGGAGTTATTCTGCCGGTGGCCCTCCGTCCTTCGAGCTCAGGAGGAGAGCAACCTGTTCCTCCGCGACCAGTTCCAGCCCGACCTCTTCTGGAATGGGCGGGATCCTGACGAGATACACCGGGACCATAATGCCTTGATTTTCGGCCAGGTCGCCCTCGGCACCGCCGTAAGCGACATCGTGAGGCAGTTCGGCGTGAACCCCGGAGCCGTCGTCAGCTACAGCCTCGGCGAATCGGCCGGGCTCTTTTCCCTCGGAGCCTGGAAGGACAGAGACCTGATGCTGCAGCGGATGCTCGATTCGACCCTCTTCACCCATGACCTGGCGGGTGAGTGCCGCGCGGCGCGCGAGGTATGGGGGCTTTCTCCGGATGCTCCCCTCGAATGGGTGGTGGGGGTGGTTGACCGCCCGGCGGTAGAGGTGCGGCAGGCGCTGGCTTCCATCGGACAAGCCTACCTGCTCATCGTCAACACCCCCTCGGAGTGTGTGGTGGGAGGAAACCGGCCCGCGGTGGAAACGCTCGTCCAGCGTCTCGAATGCCGCTTCTATCCCATCTCCGGAGTTACTACAGTCCATTGCGAGGTGGCCCGGCCGGTGGCACAGGCTTACCATGACCTGCACCTGTTTGAGACATCTCCACCCCAGGGCGTTACCTTCTACAGTGGTGCATGGGGACGCGCCTACGACGTTACCCGCGAGAGCGCTGCCGAATCGATTCTTGCGCAGGCGCTACACGGGATAGATTTTCCCAAGACAGTGGAAGCGGCATACGGCGACGGCGCTCGTGTCTTCCTGGAAATGGGCCCCGGAGCGTCGTGCAGCCGGATGATCAGCGCCATCCTCGCGGACCGTCCCCACGTTGCCCGATCCGCCTGTTTTGCAGGCCAGGACCCGGTTTCCACCGTGCTGCGCATGCTTGCCCAGCTTGTGGCGGAGCGTGTCCCGGTGAACCTGGAAAAGTTGTACGGTGCTGGGGATACAGCCGAAACAGCCCCGGAACAGCCGCAGATAACGCTGCGGCCCGGTGGAGAGCCTTTCCGCGCGGCGGTCCCCTCCCCGCAACGGATAACCTTACCCGCTCCGGCCGAGCAGGTACCTGCCGCTTCCCCTTGTCCCGCCCCGGCTGCAGAGAGGGCGTCGCTTGCCGTACGTATCGTCGAACTGCAGGACGCTACAAGGCAGGCTCATGAGGCATACCTCCGTTTTTCCGCCCGGATCACCGAAGCCATCGCCCAGGCCCTCAGCCACCAGATGGGGATGGTGGAGACTCTTCCTGCAGAGTACGTGGCGGACATTCCGGCAGCTCCCGATTACCACGCGCCGCCCCCCTCTTCCGCACCGCCCCCGGTAGCCTTCGACCGGAACATGTGCATGGAGTTTGCGGTGGGATCGGTTGCGGCCATGCTGGGCCCCGAGTTCGCCGAGGCGGATACGTTCCCCACCCGCGTGCGCCTCCCTGATGAACCGCTTATGCTCGTGGACCGCATCATGCTGATCGATGCCGTGCCCCGATCCATGGGGAGCGGAAGGGTCGTTACCGAGCACGATATCCTTCCCGGCGCATGGTATCTCGACGGCGGCCGCATACCCACCTGCATTGCAGTGGAAGCTGGGCAGGCGGACCTTTTCCTCTCCGGATACCTCGGAATCGACTTCATCACACGTGGAAAGGCGGTGTACCGGCTCCTGGACGCCGTCGTCACCTTCCACCGCGAGCTTCCCCGCCCCGGCGAGACAATCAGCTACGACATCCGCATCGAGAGTTTCTTCCGCCAGGACAGCACGTACCTCTTCCGCTTCAACTTCGAGGGAACCGTGAACGGGGAACCGCTTCTCACCATGCGGGACGGCTGCGCCGGCTTCTTCACAGAAGCGGAACTGGCCGCCGGCAAGGGTATCGTCCACACCAAGCTCGACCTGCTCCCCCGCCCCGGGATACGGCCTGATGACTGGCGGCAGCCCGTGCCGATGGGAGTGGAATCGTACGACGCATCGCAGCTGGAAGCCCTCCGGCGGGGAGACCTTGCTGGGTGCTTCGGAGCTCTCTTCGCCGGTCTCCCGCTGCACGCGCCACTGACCATCCCCGGTGGACGCATGAAGCTCGTCGACCGGGTAGTGCACCTGGATCCGACCGGGGGCAGGTTCGGCCTCGGTCTTGTCCGCGCTGAAGCAGACATCGACCCGGCAGCATGGTTCCTGACCTGCCATTTCGTGGACGACCAGGTAATGCCGGGTACGCTCATGTACGAGTGCTGCCTCCACACGCTGCGGATTTACCTGCTGCGGATGGGGTGGATCGGCGAGGCCGCCGAAACGGCATGCGAACCGGTCCCGGGAGTGGCAAGTCAGCTGAAGTGCCGGGGGCAGGTGACCGCCGCGACACGCACCGTCACCTATGAAATTTCGCTCCGGGAGATCGGGTACCGCCCGGAACCCTACGTGATCGTGGACGCACTCATGTACGCCGACGGAAAAGCGATCGTAGAAATCACGAACATGTCCGCCAGGCTTTCGGGCCTTTCGAGGGAGAAGGTTGAAGCTCTGTGGCAGCGCAATCCGCAGACGGCTATCCCCTCCAGACCCCTTTTCGATTACGACCGCATTCTCGCCTTTGCCACGGGAAATCCCTCGGAAGCCTTCGGGGAACCGTACCGGGTTTTCGACGAGAAACGGGTGATTGCGCGCCTTCCCGGCCCCCCCTTCCAGTTCCTCGACCGTATTGTCGAGCTTGACGCGGAGCCGTGGGTCATGAAAGCAGGGGGCGTGGCGGTGGCGGAGTACGACGTGCCGGCGGACGCCTGGTACTTCCGGGAGAACCGCCAGCCGCTAATGCCGTTCAGCGTGCTCCTGGAGATCGCCCTTCAGCCGTGCGGCTGGCTCGCAGCCTATATCGGCTCGGCACTGACGAGCGACACCGACCTCCACTTCCGCAACCTCGGTGGAACCGCCGTTCAGCTCCTGCCGGTGACCGCAGAGACAGGCACGCTCAGGACGACTGCGAAGATAACCAAAGTTGCCGCAAGCGGCGGAATGATCATCCAGAACTATGAATTCAGCGTCGAATCCTCCATCGGCACCGTCTATCGGGGGGATACGGTTTTCGGCTTCTTTTCCGCCGATGCTCTGGCCCGGCAGGTGGGGATCACCAATGCGAACCCCTGGCGCCCCTCCGCCGAAGAAGAGGCCGGATGGAGAACTTTGCACTTCCCGACGGCGGCACCCTATCCGGACACTATGCTCCGCATGATCGGAAAGATCGACTGCCTCCTCCCCCAGGGGGGGCCCCACCGCCTCGGTTACGTCCGCGGCAGCAAGCATGTGGACCCGGAAGAGTGGTTCTTCAAGGCCCACTTCTACCAGGACCCGGTCTGCCCGGGCTCCCTCGGGCTCGAATCATTCCTGCAGCTACTCAAGCTCCTCGCCCTTGAGAAGTGGAACGGAGGTCCTGCGAGCGTCCTGCAAACGGTGGAGCTCGGCAGGAAGCATGCCTGGACCTACAGGGGGCAGATCATTCCGGCCAACAGGGAAGTTGTCGTTGAAGCCGTGGTAACGTCGGTTGACGACGAAACCCGTACATTGACCGCGGACGGCTTCCTTTCGGTGGACGGAAAGGTCATTTACGAGATGAAGGACTTCACTCTCAAACTGGAAAATGCTTTAAAAGGTGACATAACTCCGCAATAGTACAGGTTGCTCAAAAACGGCCAGATCGTCGCACCCGCAGCAAGCCATGAGGAGGCGTAGTAGCGCTACGCCGCACGAGGCGGCTTGCGAGGAGGGAGGCGAGATGGCTGTTTTTCAGCAATCTGCTGAAGGTTGACAGGCATGAAATACTCTAAGGTTCACATCGACAGCATCGGCTACCAGCTCGCCCCCGTGGTGATAACCTCCACGGATCTGGAAAACCGCCTTGATCCGCTCTACCGGACACTACGTTTCGTCCCGGGCCAGCTTGAAGCGCTTACCGGCATCCGGGAACGGCGCTGGTGGGAACCTAATTTCCCCCTCTCGGAAGGGGCCGTAATGGCAGGACGCAGCGCCCTCGCCGAAAGCGGCGTGCCGGTCGGGGAGATCGGAGCCCTGGTGTACGCCGGAGTCTGCCGCGAGCAGTTCGAGCCGGCAACAGCCTGCCGTGTCGCCGCCGGCCTAGGTATCTCCGGGGCCTGCGCCATCTATGACCTGAGCAACGCCTGCCTCGGTGTCCTGAACGGGATGCTGGAGATCGCCAACAGGATCGAACTGGGGCAGATCCGTGCGGGGCTCGTCGTCTCCTGCGAGAGCGCCCGCGAGATCAATGACATCATCATCGCCCGTCTTCTGGCCGAGCCCGACATGCAACTCTTTGCCACATCACTCGCCACCCTGACCGGCGGCTCCGGCGCGGTGGCCGTGCTGCTGACGGACGGCTCCTTCGGGAATCGCGGACGCAGGCTCGCAGGAGGCGTAACGATAGCGGCCCCGGAACACCATGCGCTCTGTCGGTGGGGGGTCGAATCCGAAGGAGGATTCTCGTTCCGCCAGTACATGAGTACCGATGCCGTGGAGGTCATGAAACATGGGGTCGCCCTGGGGGCACGGACCTGGCGGGCCTTTCTGCAAGAACTGGGATGGCGCACCGAGGAAGTTGCCCGCACGGTCTGCCATCAGGTCGGCTCCGCGCACCAGGCCGAGATCCTGAAGACGGTAGGCCTTTCTGCCGAGAACGATTTCGTCACCTATCCCTTCCTCGGCAACATGGGAACTGTGTCGTTGCCGCTGAGCGCGGCGTTGGCCGCCGAACGGGAATTCATCGAGCCGGGTCACCGGGTGGCCCTTCTCGGCATCGGCAGCGGACTCAACTGCCTCATGCTCGGAGTCGAATGGTGACGGATCTCTACCCCTTTTCAGGAAACTATCTCGACCTCGACGGGATTCGCTACCACTATCTGGACGAGGGGAGCGGGGAGCCTGTGGTGATGCTCCACGGCAATCCCACCTGGTCCTTCTATTACCGCAACCTCGTCCTCGCCCTCCGTGGCGGTTACCGCACCATCGTCCCCGACCACATAGGTTGCGGGCTTTCGGACAAGCCGGGAGACGATCTTTACGATTACACGCTCGAACGGCGGGTGGACGACCTGGAACGACTTCTTGACCGGCTCGGCATCACGAGCGGCATAACCCTCGTCCTCCACGACTGGGGAGGAATGATCGGGATGACGTACGCCACCCGTCATCCGGAACGGATCAAGCGGCTCGTAATACTGAACACGGCGGCATTCCACCTCCCCGCAGAGAAGCCGTTCCCATTGGCACTCCGGATCTGCAGGGACACGAGGCTCGGCACCTTTCTGGTCCGCGGCTTTAACGCCTTCAGCCTCGCAGCCTCCTTCGTCGGGTGCAAGAAGAATCCGATGCCCCGGGAGTTGAGAAGAGAGTACCGGCGCCCTTACGACTCCTGGAAGAACCGGATCGCCACGCTGCGTTTCGTGCAGGACATACCCCTCACCCCGAAGGACCGGGGTCACAGCCTTATCACCGAAGTCGCCGAAGGACTGGAGCAGTTCACCCGGCTTCCCATGATCATCTGCTGGGGGGAGCTGGACTTCGTCTTCGACCGTCATTTCCTCGCCGAGTGGGTGCGCCGTTTCCCGAAAGCGGAGTTGCACCGCTTCCCCGAGCATGGGCACTACATCCTGGAAGATGCCGGTGATGAGGTGATCCCGCTGATTTCCGCCTTTCTTAGAAGTACATCCGGATAACCGAGATTGCCCCCGACACACCCCGCCTTGCCCGGACATGGTTAATAATATTCCCCTAAAAAAGTCAAAGTCGCTCGTTTTTTTGAATGCAGCTGATATACTTTTTTAAAATCTGTTAATTATGATGCTTCCTTGCATACATTTATGATGTTTGGGATGGGGGGCTGCGATGAAGGTATTTGGCTGGAGGCTTTTATTCCTGACAGTCTTTCTTCTTTCAACGTACAATCTGCATGCAGTCGCAGCCGATTACTCCATAAAGATCGACAGTGGTGCTCACAACAGGTATGGTCTCCACTACCCCGCAACCTACAAATTTAAGATACCCAGCGCGGTCCGTGGGCTGATAGCGGAATACAGGTATTCCCTCGATGACCAATGGAACAGGCTGCCTCAAAGAAGTAAAGGCGACATGTTCAACGGCATCGACGCCGTTCGTTTCGATTACGAGAACGGCTTTGCATACGCAAGTGTAAGGTTCAGCAGTAGGTCCGACGTAATCTACCTGCGCATCCTCGATGGAAACGGCCTTCCCGTAAATTACACCTTCGACTCGATCCCTCTTTTCTATGACGACCGGAGAGCAGCCGTAACCATTACGCTCGACGATTACGCAGACTGGACTCACGGGGACTTCGCGACAGCTCTCCAGTACCTCGAAGGTTACGGATTGCATTTCACTCTAGGGGTGATGTCGGGGCAGGTTTACTCATGGAGGCAGTTGCAAGATCTTGTAGACAGGCACGGGGCGTACCTCGAAGTAGCTTCCCACAGCAGCCACCATCCCCGGAATGCAGGAGGGTACGCCGCCAACGGGTATGAAGCGGAAGTAATCGGAAGCAGAGATGAAATCCGAAACGGATTATCATTTAACGGACACCCATACATTCCGCTGTACATCGAACCATACGGCTATTCCGATTCAACTCTCGAATCGTACGTCTCCTCGGGGGGTTATCTCGTTTCAAGGGGGGTCTTCAGCGGAACGGCTTTTTCTGCTTGGAATCCCGAGGAAGGACGCTACGACAGAGCTCCCCTTACCTATCATGATTATGGCAGGGCTAACGACGCACAGTTCGTGCTGGAAGCCAACGCTCATTTTGATCAAGCCGTGTCCCAAGGGGGCATTTACCACCTGATGGACCACCCCTGGCAGGGGATGTGGCAGGCAGGAACGCCGTTTCTGCAGCATCTCGACTACATCCACGGCAGAAGTGACATCTGGTACGTTCCTTTCGGTCGCCTGTATCAGTACCACTTTCTTCAGGAGAGGCGCGGGGGTCTCACCATATCACCTGCCGACACGAATGAAGACCCCTCCGGGCACAGCCATTTCACAATAAATACCGACAGTATCGGTAACGGAAGCATCACCTGCACACCAGGTACAACGGTCGATCCCGGTACGGCAGCGTCATGTTGGGTAGCGGCGGATTATGGGCACCACATCACCGACGTTACCGTCGACGGCACTTCCCAGCCTGTCGCCAGCCGGAGCACCTTCAGCTACTCCTTCGACCCCGTCATGCGCAATCATGGCATTTCCGCCAGCTTCTCCCCCAACAGCTACAGCATAACCTTCGTCTCTGGAGGCAACGGATCGGTTACCGGAGCCGCATCACAGCTGATCGGGCACGGCGCTTCAACTACAGCCGTCACGGCCGTGCCTGCAGAAGGATTCCGGTTCGTCAACTGGACTGCTCCCGATGGCTTCATAAGCACGGACAATCCGCTCGTCCTTACCAATGTCGCCGCTCGGCGGACCGTTACAGCCAATTTCGATGCGAGCTCTTATTTCGTGGAATTCTTGAGCAGCGGTAACGGTACTGTTTCGGGCAACACCGGACAGACAGTGACCCGTGGGGGAGCGACGACGGCAGTTACCGCCATTCCCGCACAGGGATATCACTTCGAGGCCTGGACCTCGGCAGACGGGTTGGTGGAGAAGTCGAATCCACTGGTACTCTCCTTCGTCACAGGTAATCGGACCCTGACAGCCCTCTTCGCTCCCGACACCCATACCGTAACGACTGAAAGCCGGGGCGGCGGCAGAATAGAGCCGACCGGACCCGTGACGATTCGACATGATTCCTCGACCAGCTTTACCGTAACCCCAGCCGACAGTTTCCGGATCGCCTCCGTAACAGGCTGCGGCGGTTCCTTGTCGGGCAACACCTATACAACCGGGCCCATAACATCCGACTGCTCGGTCTCAGCCACGTTCGCTGAAATTACCCACACGCTCACAGGAACGGTCGAAGCGGGAAAAGGCACCATCGCTTGCGCCACTCCGGTAACCTCCGGCCAAAGCTCATCGTGCACCGTCACACCTGCACCCGGATTCATGCTGGTGCGACTCACCGACAACGGTATGGACAGAACGAGCGAGGTTCAGGACAACATCTATCTGCTCCCGTCCGTTACCTCCGCTCATGCCATAGCAGCAGAATTCGCAGGAGACGCTTACACCTTGGCGGACGCGGTAACGGCACAGCAGCAGATTCTTGGAAGGCGCAAGGTTGCCGAAAAGGAGCTGTTGCGGCTCGATGTCGCGCCACTCGGCCCGGACGGGGCACCACGGCCTGACGGCACAGTCGATGTGGCTGACGTCGTGATCATGTTGAGGAGGCTGGTGGGAATCATTACCTGGTAGCACGTGTCACTCATGCCGGCGGAGTTACTCTGACACTTGAGCATTCCGTCACGCCCCGATGCGGCTGTGCGGGGAACGGGCGAACAGGCGTGCCACCCCGACAATGTTTCTGTAGCGGCGGGAACGGATTCCGTGGTATGAAGAAGCTCCCATGTCCGAACCAGCCTTCGTCAACATAGCCTCCCATCTCCCCGACATGGCCCGCCGCCATCCCCATAACCTTGCCGTGATCTTCCCCCACGGGAGGGACGACCACGGGCGGGTGAGCTATACCCACTTCACCTTCAGCCAGCTCCATCGGGAAAGCGACCGGATCGCCCGGGGGCTCGAAACCATCGGTATCGGGCGAGGCATCCGCACCGCCCTCATGGTTACCCCCAGCCTGGAATTCTTCGCTCTCACCTTCGCACTCTTCAAGACAGGAGCCGTTCCGGTGCTTATCGATCCGGGAATAGGCGTCGGGAATGTCAAAAGCTGCCTCGCCGAGGCATCCCCTGAAGCCTTCATCGGCATTCCCAAGGCGCACGCGGCCAGAATCCTGTTCGGATGGGGGAAGCACTCGATCCGCATCAGACTGACCGTGGGGAAGAAATACTGCTGGGGAGGAACCACCCTCGACAGTATCCGCGAGGATGCCGGAGAGGAAGGCTATGAGATGGCCCCCACGGGCAGTGGCGAGACTGCGGCCATTCTTTTCACCAGCGGCAGCACCGGCACCCCAAAGGGGGCGGTTTACAGCCACGGCAACTTCGCAGCACAGGTCGAGATGCTCCGCACCCTCTACCGGATCCAGCCGGGAGAGATCGACCTCCCCACCTTCCCCCTCTTTGCCCTCTTCGCCCCGGCGCTCGGCATGACATCAGTGATTCCGGACATGGATTTCACAAAGCCTGCCGATGTGGACCCGCGCAAGATCATCGAAGCCATCGGGAATTTCGGCGTCACCTCCATGTTCGGTTCTCCCGCGCTGATAAACAGGGTCGGGCGGTACGGGGAAGAGCACCGGATAAAGCTGCCATCACTGAAGAGGGTAATTTCCGCGGGGGCGCCGGTTCCCGCCAGGGTGCTGGAGCGCTTCTCGGCCATGCTCTCCGCGGAGGCCGAGATCTTCACCCCTTACGGCGCCACTGAAGCCTTGCCGGTCTGCTCCATAGGCAGCCATGAAATCATCGGAGAGACCCGGCGCATAACCGACTCGGGAGGGGGGATCTGCGTCGGCCTTCCCGTCCCGGGGATCAGGCTGGAAGTGATCCGTATTTCGGACGAACCCATTCCGGTATGGGACGACTCCCTGCGGGTGCCGAGAGGAACCGTCGGCGAACTTGCAGTACAGGGACCCCAGGTAACCGCCTCCTACCTCAACCGCCCCGACGCCACGGCGATGGCTAAAATCGCCGACCCGGATACCGGAGGTTTCTTCCACCGGATGGGAGATGTGGGGGGGATCGACGAAAACGGCCGTGTCTGGTTTTGCGGAAGAAAGTCGCACCGGGTCGTGACTCCTGCCGAAACCATGTTCACCATTTCGTGCGAAGGTGTGTTCAATGCCCATCCCCGGGTATTCCGCACGGCGCTTGTGGGGGTGGGTGAACCAAAAATGCAGCAGCCCGTGCTCTGCGTTGAACTGGAAAAGGAGGTGCGCGAGGCGGATCATGAACTCATCAGAGAAGAATTGCTGAACATCGCCCGCTCCCACCTCCATACCGCCACTATCGAAACGATACTCTTCCATCCGGCATTCCCGGTGGACATACGCCATAACGCCAAGATCTTCAGGGAGCGCCTTTCTCTGTGGGCTGCGGAGCAATTGAGATGAGGGCTCTCGTTACAGGGGGGGGCGGGTTCCTCGGAAAATCGTTGGTTTGCCTTCTCCTGGAGCGGGGGTGGCAGGTCAGGAGTTTTTCCCGTAATGCGTACGAATCGCTCCGGGCGCTCGGCGTGGAGCAGGCGACGGGAGATCTTGCAGACGCCTCTGCGGTGGAGCGTGCCGCCGAAGGGTGCGATCTCGTATTTCATGTCGCGGCGAAGGCGGGAGTCTGGGGAGCCTATGAGGAATATTACGCCGCAAACGTGACCGGCACCGAGAATGTCCTTGCCGCCTGCCGTCGCCACGGCATCCGGCGTCTTGTCCATACCAGTTCGCCCAGCATAGTTTTCGACGGGACCGACATGGAAGGGGTTGACGAGCGGGTCCCCTACCCTCGGCATTACGAAGCGGCATATCCGGAAACGAAAGCGATGGCCGAGCGGCTGGTGCTGGGCGCCAACTCGGCGGAGCTGGCAACGGTAGCCCTGCGCCCGCACCTGATATGGGGACCCGAGGACAACCATATCGTCCCACGGATACTGGCTCGCGGCCGAGCCGGAAAACTCCGCCGGATCGGCACACGTCCGTGCCTCGTGGACTCGGTCTACATCGACAATGCAGCTGCTGCGCACGTGCAGGCCGCAGAACGCCTGGCGCCAGGTTCCGCAGTTGCAGGAAAAGCCTACTTCATCACCAATGGCGAACCCATCCCGCTCTGGGATCTGGTAAACAAGATCCTGGCGGCCGACAACCTTCCCCCCGTAACCCGTACCATTCCTCCCGCAGCGGCCTACGCTGCAGGCTTCCTGATCGAAAACGTTTTCCGTCTGCTGCGACTGCCGGGTGAGCCCCCAATGACGCGTTTTGTAGCGCGTGAACTCTCCACCGCCCACTGGTTCGACATCTCGGCAGCCCGCCACGACTTCGGATATCATCCCGCCGTCACCATAGAAGAAGGTATCCGCCGTCTCGCTGCCTGGCTCGCCGGGACCGGAGCCCGTTGAACAGCAACCCGCCCCTTTTCAGGTATACTAATGATAAAGGGGGTTGTCATGAAAGCGAAACGCCCTTTCGTTCCTCCCGAGCGCCGGGAAACCGTGCGGCACAGGCTTGTCGACCTGCTCTCGGATGGGAGTGCCGACGCGCGGGAGCTCTCCGCAGCCGCTGGAATTCCGGAACGGGAAGTTTACGATCACCTGGAGCAGATACGCCATAATCGCCATGAATACACGCTTGTGGTCACCCCGGCGGCCTGCCGGGGTTGCGGCTTCGTTTTCGGGAAGAGGGAGCGGGTCACGAAGCCGGGGAAGTGTCCTGTCTGTCGGGGCGAACATATCATCCCCCCGAAATTCGCAATCGAGCCGACACCTCACCATCGACCGAGGAAGGATCATCATGAAGGCTGAGCACAAGAACCGGTCCCGAATAATCGCCCTCGCCTGGGCTGCTCTCTGCTACATCACATGTTTCCCTCTAACCGCAGAGAGCCAGACGGTCCCGGAAAAACTGGTGTACAAACTATCGTGGTCCGGCGTGAACGTCGGCACCGCGACCCAGGAGATAACCGAAAGCAGTGATGTCCGTCGCATCGTCTCGACCGCCCGCTCCAACGACTGGCTCTCCTCCTTTTTCCCGGTGGAGGACCTGATCGAAAGCGTCCTGATGAAAAATGGAGCGCCCTTTCCGGGGTTAACGAAGCAGTACAGGATGAAGATGCGGGAAGGCAAGCGCACCCGAGACCGGGAGATAATCTTCGACCAGGAAAAGAACATCGCACACTTCATCGATCATGTTTCGGGCGAGAAGGCACAGGTGCCAATCACCTCCAACACGTTCGACACCTATGCCAGCTTCTATTACATACGCCACCTCCCATTAGAGGTGGGCAAATCCGTGAATGTCACCGTTCTTTACGGGAAGGAGACGGGCAATGTCGAAGTAAAGGTGGTCAAGAAGGAAAAGCTGAAAACCATCTTCGGGAAGATAGACACCATCGTCATCAGGCCCCTCGTGAAGCCCAAAGGCGTCTTCGAGGGGAAAGGGTCGGTTCAGATCTGGCTGACCGACGACGCGCGGCGGATACCGGTCAAGGCGCAGACAAAAGTGACGGTCGGAAGCGTGACCGCCACGCTCACCGATGTCAAGCTCGCTCCGTGACCCCCTGTTTGCAGTGCTGCAGGTGTGCGGTAAACTGAAATGCATGAGCAAGCTTCCACAACGGGAGGAACCCATGCCTGAACTCGATGCAGACCGCCAAGCCCGCCTGAAGGAAATGCTGATGGAGCAGAAGCGCCGCATGTGGAACGAACTGAGGGAGGACATCTTCAGGAATACCGCCGAGCCGCTCAATGCCCAGTTCGAGATTCCCCAGGACCCGGGGGAGCAGAGCATGCTCGACTTTCTGGAAGACCTGCAGCTTTCGGTAGTGGACATCCGCAGACAGCAGCTCACGCAGCTTGACGAGGCGGTATCGAAACTCGAAAGGGGCACCTACGGCATCTGCGAAGAGTGCGGCGAGGAAATCAACGAAGAGCGTCTGAAGATCATGCCCTTCGCCAACAGATGCAGGGAATGCCAGGAAGAAAAGGAAGGCGTGGCATACCCCCCCGAATCCAGGATCTGACAATACTCCGGGCGGAGGCGTGGGCTTTGGCCCCTCAGCCGCCCGTTGCTCCCGCAAAACCAACCACCCTGTTTTGCCATCATATCTGTTCTATTATCCAACCTGAAAAATCGATGATTCTTTGACCCAGGTCATCCCCGCCCCTTATGTTCCGGAGTATGCTCCTCATAACGAACAGGAACGAGGAGCGACAGCCATGAAATTCGAAAACAATATCGGAGAAGAAGCCATTCAGGACGTTCTGGCACGCTACCCCGCAATCGGGGAAATCCTGGCCCGCTACGGCATAGGCTGTGTCACCTGCAAGGTGGGGATATGCCTGCTGAAGGATGTAGTTTCGATCCACGGGCTGTCACAGGAAGATGAAGAACAGGTTGAAGCGGAGATAAGCGCGGCGCTGCAGGCGACGGCACACCGATAAGAAAGAGAGGAGATAACCATGAGTAATCTAGGATGCGGCTGCCCCGGCAGCATGGCGAGAGTCATCGAAAGGGAAGAAAAAGAGACGGGAACCCCGGCGAATGCGCCTTCGCAGCTCAGGCAGTGGCCGGTTCAGCTTCACCTCGTGCCGCCGTCGGCACCATATTTCCAGAACGCGGAGATACTGATCTCGGCCGACTGTGTGGCATTCGCGCTGGGGAGCTTCCACCAGGATCTGCTCCGGGGCAAGGCCCTTGCAATTGCCTGCCCCAAGCTGGACGAAACTGATGCGTATGTAGAAAAAATGGCTCTTATCTTCCGGACGAACGAGGTGAAGAGCATCACCGTCGCGATCATGGAGGTACCGTGCTGCCGCGGTCTAGACATCATGGTACGCAAGGCGCTGGATCTTTCAGGAAAAGAAATTCCACTTGAAACTGTGATCGTGGGGGTAAACGGGGAAAGGAGGAACTGACATGCAGAACATTACGGAAGCTCTGGTAGCCGAACACCGGCTGATCCTGAGGATGCTCGATCTGATTGCGCGCAACGCTCCTCTGACATCGGAAGGAAGATACCGGAATTATCGGTTCTACCTGGATGCGGTTGACTTCATCAGGAACTACGCCGACCGCTATCACCATGCCAAGGAAGAGGACGTACTCTTCGAAGCGCTTGTTGAAAACGGCATGCCCCGACACAACAGCCCCGTAGCCGCGATGCTACTGGAGCACGATCATGGCCGGGCGCTTGTACGGGAACTGGAAACCGCAGCCGCCGATGCTCTCGCAGGAAGAAACGACAGGGATGCCGAGATCGCCCGTCTCGCCCTTGAGTACCGGGAATTGCTCCTGGAGCATATCGCAAAGGAAGATGATATTCTGTATCCTCTTGCTGAACGTCTGATCTCCGGACATCTAAGGGAGAAGGTGACTTCCGGCTACGCCCGTGCGGAAGCCGGAATGCCCGACGACCTTACCGAACGCTATACAGGAATCGTCACCGGATACGAACGGGAAGCAGCGACACCGGCAGCAGCAGCCTGACCATCGCCCCATCGGGCCGGCAGCAGTCATTTTTAATGCTGCCGGCCCTGCTCCGATGTTCCCACCGTCTTGAAAAATCAGCTAAAAAATTTATTGCGCTCGACATCGAATTAGGCTAGCTTAATCGCCCGCCCCTCTCTGAAAGGGGTGAGGCAAACATCGCCACGACTACCGAGAACCATCTTAAGACTGGTGCGGAATAACATGGCCCTCCCTTGCCGGTAAACAGCGCAGGAAAGGGACTCCGCAACCCCGCACTTTTCATTCAGTATCCGGTGGATCAACAACCACGGTAGGCCCGCCGACAGCAGCGGGAATCGGGAGGGGAATGGTCATGGTTATTCTGGTGCGGTGTCAAGACGATTCAATTGCTCCGGCCCTGCAATCACATCTCGATGAATTGGCGTGTAGCGGCCTCATTACTGCCTATCTCACGGGAGGCAGGTGGGTAGCCGTGGAGCAGAGGGGGGCAGAACCGGAGTCATCTCCCCTGCCCAAGCGGCTCTCCACACGTCCTCCGGCGATCGCCGCCGGGTTCTGACGACAAACCGGGGGCGAGCGCTCCCGCTACGCCCTGATCATCACAAGCAACATCTTGAAACGCTTCCTGGCGCGCACGGCGTGAGGCTGGTTGGCCGGCATGATTACCATCTGCCCAGCCTTCAGGACGTGCTCGTCCCCCGAGATCACCACCTCCGCCTCTCCGTCGACTATCTGAACGAATGCGTCGAAAGGTGCGGTATGCTCGCTCAGCCCCTGCCCCTCATCGAACGCGAAAACGGTGATGGTGCCGATTTTCTTGTCGATCAGCGTACGGCTTACGACCGATCCCTCCTGATATGCGATCATTTCGGACGTGGTAAACACCTGACCCGTTGCAGCACCCTTGCTGTCTCCCATAACTTTTCTCCTTCCTTTCTCATTACGGCGAAGCCGTTGTCAAAACTCTAATAGATCGGGAGCGAAAATCAATTGACGGACATCAAGGAAAAGCTGCTTCAATGAAAATTTTGCGAAGGGGTCGAGAGGAATCAGGCAGGGATGTCCCGGCGGGAAGCACGGGCTCTCAGACCTGCCCGCATGAGGAGCTGCGCGGCAAATCTGTCGGTTATAAGCGTGTACTCGCGGTAGCTCAGATACCGGATGTGGCTGCACTGGCCGCACTCCACCGGTTTAGTGGTCTTCATGTCCCGTTCCGGCACTGAGATCTCCTCTCCGCAGCCGAGGCAGTCGAGGAGGAAGAACGGTTCTTCCCTATCGGCGATGTTTTTAAATTCGAGCTTCATAAAGCTTTACCCGCACTAAATATTTTTAGCCACAATAACACAGCTTTCGTAATTTTCAACCGTTTTTTCAGCACTTCCGCCGAAACTTCGTACGACAATTTCTCCTTGCGCGGGAGCGCAAAGAGTTGTATCTACGTGCGGTGCAGCTAATGCATTTGGAGCTCCACCATGAGGTATACCGTTTCCGAAACCATCCGATCCGTTCACCCTCCTCCTATTTCCGAGGTAAAACGGTGGATTGCGGGAACCAGGCATACAGATCTCATCGATCTCTGCCAGGCCGTCCCCGACTACCCTCCCGCCCCTGCGCTGACCGACCATCTCGGCTCGATCCTCAACGATCCGCAAACCTCCCGCTACTCGCCCGACGAGGGGCTTCCGGAGGTGCGGGAAGCCGTCTGCGCACGTTATGAACGGAGATACGGCGCCAGGATATCTCCCGATCAGATCTGCCTCACCATCGGTGCCAGCCAGGCCTTCTGGCTCGCCGTGGTCACGCTCTGCCGCGCTGGAGACCGGATCATAGTCCAGTCACCCTGCTACTTCGATCACCCCATGGCTCTCGACATGCTCGGCATCGGCAGCACGTTCGCCCCTTTTTCGGAGGATCGTGGCGGCATACCTTCACCCGAAACCATAGAACGCCTGATTTCCCCCCGCACCAGGGCAATCCTCATCGTCACTCCAAGCAACCCCACCGGAGTCGTAATACCTCCGACGGTCATCCATGACCTGCTGGAAGTAGCGAAGCGGCACCGGATAGCGCTGATCCTTGATGAAACATACAGCGACTTCATCCCCGGAGGCGCGCGGCCGCATGATATCTTCACGGATGAAGCGTGGAGCGACAACTTCATCCACATAATGTCTTTCGGAAAAACCTACGCTCTAACCGGTTACCGCGCCGGCATGCTTGCCGCCTCCGCCGAATTCGTGCAGCACGCCCTCAAGGCCCAGGACTCGATGGCTGTATGCCAGCCGCGGGTTACCCAGCATGCGGTGCAATTCGGGGTAAACCACCTGGAAGAGTGGGTTGGGGAAAAGCGCCTGATGATGGAGCGCCGCCACGACCGGTTCCGGTCCGAATTCAGCACTCCCGGCAACCCTTTCAGCCTCGTCGCCAGCGGAACATTTTTCGCCTGGGTAAGACACCCGTATGCCGGAAAAACCGGTCGGGAGGTGGCAAAACGCCTCGTGGAAGAAAGTGGAGTGCTGACGCTTCCGGGGGAAGTGTTCGGGCCGGGGCTCGAACCGTACCTGCGACTTGCATTCGGCAATATCGGCGAAGAAGCCATCCCCGAAGCCGTTGCGCGCTTCCGCTCATTCCCCGCCTGAGCGTCCGATGTACGTGCCGGCAACCAATCTCTCCCCCTCGGAAGTGCATATCTGGCAATTCATGCTCGACCTTCCCGCAGATTTGCGCAGCAATCTGCGCCTCCTGCTGGACGACGAGGAACTGAAACGGGCGGACAGGCTGCTGGATCGTGAAGCAGCCGGGAGGTTCATCAACTGTCGAGGACTGCTCCGCCAAGTCCTGTCGGCATATTGCGGCACCCCCCCCGGAGACATCCGCCTCTCCTATGGCCCTTTCGGCAAACCCTGTCTCGAAGCTGATTCCCCGCTTCGATTCAACCTCAGCCACTCACGAAACCTGGCGGTACTTGCGGTAGCCATGGGTACCGAGGTAGGAATCGACATCGAAGCAGTCGATCCCGCCCTCCCCTACGGAAACATCTCAAGAACCTTCTTCTCTCGGGACGAATGTGCATATATAGAGGGGCTGCCCGACGCGCATCGCCTTGCCGCGTTCTACGAATGCTGGACATGCAAGGAGGCTTACCAGAAAGGATGCGGTGCCGGCTTTTCTCTCCCCTCAGACTGCTTCACGATAGTATTTCCTCCGGGCCGGGACCCTGAAATGGCGAGCCACCGAATTCAGCCTGACGAAACCCGCCGCTGGACTTTTCACAAATTACCCCTGCGGCACGGCTTTTCGGGCGCACTGGCCATTGAAGGAAAAGCTCAGCAAATACGCATGCTTACATCAGAGGGAAAGTATTTCACGGAAGTGGAATGGCCATAATGACAAAAAATTAATTTTTTGCTTTTTAGCTTGACTAGACCCTGGCCGTACAGTAGAATCCGGTTCTACTTTGGTGTCAACAGTTTCAAATGTATACTGTGTACTGAATCAAGATCGGCAGATCTTGTCGTTAACATCAACACCAACAGGAGGAAACAATGTCTGAGTACGGCACACTGCAAGATCGCGTCCGCTGTAAGTCGCTGATGAACAAGGTCATGAAGCCCGAGGACACCGTCCAGTTCTTCAAACCGGGTATGAACCTCGGCTGGTCGGGCTTTACCCCCGCCGGTTACCCCAAAGTGGTACCCATCGCGCTTGCAGACCACGTGGAGAAGAACGGCCTGCAGGGCAAGATGAAGTTCAACCTCTTCATCGGCGCCTCGGTTGGTGCGGAAACCGAAGACCGCTGGGCCACCCTCGACATGATCGACCGCCGCTGGCCGTACCAGACCGGCAAGAATATCGCCGCCGGCATCAACGAGGGGCGCATCCGGATGGGTGACAAACACCTCTCCCTCTTCGCCCAGGACCTCGGCTACGGCTTCTACACCAAGGATTCCCCCACAGGCAAGCTCGACCTCGCAATCATTGAAGTCTCCGCAATCACCGAAGACGGCGGCCTTGTTCCGACCTCCTCCTGCGGCGTCATACCTGAAATCCTCATGATCTGCGACAAGATCATCGTTGAGGTCAACACCGGACAGCCTTCGTTTGAAGGCATCCACGACCTGATCACCCCGCAAACCCCGCCGAACCGGCAAGTTTTTAACATCACCAAGGCCGATTCCAGGATAGGCCAGACCTTTATTCCATGCGATCCAAACAAGATCATCGCTGTGGTCGAGTCCAAGCTGCGCGACCAGGGCCGCGCGTTCGCCGAGCAGGACGACACGTCTGAAGCTATTGCCAATCATGTCATCGACTTCTTCACTGCTGAAGTGAAAGCCGGGCGTCTGCCGAAGAACCTGCTGCCGATCCAGTCGGGCGTCGGCTCCATCGCAAATGCCGTCATCGGCGGCCTTGCCAAGGGTCCTTTTAAAAACCTGACTGTTTTCACCGAGGTGCTCCAGGATACCATGCTCGATCTGTTCGATTCGGGCAAGCTTGACGCGGCCTCCTCCTGTTCCTTGTCCCTCTCCGCAAATCCCGGGTTCCCGCGTTTCTTCGAGAACATGGACAAGTACTTCGACAAGATCGTATTGCGCCCACTCTCCATCTCCAACGCACCTGAACCGATCCGTCGCCTCGGGTGCATTGCCATGAACACCCCGGTCGAGATCGATATCTATGCACATGCCAACTCGACTCTTGTTGGCGGTACCCGGATGATCAACGGCCTTGGCGGTTCCGGTGACTTCCTCCGCAACGGCTATCTCAAGATGATGCACACCCCGTCGTCACGTCCTTCCAAGACCGACCCGACCGGCATCTCCTGCGTCGTGCCGCACTGCTCGCACATCGACCACACCGAGCACGATCTTGACTGCGTAATCACCGAGCAGGGACTCGCCGACCTCCGCGGCCTGGCGCCGAAGGACCGCGCTCGCCGCATCATCGAGAAGTGTGCACATCCCGACTACAAGGCGCAGTTGACCGAGTACCTCGATATCGCCGAGAAAGACTGCCTCAAGCGCAAGGTTGGGCACGAGCCGCAACTGTGGGACCGCGCGTTCAAAATGCATCTCAACCTGGAGCGTAACGGCACGATGAAGCTCAAGAACTGGGATGTCAAGATCGACCTCTGCGAGTAGTCTTCGACGAAAGCCGAAATCAAAAAAGCCGCCGGGAATTCCGGCGGCTTTTTTCATGCCTCGAATCGGTACGTCTCAGAAGTCGGTCTCTCCGCCAGGCTTTGAACAGATAATAGTAACCATTCCGCCATTGCTTCCGCACTCCTCGATATCAAAACCGACCTCCGTAAACAGCCCCAGCAGCGGATCGAGCGGCAGGCGCAACTTGGGGTAGCAGCTCTTGAGAAGATCCCAGCCGCCTCCCCTCCGCTGGTAGACCAGATCATGGACCATGACATGCTGCTCCCCGTATTCGAGAAAGCAGGTGAAAATCGTATCCGGGTCGCTTTTCACCGGAATGAACCTGTCGACTCCGTCCAGCTCGAATGAAAGATCGCGATACGTAATCACGAAGAGACCCCGGGGAGCCAGGATGCGAAAAACTTCCTCGACAAGGTTCACCACCTGCCCTGCCGATGTCAGATGCGGCAGGGTGTCACCCATGCATACACAAAGCTCCACCGGCTCATTCAGATTACTTACGGTCTCTAACATGTCACCCAGGATCGTCGTAACCGGCAAATCCCCCCGCCGGCATTCAAGCTCCCGGAGCAGGGTCGAAGATGTATCCACCGACAACACGCTGAACCCGAGGCGCCCCAAAGCCAGCGACTGGAACCCTGAGCCTGCTCCCAGATCGATGGCCTTACCCGATCTGCGCGCCACGATACCGCGCCCGGCAAAAAAGGCCTCGTTTCCCGCAACCTTTTCTTCATAGTCTCCGAAAAGCCAGGAATAGTAATCGGCAAGCAGGTTGTCGTAGTGCTCCTGCACCGTCGCCATAATGCCCCCTTGTCCCCAATGATGGTTTCCCTCTCGATCCGGCACGATACACGCCGGACAAATGCTAGTCAAGGCTACGGCCATCATTGTCTCAGGTAAATCGAAGACGCAGCCGAAGAGGTTATCCAGGGTAATTATCGTAAAAGGAGATGGAAATGCTTGTCGAATGGCGGGAAGAGCTCGCGACGGGGAATCCGACCATAGATTCCCAGCACAAGGAACTGTTCAGAAGACTGGAAGGGCTGTCCAAGGCATGTCAGGAGGGGAAGGGGCGGCAGGAGCTGCATGGCCTCCTTCAGTTCCTGCGAGAGTATGTTGTACGGCATTTTGCAGACGAGGAACGGCTGCAGCTTGAGTACGGATACCCCGACTACCGCCACCACAAGGCGCAGCACGACGGTTTTGTGGCCGAGATAGCCGCACTCGACTCTCAGCTGGCCTCGGAGGGTACTACTCTCCCGCTCATGGTGCTCACAAACAGCGTCGTCTTCAACTGGCTCGGCAACCACATCATCAGAATGGACTCCAAACTAGCGGATTTCGTTCGCAAGTCAGAGACCGCGGATGAGGTCACTCCTTCACGAAACTGAGGGCGGCTGAATTCATGCAGTAGCGCAGGCCTCCAGGGGGCGGACCGTCTTCGAAGACATGCCCGAGATGGGAGTCACAGCGAGCGCAGAGGACTTCCGTTCGTCGAGTGAACCATGAGCGGTCCTCGGCGGTCCGTATGTTCTCGGGAGCAACGGGAGCAGTGAAACTGGGCCACCCTGTCCCCGATTCGTACTTCGTTTCGGAGCGGAAAAGATCCAGGCCGCAACAGACACAGCGGTAGATCCCCCTGTCATGCTTATCCCAGTAGGCGTTCGCGAAGGGCCTTTCCGTTCCCTTGCGCCGCGTCACCTCGAACTGCTCAGGCGACAGTGCGCTTCGCCACTCCTCGTCGCTTTTCCGTACCTTCTCCATAGATACATATCCTTTCCGGGCAACCGAATAGAACTGGAGGATCGCGGCCGCCCCGGCGCACTCGCAGAATAAAGTCATGACCAGAGCCGCCACGGCTCCGCGCATTGCGCGCCTCATACATCTCCCTCCTTCAGTCATCAGGTCTCTCTACTCCCCGGCATCGTGAAAATATAGGTATCCCCATGGTTCAGGTAATGAACCCTGTCCTCCAGCCCAGCCTCCCGCACCGCTTTCTGGAAATCCTCCAGCGATGACTTGAACACCGTGTAGTCGTTGTAGTGGATCGGAATGGCGGTACGGGGGCGGATTAACCGGATTGCCTCAATTCCCTGCCGGGCATCCATCGTCACCAGGACCCCCAGGACCTTCGTCCCTCCAAGGTGCAGGAGGGCCAGGTTGATGTTGGGGTAACGCTTCGGCACCTGGGAGAGTTCGTCATGCATGAGAGTATCGCCCGAAATGTAAAGCCTGAAGATGTCATCCCCCTTCCCCCATTCGAGCAGGCTCCCCATCACCGAAGGCAGCAGGGCGTTGACGACACCCGGGCCGTGCCTTCCGGGCATGGCGGTGATTCGGAGATGGGCCTCCCCCTTCACCACCGTGACCGATTCCCATGTATCCAGTCCCTCGACGGCATCAAACCCCTTCCGTCCGAGAGCTTTCGCGGCATGGACAGTGGTTACGATAGGGAGAGCCTTGCTGAGCTTTGCTTCAGCAACACGGTCCCAATGATCTCCGTGCAGATGGGAGAGAAGGCAGAGATCGAGATGCGGCAGGTCCTCGATTTCCAGCGCGGGATTAGTGCGCCTCCTGGAGGTGAGGCCGTATCCGAGATGCGCATGGTCCCCGGAGTGAAGAAAGTTCGGGTCGGTCAGGATGGTGAACCCGCCGCAGGTGATGACTGTAGTCGCCGTGCCGACGAAAAGAATGGAGCCGCTGTATTTCGATGAAATTTGGCCGTCTCCGGGTAGGGTGATGGTGCGCGCTACTGCCATAAGCTTCCTCCTTCTCCCGCCGGACGGGCAAAGGCTGGATTCATTTCAGTAACTGTAACAAAGCCGGGGAAAGCGTCAATGTCGAGAGGAAAGTGATGAGAACAAAAATTTCTTAAAGCGGCTTAACATATCGGACTGCGCTGCTATACTTGTAGGACATTAGTCCCAAGGAGACAGAAGATGAAGATACCGGCGTTTGCGTTTACCTGCACCAACTGCCACGGAGAAACCGTGATCGACTTCCATCATATCAATTTCACCCGCACCTACACATGCGGCGAGTGCAACAGGCAGTTCAAGATCTCCAAGAAGCAGGGGCTGAGCATCAGCGCCCAGCTGGAAAACTACCTTGGTTCTCTCCCGCACGAGGAACTGGTATTCGTGAAGAAACAGACTGGAGGGAGCAGGGTGACTAGACACTGAGGCCCTCCAGGGAGGGCCTCGGACATGGGTAGTGGTGCAGTGGGCAGCAGGCTTCAGGCGAGCTTGAAACGTCTCACCATTGTCTGCAGCTCACCGGCACATCGGGCAAGTTCGCCTGCCGCGCCCGATGACTGCTGCGCGCCCGTAGCGGACTGCTGAACGACCTCGTTGATCTGGTGGATATTGCTGGTTATCTCGTGAGTAGTGGCGGTCTGCTGCTCTGCCGCCGTGGCGATCTGGCTCACCTGCGTGCTGACCTCCTCGATCTTCTGGAGGATTTCCCGCAGCGCCTGCCCCGACTTTGCCGCGTCCTCGCTCCCTCGGGCAACTTCCCTTACCCCCTCGTCAATAGCGGTTACCGCCAGCTTCGTCTCCTGCTGAATCGACTTGATCATTTCCCCGATTTCCCGGGTCGCCTTGGTCGTCCGCTCGGCAAGAGCCCGCACCTCGTCTGCAACAACGGCGAAGCCGCGTCCCTGCTCGCCTGCACGTGCAGCCTCTATGGCGGCATTGAGAGCCAGCAGGTTCGTCTGGTCGGCAATATCCTCGATAGTCCCGATGATCGCTCCTATCTGCTCGGAGCGCGCCCCCAGGCTCTCCACCGTTCCGGCTGCGCCCTTTACCTGTCCGGCTATACGCTCCATACCGTCGATAGCGGCACGAATGACCGTGGAACCGGTGTTTGCCGATTCTTCGGCCTGACGCGAACTTGCCGCCGCCCGGGTACAGTTCTCCGCGATCTCTCCGGCAGTGGCTGCCATCTCTTCACTTGCCGTAGCGACCGTCCCCGCCTGCGCAACGACCTCTTCGGCACCCACCGCCAGCTGCGTAGAAGTCCCCTGCAACTGGTTTGCAGAAGAAGCGACCTGCTGCGATGTCTCGATCACATTGCTTATGAGGGACCGGAGGCTCTGCACCATCGATGCGAAGGCGCCGGTCAGCTCCCCCACCTCGTCACGGCTTCGCTGCTCCACAACGATGCTGAGATCCCCCCCCGCAATCGCAGAAGCTTTTTGGGACAGATCACGGATCGGAGCGCTGATCAGGCGGGCAATCACGAAAGCCAGCACCAGTCCTGCTGCAACGACCCCGCAGAGGACGCCAAGAATCCAGAGGCGCGATGAGGTGCTGAGCTGGAGGGCGGAATCCGCTTGTTCCTGGGTGTGCCTGAACTGAAGCTCTTCATTCTTCTCGATAGCCTTGATGGCGGCGTTGAACTGCTTGCTGGACTCGCCGCGTATCAGTGCCGCCGCCTCCTCGGTCTCATTCTTCAACGCAAGTTCGGCTATTTTGGGAGCTTCGGCAAGGTACTTTGCCCAAGCCGACTTGAATTCTTCATGGACCCGCTTTTCCTCACCATCGACCAGCGATTTATCGAGAGCCGCCAGCTCCTTTTTCATCGACTCTGCCGCTTCGGCGTTACGCTTTATGTATTTCTGCTTCCCTTCTTCGTCCTGTGACAGGGTCAGCAGAAGTTCACCACGCCGGTAGCTGCCGACCAGGGAGTTCACCTTGGAGAGCCCCTGCACCACCGGCAGTTTCTCCTTGTCAATGTCCTTGGTTATGGCGCTGATGGCGCCAATCCGGCTGATGGCGAACATGCCCAGGAAGATCGTGAGGCAGAGGACGGCAAGAAACGATAGAACCAGCTTGGCGTTGATACTGAGATTTCTGAAAAATTGCATATGCCCCCCGATTGCGTAAACTTTTTTTACAGCATGTGGAAAAAATGTTTACGCTCTTTATCGGAGTGCCGGATGGTGAAGTTGAGAAGAGAGATTAAAAAGGAGATGGAACCGCCACTGTCGCAGGAAAAAAAATTGTTACCTTCATAATGCCCTGCCTATACTGGCAGTAGGGGCTAGCTGTACGGATCGGCCACATCCTTAGGGGCTTCGGCGGGATGCTCCTCGATGGGCGTTCTGTCCTTGACAGAGAAAACTTCGATGGCGGACTTCCCCTCAAGAGGGCAGACGTTCTCGCAAATGCCGCAGCCGTTGCAGATCTCCTCCACTACGTAAGGCATCTTCACCGTTACCGTTTTGCCGCTGAAGTCGGTCAGCGTAACCACCTCGGAGCGGATCGCCTTCTGCGGAATCGGGCAGTGCTCTTCGCATACGATGCAGTCGATGCGGTGGGCAAAGGGGATGCAGTGGTTCTTGTCGAGAACAGCCTTGCCGATGACTTCCCGCCGCTTCTGGCCGGGGGGGAGATCCGGGATGGCACCGGTGGGACATACCTGTCCGCAAAGGGTGCAATTGTACTCGCAGTAGCCGAGCCTGGGGATCAGTACCGGCGTGTACAGACCCTCTATGCCCGCCTGGAACATGCCGGGGTAGAGGGCGCTCCGCAGACAGACCTTCATGCACTCGCCGCAGCGGACGCACTTCTTGAGAAACTCCTCCTCGTCGCGCACCCCCGGAGGGCGAAGCATGCGGGCCTGGGCGGTGGGCTCCCGGAAACGGAAGAGCCGCGCCAGGAAAAACCCGGAAAGGAGCCCGCCGATGAGGACGCGGCGCTCCATGAGAGGGCCCTGGTCCGGAGCTCCCCAGCGGAACCGGAACCTGGCCCGGGAGGAGGGGCACTTCGCCTCGCACTCCATGCATAGGATGCACTCCTCCTTCTGTAGCAGCTCGCGGTCGAAGGAGGTGGGGCAAAGCGTGGCGCACTCCCGGCAGTCGGAACAGAGCTTTGGCGGAGTCCGCAGAAGGGGGGAGAACCTGGCCGGGATGCCGAGGAGCGTGCCGAGAGGACAGAGGCGGCGGCACCAGGCCCGCGTCTCGTAGCGCTCCAGGAACAGCACGAACCCGAAGAGGAGAGCCGAGGCGAAGGAAAGCGGGTAGAGGGTTTCCCTGAAGGGAAGAACGTAGCTCTTTATGATGTTATAACCGGGCGCGACCAGATCCCGGTGCTCCCCAACGACTCCGTAAATCCCACGCCACCCTTCCCGTACCGACTCCCCCAGGATTGGATGGAAAAAGAAGGTGAGCGCGCGCAGCAGGATCGCAATGGGGTCGAGAAGTCCGGCAAGATTCAGGTTGAAGAGGGAAGCCGCCAGGAGCGGCAGGAGCAGCCAGTACTTCGTCTGCCCCTGAAGGAACCTGAGAGCCCCCCGCTTCCGGATCTTCTTGGTAATCAGGTCGAGAATGGTGCCGAGTGGGCAGATCCACCCGCAGAAGAACCGTCCCAGCAGAAACGCCGCGAAAAAGACCAGGAGCCCCGGCAGAAGGAGCTCCAGGTAGCTTTTCGTTGCGAGCATGGTGGTGACGGCGGTAAGGGGGTTCGCCCGGAAAAAGCTGTTCGCCGCCGCCGAGATCCTGTCGCTCCCCCGATACTCGGTCATCAGGAAGAGCACGATAAACAGCACGAGGAACAGCAGCTGGCTGACGCGGGCCGGGGTAAATCTTCGCTTCATCTAGACCTTCACGATCTTCATCCGCTGGATGTTCATCTCCCCGAGGCCACGCTTGTAAGCGGCAACGGTCACCGGAATATCCGCGGGCTTCATTCCGAAGAGGGTGGTGGCATAGGCATCCGCCGCCACGATATCGGTGGAGGCGATGATCTTGTTGAGCACCTTTACGTCAGCGAGATCGCCCCCCTGGGGACCGTGCGCGGTGAGGATGCGGGTCGCATCGACGATCACCAGATGGCTCTTCACAGCGGCGTTGACGTCGGCAAGGGCGCCCTCCAGCTTTTTGTGGATGCTCCCCCGGTTACCCCCCATGATCCCCATGATGTTCTTGAGGCCGATGGTGAGCTTGCTGAGACCATGATGCTTCGCCACCGGGACGTTGATGAATACGTCAGCCGAAAGGGCTTCGTCGTAAAGCTCCCACTTCTTGAGGGTGTTTCCGTTCAGAAAGACCTTCCGGAACCGCTCGTCTTCGATATGCTTCACCTCGACGTTCTTCATCCCCTTCAGGGCCGGCTCAATGCCGCTGTTCACGTAACAGCGCCGCTCGTCGTTACAGGTCCGGTCGAATACCTTCACCTTCTTGGCGCCTGCCTTCAGGCACTCCTCCACCACCGCCCGGACGACTACCGGGTTAGTATTGGCTCCGTACTCGGATGCCCGGTCCCATCCCATGTTCGGCTTCACGACCACCGTCATGCCCGGCTTCACGAATCTCGCCATGCCTCCAAGCGCATCGATGGCCTTTCGGGTGATCGCAGCATGGTCCCTCCCCTCGGCCACCGCAACCACAGGCCCCTGGGCGGCGAACAGATCCCTCAGCATCCCTTCCAGGATGAGCGACGACAGCCCCATTACCTTGATGAAGCTTCTCCGGTCCATACAAAATCCTCCCTGCATCAGGCGTGAGTTCGGCCCCACTGCCTCATTATCGACAGCATTAACAGGGGATAATCATAATATCGATTCGAGGAATGTCAATATCCTTGCAGGGTGGGTCGGCATAAGGAGGAGCTGCAGCTGAAGGGGGTACTGTGGAAAATGTCGTTAACGGAGCCGGTCCATCTCTATCCGCCCAGATAGGCCTTCACGACCCTCTCATCTGACCGAAGGGCCGCCGACTCCCCTTGCAGAATCACCCTCCCCGTCTCCAGCACATATCCCCTGTCGGAAATTTCCAGGGCGGCGCAGGCGTTCTGCTCCACGAGGAGGATGGTGAGCGAGGCGCTCTTCTTCAGGTCGAGCACCGTCTCGAATATCTTCTCCACCATGAGGGGCGCAAGCCCAAGGGAAGGCTCGTCGAGCATGAGTAGGCGCGGCTTGCACATGAGCGCCCGGGCGATCGCCAGCATCTGCTGCTCCCCCCCCGAAAGGGTCCCCCCCGCCTGACCTATCCGCTCCCTCATCCGGGGGAAGAGGTCGAGGACATACTCCAGGCGCTCCGCCATCTCGTGCTTCGAGAGAAGGTATCCCCCCATCATCAGGTTCTCCCGCACCGAAAGGTCGTAGAAAATCCGCCGCCCCTCCGGGCAGTGGGAAATGCCGCGCCCGACGATCTCGTGAGGCGGCACGCCGTCAATCCGCGCCTGCTCCAGCTCGATGTTTCCGGATGAAACGGCGTGCATTCCGGATATGGCCTTGAGGGTCGAGCTCTTCCCCGCGCCGTTGGCGCCGATGAGGGTGACGATCTCCCCGGCGGCCACCTCCATGCTGACCCCCCTGAGGGCCTGCACGTGGCCGTATGATAGGTGCACGTCAGTGAGTCGGAGCATGTTTCCCTCCGCCGAGGTACGCCCTGATAACCTCCGGGTTGCTCCTGATCTCCTGGGGCTTCCCTTCGGCAATCAGCTCCCCGTGGTCGATAACACAGATCCGGTCCGAGATTCCCATAACCATCCGCATGTCGTGCTCGATCATGACGACGGTGATACCCCTGTGGCCGATCTTGCGGACCAGCTCCATGACGAAACCGGTCTCAGTCGGGTTCATCCCCGCCACCGGCTCGTCCAGGAGCAGCACCCGCGGCTCGACGGCCAGAGCCCTGGCGATCTCCAGCATTTTACGTTCGCCGTAGGTGAGGTTGCGGGCAAGGTGATCGCGGCGGCGCTCCAGGCCGACGAATTCCAGAAGCTCCCGGGCCTTCCGCGCCTGGTGCTTCTCGTCGTTGCGGAACGCGGCAGTGCGGGCGATGGCCGCCAGCATCCCGCTCTTCATGTGGATCTCGCGTCCGATGAGCACATTTTCGAGAAGGGTCATTTCGGCAAAGGGCTTCAGGTTCTGGAAGGAGCGGGCAAGCCCCATCCGCGCCACCTCGAAGGGCTTGCGGCCGGTGATCTCCCGCCCCTCGTAGAAGACTTTCCCGCCGGTCGGCGTAAAGGTGCCTGTGACGGCATTGAAAAAAGTCGTCTTCCCCGCGCCGTTGGGCCCGATGATGGAGAGGATCTCCCCCTCCACGACCTTCACCGAGACGCCGCCCAGGGCGCGCACGCCGCCGAACTGCACGGAGAGGCCTTCGGTAACGAGTATCTCAGGCGATGCCATCTTCGCGATCCTCGATTTCTTCGGTGATGAGCCTGCTGCCGAGAAGCCCGTGGGGGCGGAACACCATGAACGCGATCATCACGGCGCCGAATATGAGCATGCGGTAGAGAGCGAACTCCCGCAAAAACTCCGGCAGGACGATGAGGAGAAACGCCCCCGTGATGGAGCCCACCACGTTTCCGATACCTCCGAGCACCACCATGCAGAGCACCATCACCGATTCGTAGAAGGTAAAGGAATCGGGGGAGATGAACCCCTGCTTCACCGCGAAGAGCGACCCGGCGATGCCGCCGAAGAAAGCGGAAAGGGAGAAGGAGAGGAGGTGCTTCTGGAAGACGTTGATCCCCAGCGCCGCCGCCGCCATCTCGTTTTCCCGTATCGCCACCCAGGTCCGGCCGTAGCGCGAGTCGGCCAGCCGCGAGACCATCAGGGCTATGATGACCAGGAAGACGAGGGCGAAATAGTAGAAATCGAGAGGGTCGTCCATCTGCCACAAGAAGAGAGACGGCCGCTTGATGCCGAGGACGCCGTTGGGCCCCCCGGTGAACTCGGTCATGTTGGTGAGGAAGATGCGGACTATCTCTCCGAAGCCCAGTGTCACCACCGCCAGATAATCCCCTTTGAGGCGAAGCGCCGGAATGCCGAGGAGGACCCCGCAGAGCATGGCGATCAGGCCGGACAGGGGAAGCGCCAGCCAGAAGCTCGTCACCGCGAATTTCGCTGTGAGAAGCGCCGTCGTATAGGCCCCTACGGCATAGAAGCCGATGAAGCCGAGGACGAGGATACCGGTAAGGCCGACGGTGATGTTGAGGGCCGTGGCAAGGATCGCGTAAAGGAGAGCGCTCGTCAGCACGTCGAGCATGTAGGTCGAGGAACCGAGCGGCACGATGATGGCTGCCGCCAGCACGAGCCCCACCGCAAGCCGCTGCCGGCGCACGACGCTGCGCACCGCCTTCTCCCTGAACCGGATGATCTTCGTGTTTCTCTCGGCGAAGCCGGCGAACCACCGCAAGCCCCACACCGCCAGCAGAACGACCGGCAGGAGCACGATCCGCTTTTGCAGGAAGGGAAGGAAGATGAGAAGCATCCCCAGGTAGAAGAAGAGGTCGTTGCGCAGGTTACGCACGCTCGCTGGCCCCCTTCCCCAACAGCCCCGACGGGCGGAACACGAGGACCGCGATCAGGATGAAGAACGCATAGACATCCTTGTACTCCACGGAGAAGTACCCTGCCCCGAGCGCTTCGATGATGCCGAGGAGAAAGCCCCCCACCATGGCGCCGGGGACGCTGCCGATCCCGCCGAGGACCGCGGCGGTGAACGCCTTGATCCCGCCGAGGTACCCGATGGAGAAATTGATGGTCCCGTAGTAGAGGCCTATCATAACCCCCGCGCAGGCGGCCAGGAACGACCCTGCCATGAAGGTGACCGAGATGACCGTATCCACGTTTATCCCCAGTAGCGACGCCATATAGGGATCTGTGGAGGTGGCCTTTATGGCGATGCCGAGGCGGGTGCGATTGATGAACCAGTAGAGGAGGAGCATGAGGAGGACCGACGACAGGATGATGGCTACCTGAAGCCCGGTAAAGGATACGCCGCCTGCGGTGATTGTCTTCATCCCCATGGTCTGGGGGAATATCTTGTCCTTGGCCCCCATGGTGATCATCACGAAGTTCTGGAGGAAGATCGAGGCACCCAGCGCGCTGATGAGGGGCGCAAGCTTAGGTGCATTCCTGAGGGGGCGGTAGCAGATCCGCTCAAGGTAGTAGCCGTAAAGTGCGCAGAGAACCGCCGCGGATACAAGGACCGAAACGAGGACGATCAGCATGTTCCCCTGCACGGCAGGGGGCATTGCGGGAAGAAGCGATATGAGGATGAAGCCGAGGTACGCCCCCACCATGTAGATCTCGCCGTGGGCGAAGTTGATGAGCTTGAGGACCCCGTAGACGAGGGTATAGCCGAGAGCGATGAGGGCGTAGCTTCCGCCTATGGTGACGCCGTTCAGGAGATGCTGAAGGAACATGAAAAGCCTTATGTTGAGCTAGCGCGAGGCGGTCGATCGTTATAGGGAAGAACAGCCTGCGAGAGGGATAAGGTAGCAAAAAGAGGAGGGGATGGGAAGGTGTAAAAACCGTGTTTGGCTTCGTGCGGAATGATGCCGGATCAGCTCGTGAATCGACCTCTCCTTATTATTAAAAATCATATTTATACTCGTTAAGTGAACGGGTATATTCATGCCGCGGGACCGTATTAAGAGGAGCAATGGCAATGGGTCCAGAACCATTGTAAACGGTGAATTGAACCAGCTCGGGTATGAGGCGTACGATATGCGTTTCAGCACGCCAGGATGGAATGATACGACGGTACCGCCATTCAGTTATATTTATAATTAAATTAAAGCTAGAAACTACCGGACCCGATACCTCTCCAGAAAGCGGGAGCCGTACCGGAAAAAAAGGACGGCTTTGCCTGCAGGTAGCCGACCAGCCCACCGCGCGTGAAACCCATCCCAACAGGAGGTAGTACATAATGCTGATCCGTATTGCAACAACCGCCGCAACAATCATTGCCCTTACCGTGTCTCTGGCCGCTGCCGAGTCAATCAACCTCGTGGGGGGCTCCACCTCCGTGATCACAGTAATCAACCCGGTCAAAGCGGCTTTCGAAAAATCGACGGGCATAGAGCTCAAGGCGACGGCAGTCGGATCGAAGGTAGCGCTGCAGAAGCTGGATGCGGGTGAAGCCGATGCCGCTACCGCCGCTCACTCATTCGATGAACTGATGGAGGTCGTCAAGAAGGACAAGGTTGAACTGAAAAATCCTGTGGACAAGCTGAAAGTCTCTCATCTCGCTCCCGCGACATCATACAGCATCATCGTCAATCGGTCGAATCCGGTGAACGCCCTAACCAAGGAACAGCTGGCCGGAATCTTCTCCGGCACAATCACCAACTGGAAAGAGGTTGGCGGCAACGACGCGCCGATAATCTGCGTCCTCGGCAACATGAATCCCGGCAGCAACGACCTTTTCAGCAAGACCTACCTGGACGGGAAGAAGATCACCGTCGAGACCCTCGACGTCTCGACCGTCAACGATCTGCGGCAGAATGTGTCCAGCAATCCGGAAGCTATCGCATTCATCGTGGCATCCATGGTAGATGGCACCGTCAAAGCCGTTGAGGCCCCTGTAATGAAGTCCAAGCCGATAATTCTGCTCACTGTCGGCAGCCCTGCTCCGAAGGTGCAGAAGCTGATCGACTTCATCAAGACGGATGGCTCGAAGTACATCAAATAGTGACGGCTTTCATACTGATTGGACGAGGCCGGCACCCCCGGCCTTTTCCTTTTTCTCTGCCCTACAGGTCGGCCGCCCTACCCGCCGTTGCCTGGCCATTCTTCCACCATAGGAAAAAAGATGGCGAATCAGATAGGGACGTGCGACAGTTGCGAGCATCCACGGTGATGTGCGGCAGGAACCTGTTATAATGAGGTCAGGATGAATAGGATTTAGATCTCAGGAGGAAACCATGAAAAGATTTTTCGCTCTTTCACTCTGCCTCGCAGCCGCTTGCTCTACGCTTCCCGGATGCTACGGAAAAATGGCCCTGACGCGGAAGGTTTACCAATTGAACGGCGAAGTCAAGGACAGGTACCTCAGGAGCGCCGTGACCTGGGCTTTCATCATCGTGCCGGTCTATGGGGTGTCGGCTCTGGTGGACTTCGTCCTGTTCAACACCATCGAATTCTGGAGCGGTGACAATCCCGTAGCCGCGGGCGAGAAGAACATCCACTACAGCAAGGATGGGGAAAACTTCGACATCCTCGTCACGAGAAGAGGAAATGATGTACGGTACACCATTGACAGGAACAGGGACGGACTGCATCTGGATACACTCGTTATCGACTGGAATACCGTGACACAGACCTCGCATGCTGCTCTGAACGGATTCGGCAAGACGGTGGAACTCACCGCACAACCGGATGCAGGGGGCGTGAAAGTCTCGCAACGTCAGGAACCGGGAATGGAGACACTGCTGTACGCTGCGCTGGGGAAATAGAGACATGGCCTACTGGCTCTTCAAAACCGAACCTTCCACCTTCTCGCTTGAAGACCTGAAGAATCGACCCGGCATGACGGAACACTGGGACGGAGTCCGCAACTACCAGGCCCGCAACTTCCTGCGGGACCGGATAAAGGCAGGCGACGGCGTGCTCATCTACCACAGCAGCATTCCCGAGCCAGCGGTGGCGGGTATCGCGGAGGTCGTCCGTGAGGGATACCCAGACTTCACCGCCCTCGATCCGGAGAGCAAATACTTCGACCCGAAATCCTCGCCCGAGAAGCCGATCTGGTACATGGTCGATGTTCGCTATGTGGAAACATTGCAGCGTGCCGTCACGCTGGAGAGAATCAAAGGGAACCCGCTCCTGGCAGAGATGCCGCTCGTGAAACGCAGCCGGCTGTCGATCCAGCCGGTGACGCCGGAAGAATGGCAGATAATCCTTTCGATGGGGAGAGCATGAAGATGGACACCACGGCACTTACCCGCTGCGCCTGGGCCGGCAGCGACCCCCTCTACCTGGCCTACCACGACACCGAGTGGGGAGTGCCGGTGCACGACGACCGGCTCCTGTTCGAATTCCTCATACTGGAGGGTGCCCAGGCAGGGCTGTCATGGATCACCATCCTCCGCAAGAGAGCGGCCTACCGCAGTGCCTTCGCCGGGTTCGATCCGGAGGCTGTGGCACGGTTCGACACGGACAGGGTAGCGGCTCTGCTGACAGATCCCGGCATTGTCCGCAACCGCCTGAAGATCGAATCCGCAATCACCAACGCCCGTGCATTCCTGAAAGTCAGGGAGGAGTTCGGCACCTTCGACGCCTACCTGTGGCGCTTCGTGGAGGGGCGACCGATACGCAACGCATGGAAGAGCACCTCGGAAATCCCCGCCACCACCCCCGTCTCCGACGCTCTGAGCCGCGACCTGAAGCAGCGCGGATTCCGCTTTGTGGGCAGCACCATCTGCTACGCCCACATGCAGGCTGTGGGGATGGTCAACGACCATACCGTGGACTGCTTCCGCTGGCGCGAGTTGGGAGAGAATGAGCCATTGGGAGGGGAAACGAAATGAATGGGAAGAACCTGCGCCTGCTTGGCCGGGAGGAGCTGCCCAGCCGTCAAGCGAGCATCCAGGAGATGGTCGCCGAGCTGCAGGAAGAGCTTCGACGGGGGTCGGCGGTATATACCGCTGACGAGCTCCGGCTGCTGGAGAGAAAGCTGGCTGAGTACGAAGAGCTGTTGCGGAGCCTGCTGGCGCCGTAACCTGCTCCCGCCGGGCTGTTCGTCGGAATGAACCCTGCTCATCCGCCATGAAGTTCCCCCCCCCTCCATGAGGGACCTGCCGATCGGCGACATTCTTCGTGACACGCCGTGGGCACTCGCACTCGAAACAGCTTGACTTAAATATTGCTATACATTAATTTTCCGCACATGCTGGAAACAACTCCAGCCGGCTACGGAAAATAAGCGACAACAGTGCAGCGGCAAGGCTTACCATTATTGAAGAGAGCATGGATTCACCTGATGTCGGAACCATTGGGGGAGTGATGCAAAGCGACAACCGGCACGGATTCATAACCTTTTGCATTCTCGCCCTCCTGCTGTTTTCCTCCCGAAGCGCCCTGCCTGACACTTATGTTCTCAACACCGACAATACCTATCCCCGATCCACCCCCGACGGAAAAGGTTTTCAGGATCTCATCATCAAGGAGATGTTCAGGCGCATCGGACACAAAGCGAAAATCGTGCATGTACCGTCCGAGCGCGCTCTGGCAAATGCAAACGAAGGAATAGATGACGGCGATTTCGTCAGGATCGCGGGCCTGGACAAGAAGTACCCCAACCTCGTAATGGTCCCGGAAAAGGTGTCGGAATTCGAATTTGCCGCCTTCTCCAGAAATCCCTCCATAAGAATATCAGGCTGGGAGAGCCTCAAACCGTACAATGTCGGCATCATCACCGGGTGGAAGATCCTGGAGACAAATGTAAGCGGCACCCGATCCCTGACAAAGGTGAAGGACGACAAGGCGCTGTTCGACCTGCTGGTGAACGACAGGGCAGACATAGTTGTATTCGACAGGCTGCAGGGTGCAGCCTTCATCAAAAGGGAGCGCCTGGCAGGCATCAAGCCGCTGGAGCCGCTGCTGGCCAGACGGGACATGTATCTGTATCTGAACAGGCGGCACGCCGACCTCGTGCCGCGACTGGCGGCAGCATTGAGAGAAATGAAGCAGGACGGCACATGGCAGCGGATCATGAGCGCTGCGTTCTAAATCGTGGAGCACCATGAATGATGTGACGGTAAGACCGGCGGCAAGCATCGCCCGACAGCTCTTCAAAGCCGTGCTCGGCGTCAGCACCGTTCTGACGCTTCTCTTCACAGGCGTTCAGGCCACCTACGACTATCGCGCAAGCCTCAGGTCGATCAATGATCGTTTCGAGCAGATAAAAAGAACGAATTCTCCAGGCATATCGACCGCGCTGTGGGGATTCGACCGGCAAACGCTGGTCTCGCAAGCCGAAGGCATACTCCACTTCCCGCATATAAAATACGTCGAGATCCGTGGCAACGGTGCCGTTATCGCAGCGGCCGGCCAAAGGGTCAGCGGAGAATCCCTGACGAAGGAATTCGCGTTGTCCTACGAGTACAACGGGCGCCCCCTCTCAGTGGGAGTCCTGCACCTTGAAGCGGACACCTCGGAAATAATCCGGGATATCGTCAGGAACATTGCCGGGAAATTTCCCTTTCAGTTCCTCTCCATCGCGCTTACCTCGATTTTCCTCCTACTGATGTTCAACCGTCTGGTGACAAGGCATATAGTCACAGCCGCCACCCACTTTCGCACTTTCGATGTAGATGGCGGAGCCTCCTCCCTGGTCCTCCAGAAAAAGGATCGGGGCGATGAGCTCGACGTCCTGGCTGAGGCCTTCAACACGCTGCAGGAACGGCTCGCCACCTCCTATCTCCACCTCCGAGAGAGCGAGCAGAGGTTCAAGCTCGCCACTGCTTCCGGAAAGCTGGGCGTATGGGACTGGGATGTCAGGAACGATGCGATGGTATGGGATGAGCGGATGCTGGAGCTGTACGATATCTCACCCGGCCGATTCTCCGGTGTAGTCGGCGACTGGGTGAACAGCCTGCACCCCGACGACAAGGAGCGGATGCTCGCGGAGTGCCGGGCGGCATTGAACGGAGAAGGTGAATTCGACACCGCTTTCCGGGTCTGCCGCCCCGACGGAACGGTGCGCCACATTAAGGCGAACGGTGTGGTGATAAGGGAATCAGATGGCCAGGCCAAGCGAATGATCGGCATAAACGCCGATATTACTGACCAGGTACGTGCCCAGGAAGAAAGACAAACCTTCGAGACACAACTTCAGCAGGCGCAAAAGATGGAATCCGTCGGAAGGCTTGCGGGCGGGGTCGCCCACGACTTCAACAACATGCTCAGCGTTATCCTCGGACGGGCCGAACTGGGGCTCCGGCACCTCCCCGAGGATCATCCCGCACATGCGCAACTTGCAGAAATTTGCAAAACGGCACAGCGTTCGGCCGAACTCACGCGGCAGTTGCTGGCCTTTGCACGAAAGCAGGCCGTATCGCCGAAAGTGCTGGACCTGAACGAGACCATTTCGATAATGCTCAAGATGCTGCAACGCCTCATAGGAGAAGACATCCATCTCTCATGGAACCCGGCGCCCCAGCTCTGGCAGGTGAGGATCGACCCGTCCCAGATCGACCAGATCCTCGCCAACCTCTGCGTCAACGCCAGGGACGCCATAGAAAACTCAGGCCGGATCACCATCGAAACCGAAAACTGCCGCATAGACTCCGACTGCTGCGTGACTAACGCGGAAGCCACTCCCGGCGACTATGTCCGGCTGACCGTCAGCGACAACGGAATCGGCATGGACCCGGAGACCCGGGCCCATGCCTTTGAACCTTTTTTCACGACAAAGGCTCTCGGAAAAGGTACCGGCCTTGGGCTTGCCACCGTCTACGGTGCCGTGAGGCAGAACAACGGCTTCATAACCGTTGTCAGCGAACCGGGAAGAGGCACCACCTTTTCCGTTTACCTCCCGCGCCATGAAGGATCCATGAAGCAGCCGGCGGAAAGGAGTCCTGCCCCGGTGCCGTGCGGACGGGAGACCATACTGCTGGTGGAAGACGAGCCCGCTATCCTTGAAGTGTCCGCTAAACTCCTCCAGGAGCAGGGATATGCCGTCATTCAGGCCGGCACCCCGGAGGAGGCCATACAACTCGCCACCGATCAGATGGATAAAATCGACCTGCTCATGACGGACGTGATAATGCCGGAGATGAACGGCCGTGATCTTGCCAACCGCCTGCTGACGACCCATCCCGGAATGAAGCGGTTGTTCATGTCCGGATACACCGCAGATGTCATTGCCCACCACGGAGTACTGGATGAAGGCGTGCACTTCATAGAGAAACCATTCACCTTGAGCGCTCTGGCTGCAAAAGTGCGTGAAGTGCTTGACGCCGAAACGGAACCGGGTTAAATCGGCTCTGCCCGCTCATCCCTCCGTACGGCTCGTTGCCCGTGCGGCAACCACCTCCCGCCCCCCCACCTCAAAACGATCGCCTACCACGCGAACGATTCGGCAGCCCAAGACAATCCCCTTTCCCCACAGGCCGGGATGAAGGGGCTTTTCCAGAAGCAGGCGAAGGGGGGACTCTTCGGGGAACCGTATGAGGAAAATACAATTTACACCCAATGAAAGAATGCGTATATTTCCCCGACTATCCCTGTTGCCAAGGGAAGTCTGCGCCCGGTGCAGGGCTGACCGGTTCGCACTGCCGCTGAAAAAATAAAAAGGATAAAGGAGAAGATATGAATCCGAACTGGAAAATAGACACAGTCGCCGTGCAGGGTGGTTACGAGCCGCAGTCGGGGGAACCGCGGATCCTCCCCATCATTCAGAGCACCACCTTCAAGTACGACAGCGCCGAACATGTCACCAGGCTGTTCGATCTGGAAGAAGCGGGGTTCTTCTATACACGGCTGGCGAACCCTACAACTGACGGGTTCGAGAAAAAAATCGCCCAGATGGAAGGCGGGGTGGGCGCCATGGCGACGTCGTCGGGCCAGGCCGCTACGACCCTCGCCATCATGAACATCTGCCAGGCCGGGCAGCACATCGTCACCGCCAGCACACTCTACGGCGGCACCTACAACCTCTTCGCAGTCACCCTGCCGAAAATGGGGATCGAAGTGACCTTCGTCGATCCCGAGCTCCCGGCGGAAGAGATCAAGAAGGCATTCCGCCCCAACACCCGCTGCCTCTTCGCCGAGACCATCGGCAACCCCGGCCTCAATGTTCTCGACTTCGAGAAGTTCGCCAGGATCGCCAACGAGATGCAGGCCCCGCTCATCATAGACAACACCTTCGGCACCCCGTATCTCTGCCGCCCCTTCGAGCACGGCGCCCATATCGTCATCCACTCCGCCACAAAATATATCGACGGCCACGCCACCAGCGTCGGCGGCGTCATCGTTGACGGCGGCACCTTCGACTGGAGCTGCGGCCGGTTTCCGGAGCTCACCGAGCCAGACGTCAGTTATCACGGGCTTGAGTACGTGAAGGCTTTCGGACCGCTGGCCTACATCGTAAAAGCCCGGGTCCAGCTCATGCGGGATCTTGGAACCCCTCCGGGACCCTTCAACTCCTTCCTCTTCAACCTGGGGCTGGAAACCCTGCACCTGCGCATGCAGCGCCACAGTGACAACGCACTGGCGGTAGCGAAATTCCTGGAGACCCACCCGCTGGTAAGCTGGGTCTGCTATCCGGGCCTCAAGAGCCACCCCACCCATGACCGGGCGCTGAAATACCTCCCCAAGGGGTGCAGCGGCGTGCTCACCTTCGGCATCAAAGGGGGGGCTGAGGCGGGGCGAAAATTCATGGAAGCGACCAAGCTGATCGCTCTGGTGGTGCATGTGGGGGACGCTCGAAGCTGCGTCCTGCACCCTGCCAGCACCACGCACCGTCAGCTTTCCGAGGAGCAGCAGACATCCAGCGGCGTGAAACCCGACCTGATCCGCCTGTCCATCGGCATCGAAGATGCCGGCGATATCGTCGCGGACATAGACCAGGCGCTGCGCGCAAGCCAGTAGCTTGCATGAGGTTGAAGCCATGAAACCAGGCTGGTTCGTTCGGGGAGACATCGACGGCTTCTTCGGGCTGTTCGTCGACAACCTGCTGCAGCTGATGCTCATCGCCGTCCTCTGCACCAACGTCTGCGGAATGCCCCCCGACCTCGTATACGGGAAGATCATGCCGGGGGCGGCGCTCTCCATACTCGTCGGCAACCTCTTCTACGCCTGGCAGGCGCGCAGGCTCGCCATAGCGACGGGGCGGATGGATGTCACCGCACTACCCTACGGCATCAACACCGTCAGCCTCATAGCCTTCGTTTTCCTCATCATCGCCCCCATCTACTTCGAGACCAGGAATCCGAACCTTGCCTGGCAGGCGGGGCTCTTTGCCTGCCTCGCCGGGGCGGTTCTCGAATTGATCGGCGCCTTCGTCGGGGACTGGCTCCGCAAACATACCCCCCGGGCGGCGCTCCTATCGTGCCTGGCGGGAATCGCCATCACCTTCATCTCGATGGGGTTCGTCTTCCAGATCTTCGCCATGCCGGCAATCGCCCTCGTCCCCGCCCTCTTCGTCATATTCATCTACGGAGGGCAGGTCAAGCTCCCCCTCGGTGTACCGGGAGGATTCGTCGCGGTGGCCCTGGGGGTGGCGATGGGGTGGATCCTCCGGTGGGCCGGATACCCCTTCTTCAACCCTTCGCCGGAACCGTACCAGTTCGCCCTTCATCTCCCGCAGACCTCCTTCGCCGAGATGCTCGCCTTTCTCACCAACGGCCAGGGATGGAAGTACTTCTCCGTCATATTCCCTATGGCACTCTTCAATGTGATAGGGTCGCTCCAGAACCTGGAGAGCGCCGAGGCTGCCGGCGACCGATTCGACACGAGGTCATCGCTTCTAGTCAATGGCTTCGGCTCCATCGTCGCCGCTTGCCTGGGAAACCCCTTCCCCACCACTATCTACATCGGGCACCCAGGGTGGAAAGCGATGGGGGCCAGGTGGGGATACTCGATCCTGAATGGCGCCGTTATCACGATCCTCTGCCTCATCGGCGGGGTGACCCTAGTCCTCAAGGTGGTGCCGCTGGAGGCGATGATCGGCATCCTCCTCTGGATCGGGATGATCATCACCGCCCAGGCGTTCCAGGAAGTGCCCAAGAGGCACAGCGCCGCGGTGGCGCTGGGGCTCATGCCGGCGCTAGCTGCATGGGCGCTTCTCCTGGTCGAGACGGCGCTGCGCAAGGCCGGCGCGAGCCTCTACGATATTGCGCCCAAGTTCGGCGGCGACCTCTACATCTACGGCATCATTTCGATCAGTCAGGGGTTCATGCTCACCTGCATGATTCTTTCGGCTATAATGGTACACGTGGTGGAACGGGAGTTTCTGAGGGGGGCGCTCTGGACGACTGCCGCCGCCATCCTCTCCTTCTTCGGCATCATCCACGCCTACGTCCTCACCCCCGCCGGGGTGCAGAACAGCTTCGGCATCGGGAAGGCGAACGGATTTGCGGCTGCCTACCTCATCGCAGCCCTAATCCTTGTCCTCCTCCACTACTACAACCGGGGGAGGGAATCGGAGCGGACCGGAATCGTCGCCTGATGGGCGGAAGGGGTAACGATATGACCGAAACAGGAACGGCCGACGAGAGAGAGGCAGTGGTAAGAAGCCGGTCCGCCAAATCCGGTCTCCCTCCCGGGACGCTCGTCCACATCGGGGAAAAGAGCGACAGGGAGATCAGGATCAGCGTCCTGGATTACGGGGAAGGAAGGCTCGAGGAGAGGGAGATCACCTCCCTCAAGGATAGCTTCTACTACATGGACACCGACACGGTGACATGGATCGACGTCGAGGGGCTCCACGAAATCGAGATCATCCAGAAGCTCGGCGAACAGGGGGTCCATCCGCTCGTTCTCGAGGATATAGTCAACACGGCTCAGCGGCCGAAGATCGAGGATTACGGGGAGTATCTCTACATAGTCCTCAGGATGCTCCATCCCACCGACAGCGGCTTCAGAAGCGAGCAGGTGAGCCTCGTCACGGGTCGGAACTTCGTCATCTCCTTCCAGGAAGGAATAACGGGCGATGCCTTCCGCAAGGTAAAGGAGCGGATCAGGGGGAACAAAGGGCGGATCAGGAGCATGGGTGCCGACTACCTGGCCTATTCCCTCATCGACCTCGTCGTAGACGACTACTTTACGGTGCTCGAAGGGATGGGAGAACGGATCGAGGATCTCGAAGAGCGGGTACTGACGGAAGCAACAACTGCAACGACGCGGGTCCTTCAGCAGCTGAAGCGCGAGCTGATTGCGGTGCGAAGGAGCGTGTGGCCCCTTCGCGAGCTGCTGGCGGCATTGGGGAGGCGGGAATCTTCTCTGATTTCCGACCAGGTTGCTGTCTACCTGCGTGACGTCTACGACCATGTGGTCGAGCTCATCGATACGGTGGAAGCCGACAGGGAGATGCTGGCCGGAATCCACGACATCTACCTCTCGACCCTCTCCAACCGGATGAACGAGATCATCAAGTTCCTCACCATCATCGGGACCATCTTCATCCCCCTCACCTTCATCGCAGGCGTATATGGAATGAACTTCGAACACATGCCGGAGCTGCACTGGCGGTACGGATACTTCGGCGTCCTCATCCTGATGCTCCTCGTGGCCCTCTCCCTCCTCGGGTTCTTCAAGCACAAGAAGTGGCTCTGAACGCAACTGTCCCGACTCCTGCCCTCCCATAAGACTCTGGAAGTATGCGGAAAAAGAAAAGGGATCGGCCCAAAGCCGATCCCTTTCAGTGTCACAAGCAGCAAGAAGAGTTACTTAACCTGCTGCCACTTCCCCTCTTCCACCTTCCACACAACATACGGCGACTCCTTAACGTCACCCTTGGCGTCGAACTGGATGTGGCCGAGAGCACCGTTGTAGTCGATCCCTCTGATGGCATCGGCAAGCTTCTTCCCATCCACCGCGCCAACCTTCTGGAGCGCCTGCAGGATGATGTTAGTGGCATCATAGGCGTAGACGGAGTAGACGCCCGGCTCGCCGAAGCGGTTCCGGTAGTTCTCGTTGAACCCTTTCGCCGAGGGGACTTCTTTCGTATCCGGGCCGAAGGTCGCATATGTACCTTCGGTGGCGGGTCCACCGATTTTCACGAGTTCCCCGCTCATGATGCCGTCGCCGCCGATGAACGGTGCGGTGCCGCCTACCGCCTTGAATTGCTTGATGAGCAACCCGCCTTCCACATAGATGCCGCCGAAGAAGACGAGATCCGGGTTGGCCGCCTTGATCCTGGTCACGACGGGGGAGTAATCCTTCTCTCCGACGCCGATTCCATCATAGGCAACCACCTGCGCCTTGTCGCCCAGACCTTTCCTGAACTCGTCGGCAAGTCCCTGTCCGTATGTCGTCTTATCGTGGAGGATCGCCACCTTTTTCGCCTTGAGCACGTCCGTCGCATAGACAGCCGAGACCTTCCCCTGCTGGTCATCGCGCCCGCAGATCCGGAACAAGCTGGCGAATCCCTGCTCGGTCAGCTGCGGGTTGGTGGAGCCGTGGGATATCTGGGGGACGCCTGCCTTGTGATACACGGCCGACGCGGGGATGGAGCAGTTGCTGTTGAAATGGCCGACCACAGCGGCGACCCCTTCGTTCACGAGTTTGTTGGCTGCCGAGACCGCCTGCTTCGGGTCGCGCTGATCGTCTCCCTCCACCATCACGATCTTCTTGCCGAGGACGCCCCCTTTCGCATTCCACTCGTCGATGGCGAGCTTCATGCCGTTCACCTGGTCCTGGCCGAACACCGCCATATCTCCCGTCAGCGGACCTGCCGCGCCGATCCTGATGACATCCGCTTCCTTCTCCTTCTTCGTGCAGGCAACCGTCGCCAGACACAGGCACATCAGCACGACAAGCTTTTTCATGTCCCCTCCCGATGGGCAGAAATTTTCAGAGAATTTACACCAATGTTGTAAAAAATCAAGATATTCAAACAGTGCGATAAATAGGTTACGCAATGAGCGGAGCGGTCGGGAGGACTCTGGCTGGGCCGAGCAGATGGACTTTTGGCGAAGCCGCTTGAACCAGCGACGGCACAGCAAAAAGCTCCAAATGCAAGGCGCCGACGCCCCCCCAAATGAGGCGTAGCAGCGCTACGCCGCAATGCAGGGGGTAAGGAGGCAACGCAGCAGATGGACTTTTGGCGAAGCCGTACCGAACCAGCGACGGCACAGCAAAAAGCTCCATATGCAAGGCGCCGACGCCCCCCAAATGAGGCGTAGCAGCGCTAAGCCGCAGTGCAGGGGGTAAGGAGGCAACGCAGCAGATGGACTTTTGGCGAAGCCGTCTTACTTGAACCAGCGACGGCACAGCAAAAAGCTCCGTACGCAAGGCGCCGACGCCCCCCAAATGAGGCGTAGCAGCGCTAAGCCGCAGTGCAGGGGGTAAGGAGGCAACGCAGCAGATGGACTTTTGGCGAAGCCGTCTTACTACTTGCGGGGGTGGGCCTTGTCGTACACCTCCATAAGCCTGTCAATGGAGACGTGCGTGTACTTCTGCGTGGTGGAAAGGGAGGCATGCCCCAGGAGTTCCTGGATTGCCCGCAGGTCCGCTCCCGCCTCCAGCATGTGGGTGGCGAACGTATGCCGCAGCGTATGGGGCGAAACCTTCTTCATGGTGGCGAGCCGGAGGATGTGCTTGTCGATGCTCCGGGCGACGCTGCGCCGGGTAAGGCGCCCCCCTTTCAGGTTAACGATGAGAGGAGCGTCGCCGGGAGGGTTCCCCCGTTCAGCAAGGTATGCCGCGAGGGCAGCTCGTGCGTGGCGGCCCACCGGCACGATCCGCTCCTTGTTCCCCTTGCCGAGGACCCGCCCGATTCCACTGTCGATGTCGATGCTCTCCACATTCATCCCGGTTAGTTCGGAGACACGTATACCGCAGGAGTAGAGGAGCTCGAACATCGCCCGGTCCCGCAGAGTGGCCGGATCTGAGCCCCGGGGAGCCTCCACCAGCGCCGTCACTTCGTCTATGGAGAGGTGAAAGGGCACCTTCTTCTCCTTTTTCGGCGTGGAAACCAGCTCCGCCGGGTTTCGCGCCACAACCCCCTCCCGAAGGAGAAATTTGAAGAACGCCCTTATTGCCGCGATCTTCCTGCCGATGGAGCTCTTCCGGTGGTCCTTGTGCAGGAGAGCCATGAACCTCCGGATAAGGAGATGATCCACCTCCCCCGGAGAAATACTTCCCCTTTCACGGCTCACGAAGTCGAGGAATTGCAGGAGATCGACACGGTAGGCGGCGGTCGTGTGAGGAGACACGTTACGGACAATGGCGAGGTGGCGGCAGAACCGCTCTATCTCTTCTTTCATCGCTGCTCCCGCTCTGCATTTCAATGGGCGGATTCTAGAGGCAACAGCGCGCCGAGTCAAGGGTGACTCCCTGCGGCTGAAAAGCAGGCTTTGACATCGGCCTGCCCTGCTTCTATAGTTGTCGCCATGAGCAAGGTCGTTCTTGAAAGGGTCGCCGAATACGACCCGAATCTTGTCGCACAAGGGGTGGAGCGGGTACTGGCGCCGCTGGGGGGAATCGAGAAGTTCGTGCTCCCCGGCGAGCGGGTGCTGCTAAAGCCGAACCTTCTGGCCGCAAAATCTCCCGAAGCTGCTGTCACAACCCACCCAGAGGTGGTCCGCGCGGTAGTGAAGCTGGTGCAGCGGGCTGGGGGGATCCCCATTATCGGCGACTCCCCCGGCTATGGGTCATATTCCCGTATAACCGAGAAAACGGGACTTTCGGCGGTAGCCCGAGAGACCGGCGCCCAGCTGGTAGAATTTTCCGACTCGGTCGAGGTCCAGGGGAGCGGCACCTTCCGCCGGTTCGAAATCGCCCGCCCCTACCTGGAGGCTGACCGCATCATCAACCTGCCGAAACTGAAGACTCACGAGATGATGACAATTACCTGCGCGGTCAAGAACCTTTTCGGTGCGGTTGTCGGGGCGCGAAAGGCCGCCTGGCACCTCAAGGCGGGATCGGACCGGGAACTCTTTGCGAGGATGCTGGTAGAACTGAGCCTGCTGAGGGTTCCTGACCTGACGATCGTGGATGCGGTTATCGGCATGGAAGGAAACGGTCCGGGCAGCGGGGATCCCAGACACGTAGGCGTTCTGCTGGCTGGGACCGACCCGGTGGCGGTGGATGTCGTTGCCGCGGAGCTTGCCGGGATTCCCCGAAAGCTCCTCTACGTCGAACGGGCCGCAAGGGAGCTCGGCCTCCCCGGCAGCGACCGGTCGAACATCGAACTTGCGGGGTCTCCTCTGGAGGAACTGCGCGGAGCTCCCTTCAGGCTTCCCCACATTTCAGACGTCCAGTTCGGCCTCCCCCGGTTTCTCAAGAACCGCCTCCGCCACTACTTCACCTCCCGCCCCTGCGCCACTGAAAGGTGCCGGATGTGCGGCATATGCATCGAGGCATGTCCTCCACGAGCGATCTCCATCGAGGAGGGAAAGCTGAAATTCGACTACCAGCGATGCATCCACTGCTTCTGCTGCCGTGAGCTCTGCCCCGACGCCGCCCTGGCCGTCAAACAGGGACTGGTGCTGCGGCTGGCGGCGAAAATCGCCTTAATTAAAACTAATTTCAACCGCGGTTGACTTTTATCCGGGCTGACACTACTATTTAACTATCCTCCAGTGAATGAGCGAGGGAAGGGAATCTACAGCGAAAGGAGACCTGAGAGCTTATGTGGACCACAATCTATATGCTTCGCCCGGTAACCCGCTGCAAAGAAGGTTGCCCTAGATGGCCCGCCGCCTGATCGTGGCGGGCGCCCGAAAGAGAGCCCCCTGCAAAGGGGGCTTTTTAGTATCCCTGTATCCCCATGCTCCGTTTAACCGGAAGAACTGCAATTACTCCTTGACAAAGAACCCACCTTGGCGAAGAATCGTCACCTGAACAGTCGTTCAGCTAAACTTCTCAGTCAGGATCCCCATGAAAAAGTACATCATTCCGGGCCTGCTTCTTGCGGCCGGCATTGCCCTCACCGCCTATTTCACCATCGACAGGAAGCCCGAGGTCACCTACAGGACCGCAAAGATCGAGCGTGGCGACGTCGTCTCCGCCGTGGCCGCCACCGGAAGTCTCGCAGCAGTCGTGACGGTCCAGGTGGGAACGCAGGTCTCCGGCACAATCCAGAAACTCTTCGTCGATTTCAATTCGCCGGTAAAGAAGGGGCAGGTGATCGCCCAGATAGATCCCTCCCTCTTTTCGGCGCAGGTGGAACAGAGCAGGGGAAACCACCTGAGCGCGCAGGCGAACCTCCAGAAGGCGAAGGCAGACCTAAATGACGCAAAACGCAGCCTGGAACGCAACCGTCAGCTTCTGAAAGAAGGGATCGTCTCCCAGGGGGACTTCGATACCGCCGAAAACCGCTACGCCATGGCGGCTGCCGCCGCTAAAGCCGCAGAAGCTAGCGTGGCACAGACCCGCGGCTCCCTCACCCAGGCCGAAACCAACCTCCGTTACTCGACCATCCGCTCCCCCGTAAACGGGACCGTCGTCTCCCGCAACATAGACATCGGGCAGACGGTGGCGGCATCGTTCCAGACACCTACCCTCTTCACCATCGCGCAGGATCTCACGAAGATGCAGATCGACACCAGTGTGGACGAGGCCGATATAAGCAAGGTAAAGGTGGGGCAGACGGTTTCCTTCACCGTTGACGCCTACCCGGAGGTCCGCTTCGCGGGCACCGTGCGCCAGGTTAGAAATGCCCCCATAGTAGCCCAGAATGTAGTTACTTACGTGGTGGTCATAGATGTCGATAACCGGGAGATGAAGCTCAAGCCGGGAATGACGGCCAACGTAAGCATCGAGACATCGCGCAGGGACAATGTGCTCAAGCTGCCGGCGGCAGCCCTCCGGTTCAAGCCGAAGACGAAGGATGACAAGGTGATGAAGTCGGGGGGGGAAGCGAAAGGTCGCCCGGGCGGAGCACCCGCCGAAAAAGGGAAACACAGGACAGCCCCGGACGAGCAGCAGGTATGGGTCCTGGATGCGGAGCAGAAGCCACGGCCGGTAAAGGTACGTACCGGCATATCCGGAGACGGTAACGTGGAGTTGATGGAAGGGAGCCTCAAGGAAGGAGATGCGGTGATCGTCGAACAGATAAGCCCGCAGAAGAAGCCGTCGGGCGGCATGGGCGGCGGCATGGGTGGCGGACGTTCCCCCATGGGAATGAGAATGTAGAGGTTGAGGTCCAGCTAAACAAAGCGTTTTGAATATTCAGGGTTGTTCAAAAACAGCCAGATCGTCGCACCCGCAGAAAGCCCCACGGAGGCATAGCAGGGCTATGCCGCACACGGCGGCTTTCGAGGACGGCGGCGAGATGGCTGTTTTTCAACAACCCCCAGAAAGATAAGATGGACGAAGTGGTTCGTGTAAATAACGTCACCAAGGTCTACACCATGGGGGACCAGCGGGTCGAGGCGCTCAAGGGGGTATCCTTCAGCGTGCGCCGTGGAGACTTCGTCGCCATAATGGGAGCGTCAGGGAGCGGAAAATCGACCTGCATGAACATGCTCGGCTGTCTCGACGTGCCCACGGGAGGGGAATACCTGCTGGACGGGGTGGACGTAGGGAAGCTTTCCTCCAACGAACTTGCCGAGATCAGGAACAGGAAGCTCGGATTCGTCTTTCAGGGTTTCAATCTCCTCCCCAGAACCACCGCTCGGGAAAACGTCGAGCTCCCGCTGGTCTATGCACGCGTCCCTGCGGCTGCCAGACATGAAAAAGCACTGGCAGCTCTTGAGCGTGTAGGGCTTGCCGGCAGATCGGGCCACTTCTCCAACCAGCTCTCGGGGGGGCAGCAGCAGCGGGTGGCGATCGCCAGGGCTCTTGTGAATGACCCTTCCATCCTTCTTGCCGATGAACCAACGGGAAACCTGGATTCGAGGACATCCGTCGAAATTATGGGAATCTTCCAGGAGTTGAACCGCCAGGGAATCACCATCATCATGGTCACCCATGAACCGGACATCGCTGCATTCACCGGCCGTCACCTGATATTCCGCGACGGGCACATCCTCTCCGACACAGTCAATCCAGCCCCCAGGGATGCAAAATCGGCACTCGCCGAGGAGGCTCGTGCATGACGACCCTCTGGCAAAGCCTCCTTATCGCAATGCGGGCGCTCCGCGTCAACAAGATGCGGTCGCTTCTCACCATGCTAGGAATCATCATCGGCATCGCCGCCGTCATAGCCATGGTCGCCATCGGCTCCGGCGCAAGCAAGATGATTTCGGATCAGATCGCCAGCATCGGAAGCAACCTCCTCCTCGTCATCCCCGGCTCCACTACCAGCGGCGGCCTGCGCTCCGGCTTCGGCGGCACCCCGACCCTCACCTACGATGATGCCCGTGCCATCAAGGAGGAGTGCCCCTCGGTGGGAGAGGTGGCTCCCACAGTCCGCAGTTCGGCGCAGATCGTCTACGGCAACATGAACTGGTCGACCATCGTGATGGGAGTGACGCCGGAGATTCTGACGATCCGTGAATGGCCCCTGGTAAGCGGGCGAAACCTTACCTACTCGGACGTGGAGGGAGCCACCAAGAACTGCCTCATCGGGCAGACCGTTGCTGACAACCTGTTCGGCAGCGTCGACCCCCTCGGGAAAGTGATAAGGATCAAAAAAATACCCTTCACAGTTGTCGGCGTACTCGACCGCAAGGGGCAATCCCCCCAGGGGACCGACCAGGACGATACCATCTTCATCCCGCTTCGCACCGCCCAGCGAAAGGTTTTCGGCAGCCAGTTCCCCAACACGGTCAACGCCATGATGGTACAGGCGAAGAGCGCAGACGTACTGAAAAAGGCCGAAGAGGAGGTGATCGCACTCCTCGACCAGCGGCACCGGATCGGGCCGTCCAAGGAGCGTGATTTCACCATACGCAATCTCTCCGAAATCCTGGCAGTCTCCGAGCAGTCCTCCAGGGTCATGTCGATCCTTCTTGGGGCCGTCGCCTCCATTTCCCTCGTCGTAGGAGGAATCGGCATCATGAACATCATGCTAGTGTCGGTGACGGAACGGACCAGGGAGATCGGCATCAGAATGGCGATCGGCGCAAAGCAGCGTGACATCCTGCTCCAGTTCCTCACCGAAGCGGTGCTGCTGACGACCTGCGGGGGGATTCTAGGAATGGGGCTCGGGGTGGCGGGAGCCATGGCGGTGGGAAGATTCATGGGATGGCCGACGCTAATCTCCACTCAGGCCATTGTGATAGCCTTTCTCTTCTCCGCCGCAGTCGGCATATTCTTCGGCTTCTACCCTGCCCGGAAAGCAGCACGGCTGAACCCGATAGAAGCGTTGCGGTATGAGTGAAAAGGTAAGAAGTTAGACGTGAGAAGTTAGAAGTAAATTTGCTTCACGCTCTGCGGCATGTCTTTTAGCCGCCTGTTCAGTTGGGGAGCTCGCAGACAGGCCGCTAACAGCAGACACAGTCCACTTTCTTAACCGCCGCCGCAGGTTGTTCAAAAACAGTCAGATCGTCGCACCCGCAGAAAACTCTCGCGGAGGCGTAGCAGCGCTACGCCGCACAAGGGAGCTTTCGAGGACGGCGGCGAGATGGCTGTTTTTCAACAACCTTATCAGCGGCGCCAGATTCGCGATGATTCCGTCGTCGGCGACGATCGACGGCCCGCAGGCGTAGCAGCGCCACGTCGAGGAGCCGGAGGAGGAACCGGCGGCGGAAGGGCGCGAATATGGCGTCGCGTCACAAAAACCAGCTTGCCGGGGCGCTCAGCCGCTCCATCAACCGCACCAACACGCCCCGCTGCTCATGTTCCACCAGATCGATCCGGTGTGAGCGGCGGATGTCCTCCTCTATGGCCCTCTCCACCTGCATCCCGAATTCATGGCTGTCCACCACCACGTTGAGTTCATAATTCCGATGGAAGCTGCGCAGGTCAAGATTTGCCGACCCTATTACGGTCCAGCAACCGTCTATGACCATGACCTTGGCGTGCAGAATGGTGCCCTGCCGCTCGTAGACCTCCACCCCCGCGCGTAGAAGCGGCCCATAGTAGCTGCGGCTCACGAGCCTTACAAGAGGAACGTCGCTTTTTTCCGGTAGCACCAGCTGGACGCGGACTCCCCGCCGCGCAGCGCGCAGCAGCGAGCGGAGGAAACGGGGCCCCGGCACGAAATAGGGGGTGAGCACCTTCACCGTCTCGGAAGCGCCCGCAACGGCCATCATGAAGGCGCTCCGGATGAAGGAGCGGTTGTGGTGGGGACTTCCAGTCACGACCATCAGAGAGGCGTCACCCGCCTCCCGGTCGGCAAGCGCTGTTTCCTCAGGGATGAACGTATCTCCCCTCTCCTCGACCCATGTCTCAAGGAAGAGCTGCTGCAGGAACGAGACCGCGGGCCCTTCTATCCTGACACCCAGGTCGCGCCACTGCTCGCCGGTTTCCTCACCTGCTGCATATTCATCGCCGATGTTGATCCCGCCGAGAAAAGCAACGGCGCCATCCACCAGCACCATTTTACGATGGTCCCGCCGGTCGAACCACGCAAGACCCCCGCGAAAGGGGGGAGGGTTGAAGGGGATGCAGCGTACACCTCCTTTTTCGAGGTGCCTGAAATAGTAACCGGGAGTATCGAAGCAGCCGACATAGTCGTATAGAAGCCGGACGGAGACACCCCGGGCCGCCGCCGCCAGAAGGGCCTGAGCGAAGGCAGCGCCGGTACGGTCGCTCCGTATGATATAGAACTCGATGAGAATTTGGTGGCGGGCCTGGGCGAAGGATTCGATCATCGCCCGAAAGAGTTCGCCGCCGGTATCGAAGAGCCTGACCCGGTTCTGAGGAGAGCAGGCAGCCTCGGTGTTCCTCCTGAACCAGCGGAAGAACCGTGGCGTGCGAAATATGCGGAATTGCCGCTTGCGCCGCAGCCGGGACATTACACTCCTCCCAGTGGGTGATTCGACAAACGGAGCTACTGCGCGATGCGCCCCGGATACGGAAAGGGGCGCGTAACACGGAATTGCGCGCCCCTTAGTCCCGATATAAAAGCTAGGGGGATAAGGCTCTATTGAACCTGTACGACTTCCTTCACTCCCGGAACCTTGTCCTTGAGAGTCTTCTCGATCCCCATCTTGAGGGTCATCGTGGACATGGGGCAGTGGCCGCATGCGCCTACAAGCTTCACCTTGACCACTCCGTCCGGCGAAACGTCAACGAGCTCAACGTCCCCACCGTCGTTCTGCAGGGCAGGACGAATCAGCTCCAGAACTTTCTTTACGTCTTCAACCATCGTGTCTTCCTCCTTAGTTTTTCGTACTTCCATTGTACCAGAGAGCTTCCTGGAAAAGAATTACTTCTGCCCCGGCACTCCCGGGGTCGTCAGCGGATACGGGTCGAGTATGCGCGCCAGCATCTGCGGGGTGAGAAGCTCCCGCGCAACGATGATATCCCTGACGCTCCGGCCCGTCTTGACCGACTCCTTCGCCACTTCGGCAGCAGCCTCGTATCCGAGGTAGGGCGCAAGCACCGTCACCAGCCCCACAGACTCCTCGAAATAGCGCAGACACCGGGTCTGGCTGGCGGTTATTCCCGAGATGCACGCCTCGCTGAACTTGCGCACACCGTTCGTCAGGATCTCCAACGAGAACAACAGGTTGTATGCAATTACAGGCATCATAACGTTCAGTTCCAGTTGCCCCGCCTGGACGGCCAGCGCCACCACCGTGTCCGCCCCCATCACCTGAAATCCGACCATGTTCATCATCTCTGCGATGGAGGGATTCACTTTACCGGGCATGATGGAGGACCCGGGCTGGACCGCCGGCAGGGATATCTCGCCCAGGCCGGTGCGGGGGCCGGATGCGAGCAGGCGCAGGTCGTTGGAGATTCGCACGAGGTTGGCCGAGAGCCCCTTCAGCGCGGAGCTGAGGGCAAGGAACGGCTCCATGTTCTGGGTGCGCTCGACCAGATTGCCGCCGCGCCTCACTGGAAAACCGGTTTCCGCTTCGATGCCGGCCACAACCAGGTCGATGTATTGGTCTTCGGCATTGAGACCCGTACCCACTGCGGTTGCGCCGATTCCCAGCTCGCACAGTTCTGGAAGCGTCCGTTCAATGGCCTCCATATTCTTCCGGATGGCGGTGGCGTATGCCTCGAATTCCTGACCTAGCCGTATCGGGACGGCGTCCTGAAGATGAGTGCGCCCCGATTTGATGATACCGTCGAACTCGCGACCTTTTTCGCTCAGTTCGTTCTGCAGCCCCTCCAGCACCGGACGCAATCCCTCCACCAGGCGCAGAGACGCTATCCTCATGGCGGTCGGAAAGACGTCGTTGGTGGACTGAGCCATATTGACGTGATCGTTGGGGTGAACCTTCTGCCGATTCCCCCTGTCGCAGCCGAGCAGTTCACCCGCCCTCGCCGCCAGCACCTCGTTCACGTTCATGTTGTGAGAGGTACCGGCTCCCGCCTGGAAGGGGTCCACGACGAACTGGTCAGCCAACCCGCCGGCAATCGCCTCGTCGGCGGCCCGCACTATAGCCTCCCCCAATTCCTGCGGCAGACGCCCCGTAGCCATGTTCGCGCCGGCTGCGCATTTCTTGATGACGAGGGTGCTCCACACGAGCGCAGGATGCGGCTTCAGCCCCGAGATAGGGAAATTCGCAAGAGCCCGCGCGGTCTGCGCGCCGTAATACGCGTCCGCCGGAACCTCGACCTCCCCCAAGGTATCTTTCTCGATGCGTGTGGACATGCCGAATCCTCTAATGCGGTTGTTGAAAAACAACCATCTCGCCGCCGTCCTCGAAAGCCGCCGTGTGCGGCGTAGCGCAGCTACGCCTTGTGGCTTTCTGCGGGTGCGACGATCTGTCTGTTTTTGAACAACCTGGGTTTCAACAACAGGCTACAAGCGACGTCAGATTCGCGATGATTCCGTCGTCGGCGACGACAGACGGCCCGCAGGCGTAGCAGCGCTACGTCGAGGAGCCTAAGGAGGAGCCGGCGGCGGAAGGGAGCGAATATGGCGTCGCCCCCTAGTTTCCCGTCAAGGCTGTGTACTTTTCCTCGATCACCCGCAGATGCTCCTTCTCCTCGTCCCGGAGCCTCTCCAGCATCGCCTTGCCGTCGGGGTCGCTGGTCCGCGCTGCAAGCGACTCGAAGAAGTCGATCCCCTTCCGCTCTATGTCCATCGCCACCTTGAGCGCCTCAAGGTCGTCGGTGCCGAAACCGACATGGTCCGCCCCTTCGGCATCCAGCGTGATGGTGGAGCCGCCGTAGAAAACCCAGCGCCCCCCCTCATGGAGGGAGGAATAGAGTTCGTTCAGACGCAGGTAGTGCTCCTCCTCAGTCTTGGCGAGCCACCGGAACATGCGCTTTCCCGCCGGGTGGAACGTCTTCTGCTCGGCCTCGACATAGAAGTCGAATGTCTCCTTCTCCAGCTCCAGCGCCCGCATGATGGCATCGAGGGTTTCCTTCCTGCTCTCCGTCATAAACTCTCCTCGTGTAGTAATTTGCAAAGTGGAAACAGCTCCTCGACGCTCTTGACAAGACAGACGGCGCACCCAAGGTCTGCGGGGAGGCGCAGATCCACGTCGTAGCGGTCCCCCACGAACAGACACTCTTCGGGTTTCCTTCCGATCTCGCGAAGAATAAACTCCAGCGTCTCCCGGTCCGGCTTAGGCTTCCAGGTTTCCTCGATGGTGAAGACGCGCTGGAACAGGCCGCTCACTCCGATGGTCTTCATGATCCGCTCGGCAAGGCGCCGGTTGTTGTTGGTGTAGACGAAGAGTTCGAATCCGCCGGCCAGCAGCCGTATCAGCTCCACCACCCGCTCGTCCGTCCGGATGAAGCGTTCCGGCTCCAGTTCGGAGGCAAACTTGTGATGCAGATCCCGCAGGTCCCCTCCAAGCTCCACGCAGGCCTGGCTCAGGGTTGCGGCAGAGCCGCTCCGCTCGGTGAGGGCTTTCCTTGTGCGGGCAACCAGCGTTTCGGCTTCGGAAACGCTTATCCCCTTGAGGTCGGCAAGATAGCCGCACGCGGTTTCCGTTATCGCGCGTCCAAGATCGGCGCTGACGTAGAGGGTACCGTCAAGATCGAAAATGAGGCTTCTGATATGATTGTTCACAATTCTTCCGTCGCCGTTCATTAAGCAAGTCTACCACCCGAAGTCAGGCTGTCAAAACCCGCTTCCCCAATCGCGCATGCACAGAAGCCGCGGCTCCGCCACCCCCTTCGCCTGCACTAGCACCTTGAACGTGTCCCCCATGCCGCCGTCCGGAAGGATGAGCTTCTTGAGGGCGAGCCTGTTCTTGAGCCGCTCCTCCTCCGATCCGGCACGCTCTTCCAGCGCCATGATCTCCTCCATCATCCCGGCCCCCATGAGGAACCGGTACTGCTCCCCGTACCAGACGGTCCGCAGCCCCGCCCGCTCACCCCCGCGGGAAAGGGCCGTAAAATCGACATGGGTGGTTATGTCCTGCTCACCGAGACGGGCATACGGGTCCTCCTCGGTTGTATGACGGTAATAGCAGAGGAGGGTGCCGTTTTTCCTTGCAGGGGCATACAGTTCGTCAGCCAGGTATCCGTAGTCGATGGTCAGAACGAAACCTCTTTCAAGGGCAGCGGCGGCAGCCTCGATCCAGCGGAGCGCGGCCAGGTTTACTTCGGCTCGCTGCCCTTCATGCAGAACGACCCCATCCTCCTGCAGGTACTGCTCGATCTCGGGGGTTGAAGGAGCATCGGCGATTTCCATGAGATCGCCGTTCACCGCCGTGACGTAGACTTCCTGGAGCCCGGCGCGGGTCATCTCGACCACATGGGTGGGGAAGGAATCGATCAGCTCGTTGGAAAGGATGCAGCCTGTAATCCTGAGGCTTCCGGCGGAGAGTTCCTCCGGAGTGCTCCACGCCGGCTTGTCGGGGTGAGCGGCAAGGATTTCCTGCTGCGCCGACCGGAGCGATGGTTCCTTCTCGATCAGACGGTAGGTAAGCGCGTCGTAGCAGCGCGGGTTCAGCTCACGGATCGCGTCGAGGATATCCCGGGCGAGGCGGCCTCCCCCTGCTCCGACCTCCACAACGGAGAAGCCGGAGGGCTCTCCCAGGTTCTCCCACATCCGGCAAAGCTCCCGGCTTATGAGCCTGCCGAACACCGCATGGACGTTGCTGCTCGTATAGAAGTCCCCTTCGGCCCCGACCTTTCGCCCGGGAGAGGTATAGTACCCGAGCCCCGGCTCGTAGAGGCACGCAGCCATGAATTCCGCAAAGGTGATCTTACCCCGTGTCCCTATTCTGTCGACAAGGACCTCATGCAGCCTGCTTTTCCCTTTCTGCTCCACCACAACCTCCTGAAAGTCGATCATTTATAGTGCATGGGCCTGCGTTTGTCAACCGGGCCCGCCCACCTGGAAGAGAAGGGGGGATCGGCGGATGTAAAGTATTTTTACCGAGTTGTAAACCATTTTTACACAAAGAACTAAAGTACAAGTTTCTAACGCCGAAGCGCCATCTATAGTCTGTACTCACCAGAAGGAGGTTTACATGAAAAAGCTTTATGTCGTACTGGCGGCTCTCTGCAGTCTGGTTCTGACTTCCGGCACCTCCCGGGGAGAGGAGCTAGTAATAGGAGCAGGCGCAGCTCCCACCGAAAACGTGCTCAAGCCGGTGAAGGATCCATTCGAAAAGGCAACCGGCATCAGGCTGACCATAATCTCGTCGGGACCGAAAAACGCCCTGCTGGAAATGGATAAGGGGTCGGTGGAGGCAGCGGCTGCCGGGCTTTCGTTCCAGGACTGGATGAAGCTGATGGAAAAGGAAGGGGCCCCGGTCAAGGACCCCGCGGCCCTGCAGCAGACGGTGATCGGCCGCGACCGGATCGTGGTGATCGTCAACAAGGAGAACCCGGTCACTAAACTCTCCAGGGAACAGCTCCAGGGGATCTTCAGCGGCCGGACGGAGAACTGGAAGGACGTGGGGGGGAGCGATACCCCGGTTCTGATCGTGTGGGGGAAGCTGATCCCGGGAACGAACAGCATGTTCTCGGCAAGGGTGCTGGACGGCACGCCGGTGACGACCGATCTCGTGGAAGCCACCACCGCCGAAGATGTCCGGCAGAACATAGCCGCGAATCCGTCGGCCATCGGAATCGGCCCCGTCGCCATCCTCGACGGCAGCATCAAAGCCGTGGAAGCGCCGGAAGTAACCCGGGACATCGTGCTGGTCACGAAAGGGAAGCCTTCCGCGAAAGTACAGAAACTGCTGACCTTCATCAAGGGTGAAGGACAAAAATACATCAAGCAGTAATTTCATCAACAGGAGGTATGTCATGCGCAAAGCAGCACTGGTACTCGCACTTCTTTCACTTACGGTGGCGGGAGCCGCGGGAGCGGAAGAAATCAAGGTCGGCGGAGGGGGCGCTTCCATCGCCACCGCCTTCGTCCCAGTCAAGCCCCATTTCGAGAAGGCTACCGGAATGAATCTCATCAATCTCCAGAGCACGCCGAAGAACGGGCTCATCGACCTGGTCCAGGGCAAGCTGGATGCCGCAGTCTCCGCCGTCGCCCTCGAAGGTATGATCGCCGGCGCCGAGAAGGATGGCGTGAAGGTCGATCCCGCTTCCCTCCAGGTTACCCCTGTGGCGAAGAACAAGACCGTGGCCTTTGTCCACAAGGACAACACGGTGAAGAAGCTCAGCAAGGCGCAGCTGAAGGGGATCTTCACCGGCAAGATCGCCAACTGGAAGGAAGTCGGCGGCCCGGACAAGGACATCATCGTGGTCTGGGGCAAGAACAGCCCGGGGCAGAATGCCCAGTTCGTGAAGGGTATTCTTGACGGCGAGCCGGTGACCAAGGAACACCTGGAAGCGACCGACTACGCCAGCATCAAGCAGACCGTCGCTTCCAACCCGGAGGGCATCGGCATCGATCCCCTCTCCTTCGCAGACGACACCTTCAAGCCGGTGGAGATGGACGTGGAGCTGACAAGCCCCATCATCCTCATCACCAAGGGGAAACCCTCGGCCAAGGTCCAGAAGCTCATCGACTTCGTCAAGGGTGAAGGACAGAAATACATCAAGTAATTGTACCAAGGGGCGCTGCCTTGAGACCCGGCAGCGCCCCGCTGCAATCATTTTCGTGGAGGCCTCTGTATGACCATCAAGGGAAAGTTGACGCTCAACGTCGTTATCGTCATGGTAATCATCGCAGCAGTAGCGGCGACGAGCATCATCGGCATGGGCTTCGTGAAGAGCAAGCTCCATTACCTCACCCAGCGCAGCACTCCCTTCCAGATCAGGACCATCGAGTTCCAGAGGGCCATTCAGGGGGTAACGGGAGACCTGACCAAGGTCGGGGCCTCCAAGAACGCACAGGAATTCAAAACTTTCCGGGCAGAGGCGGAGAAGTCTCTTGCGGAGGTCCTGGAGACCCAGAAGACACTGGAGACCATCAGCGGCACCACGCGGAGCACCCACGAGGAGCTTACAGCCATAGCCAACGAACTTTTCTCGATCACCGAAGGGCGGCTCAAGGCGGAAGACGATGCGGTGACGGCAAACAGGACCATCAGCCAGAAGCTTGGCGAAACAGGGAGCAGACTTCGGGAGCTGGACGGCAAGATAAAGGGGCTGCAGTCTTCCACATCGAACTCTTACGTCAAGTCGGTCGACAAGACGAGGGACGTCACTTCGAGAGTCAGGAGCCTGGAGCTGCTGCGCCTCACCCTCAAGGATTTCCAGCTGGGCTTTTTCGAGGTCCAGAAGGCCCAGAGCAAGAAAGGGGTGCTGATCGCCCAGGGGAAGATCAACGCCGCAGTGAACAAGGCTAACCAGAACGAGTTCCTGAAAACTTCCGAGGCAGTGGCCGGCGATATCAGGTTCCTCGCTACCAAGGCCGCCGAGCTGATAAAGCTCCAGTCGTCGGTCGTGGGCCAGGCGGGTGCGGATACCGGGTCAAGGGACGCCCTGGTTACTGAACTCAACGAGAAGCTGAACTCGGTTATCCTCGTCGTGGAGCAGGAGGTGACCATCGCCGGAGAACGGATGGGTGTAGAGACCGGGAACCAGAGCGGCCTCTTCAGCAACTCCAACGCGGCGACCGGCGTCCTTGTGGGCAACTCCGAGCTTGTGGCGCTGGGCCTGACGGTAGAAGGCCTAGCCACCAGACTTTTCACGGTGCGCTCATCCAAGGAGGTGGATGCCGTCGAAGCTGAACTCCGCAAGACCCTCGGACGCGTGGGCACGGTGGCCGGAAACCTGGAGAACTCGCTCAGGAAGTTGAATGCGAAGGGTGAACTCAGGATTCTTCAGAACTCCGTAGCCGCCCTGAACTCGATCCGCGACATCCTGATGGTTAAGGACGGGGTCATCGGAAAAATTCGGCACCAGCTGCTCATGAACGAAAAAGCCCTGGCGGCCACCGGCAAGCTGCGGGAGATCGTGCTGAAACAGGCGGAAGAGGGGAAACAGACGGTATCCACCGCCCAGGGGGACCAGGAGAAGGCGATAAGCACAGTCAACAAGATGGTCCGCTTCAGCATTCTCCTGATAGCCGCCATCAGCATCGGAGCGGTTCTGTTCGGCGTAGGATTCGGAACATGGGTGTACCGTTCGATCTCCACCCCCCTGCACGCCCTCCAGAAAATTTCGGAAGATGTCGCAGGCGGGAACCTGGGAGTGAACATCACTGCCTCGTCGAAAGATGAAATCAGTGCGGTTCAACGTTCGATGGCGACGATGATAGACAATCTCCGCAACATGGTGGGCAAGATCAAGGAAGCCACCAACAGCCTGGCCAGCAGCGCCGAAGAGCTGTCGGCAACGGCCGTCACCGTCGAGCAGGGGACAGAAGAGCAGTCGGCAAGAATGGAGCAGTCGTCGGCGGCAATGACCGAGATGGCCCAGACCACCACCGAAGTCGCGCAGAACTCACTCGACACCTCCACCGCTGCGGTGAAAATGAGCGAGATCGCGAGCCACGGGAAGGATGCCATGCACTCGACGGTGGCGGAGCTGAACAAGTTCGCCGAAACGGTGAAGGAAGCCGCCGACAAGGTGGAGTCTCTGGGGCAGCAGTCGGAGCAGATCAGCGAAGTCGTATCCCTCATCAAGGACATCGCCGACCAGACAAACCTTCTTGCCCTCAATGCAGCCATCGAAGCGGCGCGAGCAGGTGAGCAGGGAAGAGGCTTCGCCGTCGTAGCGGACGAGGTCAGGGCACTCGCCGAAAAGACGGCCGCCGCCACCGACGAGATATCCCGGACCGTCAGCAGCATGCAGGGGAGCGTATCGGAGTCGGTCGAATTCATGAAGGACGAGCGCGAATCGGTGGGAAAGGTGCTGGATCATGTGAACAACACCCTGCAGTCCATCGACGAGATCGTCAACTACGTCAGCCGCGTCACCGACATGGTGCAACGTATCGCCGTGGCAGCGGAGCAGCAGTCATCCTCCACCGACGACATATCCAACAACATGGAGAGCATCGCCAATATCGCACGGGAGCTGAGACACTCCTGCGGCGACATAAAGGGCTCCTCCGAGAACCTCTCCAAGCTGGCCGTAGAGCTGAACGGCATGGTCGCATGGTTCAGGGTCTGAACGCACTACTCGCCGTGACTTTCTGAAAGCAGGGACTAACAGGGCATTCATGACCTAAAGAACGCGGCACCCCGGAAAGGGTGTCGCGTTTTTTATTACCTCCCGGGCACCCCGCCGTACATCTCCGCCATCGCGGCAATCATCCGGCGCAGCTCCTCCCGCAGGTCAGCCGGCTCCAGCACCTCCACATGCCGGCCATGTGAGAGGATCCAGGAGAGAATTTCCATCCTCCCCCCCGCCTCAAAGGTGAGAGTCGCGCTTCCATCCCCCTCTTCCGCCACCTGCTGGCTCGGATGCCAGAGCCGCTCCCGTGCCAGGTGCGCAAGGAGCGGCGAAAACCGGAGCCGCACCCGCATGGGAACCTCATCCACGATGCCGAACGCATGCCTCAGCTGCTCCTCGGGAAGGTAGCCCTCCGGCATCTCGAACCGCTCCCGCTGCATTTCAACGGAGCCGATCCTCTCGATGGCGAAGGTTCGCAGCGCCTTCCGGTTGTGTGCGTAACCGAGCAGGTAAAGCCCCCCCTTGAAAAAGAGGAGCGTGTAAGGATCTACCTCATAGGAGGCCGGACTCCCCTTCCCTTTGGCGCCGTAGGTCATCGTCACGCGGTACTGGTATATAAGGGCTTCCCGCAGAAGCTTCAGCTGGTCGAACACTTTGCGGTAATCACGCCCACCCTGGTGCAGAGGAACCGTAACGCGGCCGATCCTTTCCAGGTGAGCGGCGTACCGTGGGGGCAACACCGAGTTGATCTTGCGGAATATGGCGTCTATATCCTGCTCGAAGGGGCTCCCCTTGAGGAAGTCGAGCTGGGAGCGGAGAAAGTGGAGCGTCATCAGCTCCTCCACGGTAAAACTGATGGGGGGGACGTCCTTGAACCTGGTAAGAAAACGGTAGCTCCGCTCGCCATTCTCCCAGTCCGCAACGAGCGGGTACCCCGCCTCCTGGATCGCCGCCAGGTCACGGTAGACGGTCCGGCGATCGACCCCGCTCTCCTCCGCCAGCTCCCTGACGGTAATGCCGTGCCTCGCCTCGATAAGCCTTATTACATCGTGCATCCTTGCAGCCTGCGAGTACTTCCTGGCCGGCCTTCCCCGTTCCATAATGGCTCCTCCCGCGGCTTCCCGCCGCGAGAAGAGATCATACCCGATGGCGCTGTTCAGGAAAAGGGGGTTTAAAGGCAGGTTTAGGTTTAGGTTTAGGTTTAGGTTTAGGTTTAGGTTTAGGTTTAGGTTCAGCTTTTACTCAACCTTTACCTCAACCTCAACCTGATTTTAGCTGCTCCGCCCGTCACGCCCTTCCGTACAGGCCTACCAGCTCTGCGGTCGCTACCACATGACCTTCCATTGCCTCTTCCAGCTGCTCCCGGGAGGCGTTTCCCGCCAGCTCCGGGACCGTATCGAGCGCATACAGCTTGAAGAAGTAGTGGTGCGTCCCGGAAGGGGGACAGGGGCCGCCGTAGCTGTTGCGGTGCCAGGTGTTCTTACCCGCATACGACTCCCGCGGCACGGTGTTTTCGGCAATCTCGGGCGTCCGCGGATTGATGTTCCAGACTATCCAGTGCGTCCAGGTCCCCTTCGGAGCGTCCGGGTCATCCACTATGAGCGCCAGGGACCTGGTCCCTAGAGGCACGTCATGAATATGCAACGGCGGGTTGATGTTATCGCCGTCACAGGTGTATCTTGGCGGAATTTTTTCGTTCGGCTGAAACGCCGGACTGGTCAGCGTCATGCTTGCCATAGGTGCTTCGCCTCCTTTCGGGCCGGTGCGTGATGGGGGGCACCGAAGAGGCGCCCTTTGAGAAAAGGATATCCCCACGCAGAGCATACGCAACAGTTGAAGGGGAATTCGCCGTTGTATTTGCCGGGCTCTTTTAGTATCATCCAACCTTGTTTCAGCGGGCGCACAACGGCCGCTCACTTCCTCCAACGAGGCACCCGTAATGGGAAAACGTCCCTTCTCCCTCGCCCGAAGCATCGGCAACACCCCCCTCGTCGAACTCAACACCATCAATCCGAACCCGCGGGTCAGGATTCTTGCCAAACTCGAGGGTAACAACCCCGGAGGGTCGGTGAAAGACCGTCCGGCGCTCTACATGCTCACCAGAGCTGAAGAGAGCGGCGATCTCACCCGCGAAAAGGTAATTCTGGAACCGACTTCCGGCAACACCGGCATCGCCCTCGCGATGCTAGGTGCCTCCCGCGGCTACTGGGTGAAGCTCGTCATGCCCGCCTGCGTCAGCATGGAGCGACGAAGCGTCCTGGAAGCCTTCGGCGCAGAACTGGTTCTCTCCCCTTCCGAGGAGGCTACTGACGGGGCGATCCGCCTCGCCCACCGTATCCTCCAGGAAAATCCGGATAAATATTACATGCCCAACCAGTACGCAAATCCGAACAATGTCCTTGCCCACTACGAGACGACCGGACCGGAAATCATGCGTCAGACCGGAGGAGACATCGACGTCTTCGTGGCGGGGATGGGGACGAGCGGAACGCTCATGGGGACGAGCCGCTTCTTCAAGGAGAAGAAGCCGGGGGTGAAGATAGTAGGGATAGAACCCCGCCTCGGTCACAAGGTGCAGGGATTGAAGAACATGCAGGAGGCGATAGTTCCGGAGATCTACCGGGAGGAATCGCTGGACGAGAAGCTCACGGTGGAGGACGAAATAGCATTTTCGACCGCGCGGGAACTGGCGATCCGGGAAGGCCTTTTTGTCGGCATGTCCAGCGGCGCCGCCGTAGCCGGCGCTCTCCAGATAGCGAAGGAAATGTCGAGCGGCACCATAGTCGTCATTCTTCCCGACAGGGGGGACCGGTATCTGAGCACGACGTTGTTTCGCTCAGTCTGCGCCTGCTGCCCGCCTTGAGAGGCGACGCCATATTCGCGCCCTTCCGCCGCCGGTTCCTCCTCCTGCTCCTCGACGTAGCGCTGCTACGCCTGCGGGCCATCGGTCGTCGCCGACGACGGAATCATCGCGAATCTGGCGTCCCCAAGCACGTCGAAGTGCGGTAAAATAAAAAGCCTCGGGCGTTCCCGGGGCTTTTTTTATTGTTTTCATTGGCTGGGCACTGCTAAAGGTCGCTCAAAAACAGTCAGATCGTCGCACCCGCAGAAAGTCCCGCGGAGGCGTAGCTGCGCTACGCCGCACAAGGCGGCTTTCGAGGAGGGCGGCTAGATGGCTGGTTTTCAGCGACCTCCTTCTACACGTTGAAACGGAAGTGCATGACGTCCCCATCCTGCACCACATACTCCTTCCCTTCGAGCCGCATGAGCCCCTTCTCTTTGGCACCTGACTCGCCGCCTGCGGCTATGTAGTCGTTATACGCGATCACTTCGGCGCGGATGAACCCCTTTTCGAAATCGGAGTGGATCACCCCCGCGGCCTGAGGCGCCTTGGTCCCGGCGGGAATGGTCCAGGCGCGGACCTCCTTTTTCCCGGCGGTAAAGTAGGTGATGAGCCCCAGCAGGTCGTAGCCGCTCCGGATCAGCCGGTCGAGTCCCGATTCGGAAAGCCCCATTTCGGCCAGAAAACTCTCCTTCTCCTCCTCATCCAGCTCCGCTATCTCCGCCTCCACCTTCCCGCAGATGACTACGACCTTGGCACCTTCCCGCTCGGCAAGCTCCCGAACGCGCCCGACCGCAGGATGGTTTCCCGCCAGGTCCTCCTCGCTCACATTGGCCACGTAGAGGACCGGCTTGTCGGTCAGCAGGTGCAGATCGCGCAGCATGAGCTTTTCTTCGTCGGTTTCCGCAGTCCCGCGCGCACCCTTCCCCTCTTCCAGCGACCGCTTCACCAGCTGGAAAAAATCCGCCTCCTCCTTCATTTTCTTGTCGCCACTCTTTGCGAGCTTCTCGACCCGCTGGAGCCGCTTTTCGACCGTGTCCAGATCGGCAAGGGCCAGCTCGGTCTGGATTATCTCGATATCGCGAACCGGGTCGATACTTCCGTCGACATGGACGATGTTCTCGTCCTCGAAGCAGCGAACCACGTGAATGATCGCGTCCACGGAACGGATGTGGCCGAGGAACTGGTTCCCGAGCCCCTCCCCCTTGCTCGCACCCTTCACGAGCCCCGCAATGTCGAGGATCTCGATGGTCGTAGGAAGTATCCGCTCCGGATTCACCAGCTCCGCCAGCTTCTGCATCCGGGGGTCGGGCACCTGGACGATCCCGACGTTGGGGTCGATGGTGCAGAAGGGATAATTGGCAGACTCCGCCCCAGCCGAAGTCAGAGCATTGAAGATGGTGGATTTTCCCACATTGGGAAGGCCGACAATACCGCAGTTGAAACCCATTTTTCGTATCCTTTTGGACAAAATGAAAGGGCGAGAAACCTCGCCCTGAGACTATGCTTTCGGAGCACTTCCTTCCGGAAAGGGAAGGCTACATTAAATGAGGTCGGGATGTCAATAGATGGGTATTGGTGTCTAGATGTTAAAGTCGAGAGCGCGGCCTTGACAGCTAATTAAATAAAATTAAACTTCATTTACTGTCACCCTAAGGAGAACCTTCGATGAAAAATTCGATAATCGTCGGCGCATCCTCCGGCATCGGCCGGGAATTGGCGCATGCTCTCGCGGCGAAGGGACATACGGTGGGACTGGCTTCACGGCGGACAGATGCACTGGAGGCGCTGCAGAAGGAAATCCCGCGTAAGACGTACGTCAGACAGATCGACCTCGCCGAGCCGGAAAAAGCGATGGATAGTCTGAGGGAGCTCATAACGGAGATGGGGGGAATGGAACTTGTGGTGATCAGCTCGGGAATCAGCTTCCACAACCCCGATCTTATGTGGGAGAGCGAGTTAGATACGATAAACGTTAATGTCGTCGGATTCACCGCGATGGCCACCGCCGCATTCCGCTACTTCTGCGAAAAGGGGGGAGGGCACATCGTGGGGATATCTTCCTTCCGGGCCCTGCGGGGCGGATGGAGCTCGCCGGCTTACAACGCATCGAAGGCGTATGTCTCCAATTATCTCGAAGGGCTGCGGATCAAGGCGAAAAAGCTGGGGAAAGACATCAGAATATCCGATATACGCCCGGGGCTAGTGGCTACGCCGATGATCGGGAAGAAGGAGGGGATGCTTGTCGCTTCGGCGAAAAAAGCGGCCGATCAGATCGCCGAGGCTATCGAAAAAAAGGAACCGGTGGCGTACGTTACCAAGCGCTACCGGCTCATCGCAGCACTGATGCGGAACATGCCCGACTCTGTCTACAGCAGATTGTAAAGCCCTGAATAAAAAAGCCGCACCCATCAGGGATGCGGCTTTTTCCGACAAGGGAAAAGAGGTTACTTCTGCTCAGCCGGAGCTGCTGCCGGAGCTTCTTCCTTCTTCTCTTCTGCTTTCTTTGCCTTCTTGGCTTTCTTTGCTTTCTTGGCTTTCTTAGCCGGAGCTTTTTCTTCCTTGGCAACCGGCGGGTGGCCCGGAGGCATTGCACCCTGCGGTGCGGGCTCGGCAGCGAAAACGACGCCGGCGAAAGCAACAGCTACCAGTGCAGCAACTACGGAGGAGAAAACTTTTTTCATGTAGCACCTCGACATAGAATTTGATACAGCTCTGGACATTCAGCATGAAGTATGCCATGCCTCCGGCAGCCGTCAAGCCCCCGAATCTGCGGTGTTTGCCGAACCGTCCGCTCCGGCCGGGCGCGTCCCCTTCTCCAAATGAGCCATCCCATGCCTCATTTGCGGCATCGGCGTTCCGGGGAGCCCCCGTCACCCCTCATTTAACTCTTGCACCGGACCGGCAGATGGATTATGAATGGAGAACGCTGCAGCGAAGGAGGCTACGATGAACAGTCGCAAATTCGAACGTACCGAGTGCCAGACCGAAGCCGTCATCAATTACAAGGGAACCACATTCAAGGGTGAAGTGGACAACCTCAGCCTGAAGGGCCTCTTTGTAAAGACGGAACAGAAAATCCCGGTGAACGAACAGGCCGAAGTGACCATTTACTTTCATGGCCTAAGCTCAGATCTTTCCTTCAGCCTTCAGGGAACGGTGGTACGAAACGCTGAGGACGGAATCGGCTTCAATTTTCAGAAGATCGATATAGACTCCCTGGCACTCCTCAACAAGACCGGCGCCTGACAGCGCACAGCATCGTTGCCGTCATCTGCCCTCCTGCTGCGGACCGCCCCCCGACAACATCTTGAGACGGGCCATGTCGAGGACTATGACATGGCTCCCCTCCATTTCCAGCACTCCCTCCTCTTTCAGCTTACGGAACGCGCGCGACAGCGTCTCGCTTACGGTCCCGAGGCGGGAAGCGAGCTCCCCCTTCTTCATATCGAGATCGAAATAGGTCTTCCCCTGATACGTCGTCGATTTTCGCCCCGCCAGTTCCACCAGGTAAGAGGCAAGCCGGTTCGGAACCTCAGCGAAGGAGAGCTCCTCGATCTGCCGTGCAAACCGGCGAAGCAGGAGCGACAGCGACACGATCAGATTGAGGGAGAACTTCGGGTTGCGTTCGAGAAGCCCCATGAAGGGTTCCCGTGGAAAAAGAAGCGCCTCGCTCCGCTCCGTGGCCCGCGCCTCGGCCGGATATCTTCCATCCCCGAAAAACGCCGCTTCTGCAAAAGTTTCGGCTGGATGCACGAAATGAAGCACCTTCTCTTTCCCGTCGGGAGAGATCTTGCAGAGCTTGATGCTCCCGGAAGCAAGAAGGTAGAACCCGGTGGCGGGCTCCCCCTCCGAGAAAAGGGTCTCACCGCGGGCCACGGTGCGACGGGTCGCGATTGCGGAAAGCTCCTCCAGATGCTCGTCCTCCAGCCCTGCGAAGAGCATCGATTTTTTCAGTATAGTCAGATTGTCCATCTTCCCCTCCAGTGGCGACGATTATACGAAGGTGCAGTGAGGAACTCAAGTGCCCCCTCTTCTTTTTCATGAAAGTTGCTGGTGCCTGCCTTGCCTTGCGGTAAACTCATCTATCAGGTACTGCTAAGGAGGCTGCATGACCGCAAAGCCCGACCTTGTCATTCTCGGCTCCGGATCTACGGCGTTCGCCGCCGCACTGAGGGCACAATCCCTGGGAGCGAAGGTGCTCATGATCGAGAAGGGCGAGCTGGGGGGTACCTGCGTAAACTGGGGGTGCATTCCGAGCAAGACCCTCATCCGGGATGCCCTTTTCCCGGCCGAAGCAAAGAGGGGTGCCTCTCGCGGCGTGCGGGTGCGGGAAGAACCGGTAGATTTCACCGAAATGATGCGGCAGAAAGATGAAGTGGTCCGGCACCTGCGGCAGGTCAGGTATCTCGATATCATCCGAAAGGTGCCGGGACTCGAAGTGCTGAAGGGAACCGCGCGATTCCTCTCCCCACGCACCGTCGGAGCCGGCTCGCAGGTAATCGAGTGCGACCGCTTTCTCATTGCTACGGGAGGGTATCCCCGTATCGTGAAACTGCCGGGGCTGAGCGATGTGGATTACCTTACGAGCCGCAGCGCTCTCATGCTCAAATCCTTCCCGGAATCGCTCCTCATCGTAGGAGGCGGGGTAATCGCGCTGGAACTGGGCCAGATGTTTCTGCGCCTCGGAACGAAGGTCACGGTCCTGGAGCATGGAAAGCGGCTCCTTCCGCAGGTCGACGCGGACGTGGCACAGGAGGTCCATCGGTCGCTTGTAGCCGAAGGGATGGAGATCCACGTCGGCGCAGCGGTCTGCTCCCTCGCACGGGAAGGAGCAGTAGTGAGTGCAAGCGTCCAGCTCATGGAGGGGGAGCGGCAGCTGAGGGCGCAACGCCTGCTTCTGGCGACCGGCACCGCTCCGGCCACCGACAATATCGGCCTCGACCTGGCGGGAGTTGAAGTTGACGGACGCGGGTTCGTCAGGGTGGACGGGCAGATGCGAACCACCGCTCCCGGGATATGGGCGGCCGGCGATGTAACCGGCGGCTTGATGATCGCCACGGCAGGAGCGCGGGAAGGGATCGTGGCGGTGGACAACATGTTCGATCCCGGGTGCGGCTGCTCGCTCGATTACCAGTCGGTGCCGATGGCGATCTTTACCGATCCTGAAATCGGAATGGTGGGGCACAGTGAGGAGTCGGCCAGGGAGGCAGGAATCGAATTCTCGGCCGCCACGCTTCGTGCCGACCAGATACCGAAAGCCCACGTAACCGGCAACACTGCCGGATTGATAAAGATGCTTGCCGATCCGGTGACGATGCGGCTACTCGGCGTCCACCTGGCCTGCGACCGGGGAGCCGACATCATTAACGAAGCGGCACTCGCCATCCGCGCACGGCTGACCGTCGATGATCTTGCATCCACGCTTCATGTCTACCCGAGCATGGCCGAGGGTCTGCGGCTCTGCGCCCAGAGCTTCAGGAGAGATGTCAGCCGCCTCTCCTGCTGCGCCGAGTGACAGGCAGCAGAGAAACTACTGCGGGGGCAATCTGCTACGTTGCCACTCGCTACGGAAGCTCAACGTAGCGCTGCTACGCCTCGCCCCCTCGCTCGTTTGCGCCTTGCATATTGCCCTCCTCGCTACGTTTCTCAGCAGCCTGTCCGTATTGCTCAAGAACTCAAACAAACCCTCCTTCGCCAATCGTGTGGCTGGGGCCGCATCGGAAAGACTGCTTCGGGATTCGCACCGAAAATCAATGCAACTGGATGAAGCATTTGCGGACGCAGCTCCCTCATTTCGCGGATTCACCCCTCCGTCTTCAGCCAGCACCTGAGCAGCTCCGCCACGCTCCACGCCTGGGCTACGCATCCGCGCGGAGAGTATGGGTCCTGGGCGTCATGGACCTCGTTGATGCTTCCTATGCACTTCTCGTTCAGCTCCGATGTCAACGGTTCAAGGAACCGCCGCGCCCCCTTCCTGTCCTCCGGAAAAACCCGCAGCCATGCGTCGACGAAAGGACCGATCAGCCACGGCCACACCGTTCCCTGATGGTAAGCCGCATCCCGGGAGCGGAGGTCACCGAAGTAGTTCGCCTTGTAATCGGGATGGCCTGGAGCCAGTGACCGCAACCCCACCGGCGTCAGAAGCCGTTCACGCACCAGAGTGAGTATGGTTTTCCATCGTGACGGATCGAGTACCGGATAACGAAGGGATATGGAGAATACCTGGTTCGGCCTGCAGGCCGGATCATCACCCTCTTCCCCGTCGACCACGTCGTAAAGGTGCCCCCCATCCTCGTACCAGAAGCGTTCGTTGAATGAGCGGTAGACAACCCCTGCCCTGGCCGCCAGATGGCTGGCCCGCTGCTCGTCCCCCTCCTCGCTGCACCACCGCTCCATCAGGCGCAGAGCATTGTACCAGAGCGCATTTATCTCCACCGCCTTTCCACGACGTGGCGTAACCACCCAGTCCCCCACCTTCGCGTCCATCCAGGTGAGCTGATACCCTTCCGCCCCCTGTCGCAGGAGCCCGTCAGCGGGGTCGATGCCGATGTTGAAGCGGGTACCCTCGATGTGCCGCTCCACGATCTCGATCAGGCGCGGCATGATCAGGGCAAGTGTAGTGCGATCCCCAGTGGCCTCCACATACCTGTCCACGGCGTGGAAGAACCAGAGGGTAGCGTCGGCAGTGTGGTAAAGCCCCTCGTTCTTCCCCTCGGGGAACATGTTCGGGATGAGGCCGTCGCGGACATAGTGAGCGAATGTCCGCAGAATCCAGCCCGCCTCATTGTGCCTTCCCGTAGAGAGGGTAAGCCCCTCAAGGGAGATCATGGTGTCGCGCCCCCAGTCTGTAAACCAGTGATACCCTGCTATGACTGTGCGGATTTCGTCCCCCATCGCGTGTGCGCGGACGCTGTCCTCAAGGCGTCCGGCGGGGGTGATGATAAACTGGTCGGCCGCCATAACCAGCTCTGCCGCCACTCCAGACCGCGCCCTCGGATCGGCCGCTGCCAGAAGCAGTCGGCGCCGCTCCCGTTCCGACTTCATCGCCCGGTCCGGATCGATGGCGTTTATCGTCTCCCACTTTTCCGTAGACCCGATAAGAGTCGCATCCTGTCCTTCCGAAAGGTCCATGGCGAAATAGCCTGGGCTCCAGAGGTTGCCGTTCGACTCGTATCCACGGTTGTACTCGATGCGGTAGAAGATGTCGGGGATATGCTTCTCCTCAAGGGTGAAGGTGCCGCGCTCACCATGGAGGACGAAACGGAGAGCGGGCATCCGCCTTCCCGCCGAGACCTGGTACCGGTTCTCCACCGCGGACAGGATGTACGGTTCCCCCCGTTCCTCATTAACCGGTGCTTCGTGGGGACGAAAATGCAGGGCCGGCTGGAGCTTGAGCCGTACGCCCCCACCCTGGAGCAGCCGGTAGGTGATGTGGACTGTGTTCTGCAGATGAACTAGCAGAATGCGTTTTTCGAGAACGGTACCGTTGATTTCGTACCGCCAGACGGGGAGCCCCTCTTCCAGGGTGAAGGAAACAAGGTGATCCGCACCCTGAAGGTCGACGGTCCCGTCCCCCCGCTCCTCCCCCCCCAGGATGACCTTCGTTCCGTCTTCGAACCGGAGAAGCTCCGTAAGTTTGTTGAACACGAGAACGCGCCCCAGGGGCGCCGGATATGCGGCGATAAGCATGCCGTGGTAGCGGCGGGTAAGGGCGCCGCCGACGGTGCCGGCAGCGTAACCGCCGAGCCCGTTGGTTACGAGCCACTCCCGCTTGAGGAGCAGCTCGTTTCGGGTCGGGTTCCTGCCCGTCCACGGCATGGTGCGTACAATGTCATGCATGGTCGTCTCCTGTGGCCACCGGAGCCAGCACGACGGCGCTGTGCCCCGGCATCAGCCAGAAGTTGTCGGTTTCCAGCCGGGGAGTCCCCTCCCCGTCATAGCGCGGATTCTCACTTGACCAGATAGTGTCCCACATCTTTAATTCGGGAGGGGCGAGGAGCGGCTCCGGAGCCGGGTGCAGGCGCAGGTCGCGCCCGAGGTTGACCAGAAGGAGCCTTTCGCCGCTGTCGGCGAAAAACCGGATCAGAAAAGTGTGCGCCCCGAGTACGGCACCTTCTATCCTGGCGGCTGCCGCAGGCCTGAATACAGGATCGTCCCGGCGCAACCGGATCAGGTCGCGGTGCAGGAGGTAGACGGTATTGTGCTCCCCCCGCTCCCCCGGCTTAAGTCGGGACCTTTCGAATGTAGCGGGGGCAGCCGGATCGTCCAGACTGTCGGAAACCTCTGCTGATGCGATATTCGCGAACTGGCTCAGAAACTCGACCCGTCCCGCCCGGACGCCCCGGACGATATCCGGATCGAGATCGGCAAAGTAGAGGAATGGTGAAGAGGCAGCGAACTCCTGCCCCTGAAAGATCATCGGCGTCGAGGGGGCAAGAAGCAGGAGGGCCGTCATAGCGCGCAGACTTCCGGGAGACGTTAGCTCGTGAAGCCGCTTTCCCCGGGCTGAATTGGCAATCTGGTCATGGTTCTGGATAAAGCTGACGAAGCTAGCGGGGTTGATTCCGAAGGTAGGAGTGCCCCGCCGTTTCCCCTGCCAGAAATAGCGTTGCCCCTGGTAGAGGTACCCCCACTTCACCGCAGAGACGAGTTCCTGCGGATTGCCGAGGTATTCGCTGTAGTAGGCGTCATTGTGCCCACTCAGGGCAACGTACGCACTGTGATGGAAATCGTCGTTCCACACCAGGTCGAGACCGCACCCTCCCTCCTCCTCGGAGCGTACCAGCATTACCTGCTGCGGCTCATTCTCGGCTACCAGAAGGATGGACCGTTCACCCGCGGCCAGGCGTGCACGCTCGGCCATGCAGGCGATGACATGGCGGGGGGACTTGTCGAAGATGGTCTGGGTGGCATCCAGACGCAAGCCGTCCAGGTGGAACTCGCCGATCCAGTAGCCCGCATTGGTGATGAAAAACTCCCGGACCGGACCCGAGCCCTCTCCGTCGAAATTAACCGGCTCCCCCCACTCTGTCTTGTAGCGGTCGGTAAAATAGGAAGCCGAGTACTGCTTGAGATAATTCCCCTCGGGACCGAGGTGGTTGTAGACCACATCGAGAATGACCCCCAGACCGAGGGTGTGGGCGTGGTCCACAAACTGCCGGAAATCATCAGGCTCGCCATAGAGGTGGCTTGGAGCGAAGAGGTCGACTCCGTCATACCCCCAGCCGAACCGGCCCGGAAATTCAGCCACCGGCATCACCTCCAGAACCGTTACGCCGAGATCACGCAGCGCGGGAAGCTCCTCCATGGCGCTTCTCCACGTTCCACCAGGGGTGAATGTCCCTATGTGCATCTCGTAGATGACTGCGTCCTGCCGCATCACCCCCCGCCATCCATCATCCGCCCAGGAGAAGGCTGGATCTACGACACGGGAAGGTCCGTGGGGTCCTTCGGGCTGAAAACGTGAGGCAGGATCGGGGTAAGGTCCTTCCCTGTCGAGCCGGTAGCGGTACAGCGTTCCCGCAGCGGCTTCAGGACACCATGCGCTGAAGTAGCCATCACCTTCTGAAGCCAGAGAAATCCTTCTGACGTCCCCCCGCGCACCGGGGCCCCCTTCAAGAACAACCTCCACTTCGCGGCGCAGCGGTGCCCAAACCCTGAAGTGGACTCCTCCCCGCATCAGTTCTGCTCCCACCGGCAACCTTCGCTCTTCCTTGTGCTCCATTCCTTCGGGTCCCCAGCGGCGTAATATAAAACACTTTTAATAATAACATACGCTGGCCGTATTGAAATGGGCAGCACCACGCCGGACCAAACCCTTCCCCGCAATCATTCTCCTGATGGAATAAAAAAACGGCGGGGAGAAACCTCCGCCGCCGTCCATAATACTTACTTCTTCCCGTGTTCCGCCGTCACTGCCCTTCGTGCCAGCGCCGTATTACGAATCCCTTCGTCCCCTTCCCTCCGCCGGTCGGCCACGCATCGAGGGCTTCCCGTTTGGGCCGAAGCCCCTCCAGAACGTTTCGGAGCGGTCGCACCCGCACACCACCCCCCTCCCCTGAACAGTCGAGGTAGCTTTCGATCACACGGTTACGGTCGAGGATGATGAGGACATGTCCGTCCCATACGATGAGATCGAGAGGTTTGACCGCCCGCATGATCTCCTCGTCGCTGCGTCCCGCGATGGGGACGCCGCTTCCGAAGTGCAGAAGCGCACTCGTATTGCGGGGAGTATACCCATCGGTCGCTTCATAGAGAAGGCCTGAACAGTCAACGCCTCTAAGTTCCCACCTGGCGGTCGTTTCCGGGGCTGTCGGCTTTTTCGGGGAATACAGCTCCCTAAGCTCCGGAATTCCGGACCGTATATTCCCGCCCCAGACGTAGATGCTTCCCTGCGCCTGCAGGAGCCGGTCGATCACCTCCCGGCGAGGCGGCAGGTTGCGTTGCCGTTGCTGCGGCTTTTCGGAAGTGAGGTTCACGAGACGCCCATCGATGAAATACCCGGTTCTGGAGGGGTATGGGTAGTCTTCGGTAGTGACCCGGTATACCGGCACAGGAGCATCTGCAACCGAGCCTTCGATCCGGAAAACCGTCCCGGGGAGAGCTACGAACTCAAGCTGACGGATCTGGCCGCAACGGTCAGTTTCCAGCGTGGCGCCGTCACTTCCGCCGAAGATACGCGGGAAATCCGGTATATTGAACATCGGTGTCGGCAACCGGGCAACAGCGTAGGAGGCAGGGGCGCCTGCCGCGTGGCGGGGAGGAAGCGCAGAAGCCGCAAGGGCGAGAATGGCTACTATGAAAAAACGCATAAAACCTCCTGCAGCTGCTACCTGAGCAGCCACTGATGTAGCGACGCCGCAGCCAGCCATACTGCAGCGCCGGTACCGATGGCGACTCCCAGGGGCATCGACCTGCGAAAGCAGAAAAGTACAACGGCGAAGAACAGTATGGTCGGGATGATCCCCCAGAGGACTCCACGGGTGTAGTCGGTCAGGAGGCGCCCGTCTCCCGGGTTATCCGAAGCCAGCCACACAAGGACGATGAGGGAAGTAAGGGGCATGGTGGCGATGAGTCCGCCGAGGGTAGGAAATTTCCTGCCGATCTGGGTGCAGACGATGATGATCATATTGGTGATGAGGAGCTTCACGAGAAACGGCATGACGTTATCCGTACCGGAAGGCGAGGCGCGGACTCCGGGTCCTTAAGAACCTGTTGAAAAAGTCAGGTTGTTCAGGCCGGCGAAGGCTCCGGCCGCCATGGCCTCCTGAATCTTCCGCTCCGCAATGGTCGCCAGGATGTCCATCAGGCAAGAACCGTCCTTAGCGCTTCGTCGATCTTGGCCACATCGACCTTTGTGTTGATGCAGGGGCCGAAGGGGCGGTTGTTGAGGATGCCGATCACCGGAAGGGGGTAACAGTCCTTGATCCCCGAGGTGAGATCCCGTTCGCAGGCAACGGCCACTACGAGCTTCGGCCGCTTCTCGATAATGACCTTGCGGGCGAGCGTGCCCCCGGTCGCGACGCTGATGTCGATGTTGTACCTCTGCGCCAGTTCGGCGAGCCCCTTGATGTCGCACCGGCCGCACCGCACGCATTTATTGATGTCTCCGGTGACCTTTATTTCGCAGTCGAAGAGCTGCAGGCAGTGGGGAAGGAGGATAAGGACCCGGTCGGGGCGCACCTGAAGGCGCTGGGAGGCGACGAGGCTGTTGTTCATCGCAATGAAGGACTGGCGGATGGTGTCCTTGGAAATGCCGATCAGCTTCCCCATCAACTCGATCACCGGCAGGAGAAACTTTATGACCACTCCACGCATGAACCTGGTGAAGAGGATATCCTTGCTTAGCGCGGTGGTAAGGACGAGGAGCAGTGTTCCGAAGAGAGCGATGCTTGAGAGTACGGCAAAGATAAGTCCTGCGATCCGCGGAAGCTCCGGGTGTATGTTCGCAAGCCCTTTGGTCGGAATCCACCAGAGGAGATAGATCGCGCCGACGATCAGCAGGCATGTCACACCCATGAGGGCGACGAAAAGGCGCTTGCGGGGCGGTACGTTCGGTTGCGCCTGATCAGACACTCGGTGCGTCCTTGCCTAGGATCGCTCCGGCCGCCACCCGGTACCCGGCCAGGAATTCCTGCGCCGGCAGACGCTTCTTCCCCTCCAGTTGCAGCTCGTCAATGATGACGCTGCCGCCGCCGCACGCGACCTCAAGCCCGTTCCTGCCGGCGGCCAGAACTGTTCCTGGAACTCCGCTTCCTTCACCGGTCCTGACCCGGTAGATTTTGAGCATCTTCCCGTCCAGCTCGCTGTAAGCGCCCGGCCAGGGATTCATCCCCCTCACCTGGTTCTTTATGGCCGCAGGCTCGCGGCTCCAGTCGATGAGGCCGTGTTCCTTCTTGAGGAGCGGCGCGTAATTGGTCAGTGAATCGTCCTGCTTTTCAGGGATGAGCTTTCCGGCAACGAGAAGATCGAGTGTCTCCGCCAGGGCAGCGGCCCCGATACGTGACAGCCTGTCGTGGAGAGCCTGGGCATCCTCGTCCGGATCGATGGGAGTCGTCTTCTTGAGGAGCATGTCGCCGGTATCGAGCCCCACATCCATGAGCATGGTGGTGACCCCTGTTTCCGTCTCGCCGTTGATGATGCACCAGTTGAGGGGAGCCGCCCCGCGGTATCGCGGGAGAAGCGAGGCATGGACATTGATGCAGCCGTGCCGCGGTATGTCGAGAAGCGCCTTGGGCAGGATCTGGCCGAATGCGACGACCACGATCAGGTCAGGAGCCAGCTCCCGGATCTGCTCGATGTTTTCCGGAGTCCGCACCTTTAGGGGCTGCAGGACCGGTATCCCGTGCTGCTGCGCAAGCACCTTCACGGGTGGCGGCATCATCTGCTGGCCGCGACCTTTAGGCCGGTCGGGCTGAGTGACGACAGCCACAACCTGCTCCCCCCGCTCCATAAGCCGCTGGAGAGTGGGACAGGCAAACTCGGGTGTACCCATGAAGACAATGCGCAGACCGGTCATCAATCTCTCTCCTGTTCCTCGGCGAGCCGCCGGTATTTTTTCCTGAACATCTCACGCTTGAGGGGGGAGATATGATCGACGAAGAGAATGCCGTCGAGATGATCGATCTCGTGCTGGAAGGCAATGGCAAGAAGGCCTTCAGCACGGTACGTCACCTCTTCCCCCTGAAGATTGAGGGCTTTCACTACGACACGGGCATGGCGGTGGACATTCGCTGAGTACTTGGGGATGGAAAGGCATCCCTCCTCTTCGTACGATTCCCCGTCGGCATGGATGATCACCGGGTTGATGGCGACGATCAGCTCCGGCTGGTCTTCCTTTGTGGATACATCGATGACGACTATGCGCTGATGCACGCCTATCTGAGGCGCCGCCAGACCGACACCGGGTGCGGCATACATCGTCTCCGCCATATCCTTCACCAGCTCGGCGGTTTTCTCGGTGATGACGGTAACGGGGAGCGCCTTCTTTTTCAACTCGGGATTTGGGTACGTAAGTATGTTTCTGACCATGAGATTCCTCTATCGACAATCGTTGTACTATATATAACCTGCCGTTCAAAATGCAATTCTTAGTTGCAGCACGATAGTATACCATCCCTGGGCGAAAAGTTCTCCCTACCATTCAAGGTCGCCTGCGGAGAATTTCGAGTTGACTTTCCTCGATCCCGGGCTTATATACCTACCGGTAAGTACAGCAGCCGAAACAGGGGAAGCATGCCTGAGACTACAGCAAACACCTATCCGGCCCGGGAGCGGCTCCTCGCAGCCTCCCTCGACCTTTTCACCGCGAAGGGGTACGCCGGCACCTCGGTAAGAGAGATCGTCGCAGCAGCGGGAGTGACAAAGCCGGTACTCTACTACTACTTCGGCAGCAAGGAGGGCATCTACCTTGAGCTGATGCAGGACACCTACAGTATCTTCCTGCAGATCGTCTCCGAGCTCTCGGCTGCTCCCGGAAGTGCCCGCGAGCGGATCATCCGCTTCGCCACCGGCATTTTCGACGCCTTCGTGGAAAGGATCCAGGTGGTCCGGCTCATCTACTCCATATTCTACGGCCCACCCCAGGGCACTCCGCCCTTTCCCCATGAGAAGTACTACGACACGATGCTTGAAACAGTAGCAGGTTTTATACGGAAAGGAGTCGAAGCAGGCGAGCTTAAAACCGTCAGCATCCACTCCGCCACATGGGCAGTCATATCCTGCATGAATACGGTTATGGAAGAACAGCTCTGCCAGACGCCGCCGAGAATCGACCGGCAGGGGCTGATTGACGTGCTTGGGCTGATCCTGGACGGGCTCTCCGATGGAGGACGAAGATGAAAAAACTGGTTTTGGTGATATTCATTGCCACTGCTGCCGCGGCCGCATCAGGCTGCTCGAAGGGGGAGGCCCGCCCGGACCAGGTCCGGAAGCCCTCGATTGCCGTGGAAGTAGCGGCGGCGCACCCGGCAGAAGTAGTCGAAGGCATCGATGTAACCGGAAGCCTGGAGCCGAAATTCTGGGCCGACGTGAAGACACAGATTCCGGGACTGGTGAAACAGGTTTACGTTCACGAATGGGTGCGTGTCAGCAAGGGGACGATGCTGGCGCGGATCGATGTGGCGGAGACAGAGGCCCTGGTAAAGCGGGCCGAAGCCTCGGTCGAATCGGCACGGGCGGGACTGGCTCAGGCCAGGGTCACCGCGACCAGAGCTGACCGCGAGTTTGCTCGTGCCGTTAAGCTTAAGGACGCGGGGCTCGCTACCCAGCAGAGTGTCGACGATGCACGGACAGAAGCAGAAGCCGCTGCCGCCCGGATCGACGCATCAAAAGCACAGATACGCGTGGCGGAAGAAGAGGTGCGGCAAGCACGGGCCCGGCAGGCAAAAGGATTGGTGGTGGCGCCTATCGATGGCGTGGTGGCCCTTCGCGACGTCAACGTCGGCGACCTCGCCAGCGACGCCGCCGCTTCGAAACCGATTTTCCGCATAATCGACAACCGGGTCCTCAATCTCACGGTAACGGTCCCCTCAGCCGAATCCGCCCGGGTGAAGATCGGGCAGCCGCTGGAATTCACCGTGGATGCCCTCCCAGGCAAGACCTTCACCGGAAAGGTGATGTTCATCAATCCGGAACTGAACGCTGCCGACCGCTCACTCAAGGTGGTGGCGGAGGTGCGGAACGTCGACGAGCTGCTCAAGGCGGGAGTATTCGCCAAGGGGCGAATCATAACGGGGCGTCGCGGCAACGCCCTCCAGGTTCCGCGCAGCGCGATGGCGGGGTGGGACAGCGTATCGGGGAAAGGTCGGCTCTTCGTAGTTTCGGGAGAGACCGCTCGGGCGCGGGGGGTCGAAACGGGGACGGTCAGCGGGGATCTCGTCGAAGTGGTGAAAGGGCTCCAGGCAGGAGAGCGGTTCGTCGTCCGCGGCGGCTTCAACCTGAAGGATGGCGACCGGATCACCATAGCCTCCCGGGGAAACTGACATGGCCTGGGTTCACCTTGTCATCGCAGGCATCTTCGAGATCGGCTGGGCTTTCGCCCTCAAGTTCAGTGAGGGATTCAGCCGTCTCTGGCCCTCCGTTGCCACCGTCGCCTGCATGGGCCTAAGCATGGTCTTCGTCTCCCAGGCGCTTAAGACGATCCCGATAGGCACCACCTACGCCGTCTGGACCGGAATCGGGGCCGCGGGTACAGCCCTTGTCGGGATGCTCGTCTTCGGCGAGCCGGCTACTGCCGCACGGCTACTCAGCATCGGGCTCATCATCGCCGGGATAGCCGGACTCAAGCTGTTTTGAAACGGGTAAGCGAAGCAGATACAAAACAGCACGAACCAAGGTTGCTCAAAAACAGTCAGATCGTCGCACCCGCACAAAGCCCCGAGGCATAAACAGCGCTACGCCGCACGAGAGGGGTTTCGAGGACGGCGGCGAGATGGCTGTTTTTCAATGACCAAAACAGGTTGCTCAAAAACAGCCAGATCGTCGCACCCGCAGAAAGCCCACGCGGAGGCGTAGCATCGCTACGCCGCACAAGGGCGGCTTTCAAGGACGGCGGCGAGATGGCTGTTTTTCAGCAACCTCCAGGAGAGTAAAGGATGATCCTTTCGGACCTGTCCATAAAACGCCCCATCTTCGCAGCAGTGCTGATGCTGAGCCTGGTGACTCTCGGCCTCTTCTCTTACCGCCGGCTCTCAGTGGAGATGTACCCCAACGTGGAGATCCCCGTAATTTCCGTCACGACGAAGTATCCGGGAGCAAGCCCGGAGACGGTGGAACGGGAAGTATCCAAGCGGATCGAGGAGGCGGTGAACCAGGTGGCCGGGGTGAAGCACGTGATGTCCTTCTCCCGCGAAAGCGTCTCCACCATCGTGGTCGAGTTCCGACTGGAGGAGAAGCTGAACGACGTAGCCCAGGAATCCCGGGCGAAGATATCGTCGATCCGCGGCCAGCTCCCCACTGGAGTCGAGGAACCGATAATACAGAAGCTCGACTTCAACGCGATGCCGGTGGCTTCTCTGGCGGTGCAATCCGATTCTGTATCGCCGCGGGAGCTTACCATCCTGGTGGACAAGCGGGTGAAGAAGCGGTTCGAAAGCATCGCCGGCGTGGGAAAGGTCGAGATGGTCGGCGGCCGAAAACGGGAGATCAGTGTCGATCTTGATCCGGCACGGCTGGATGCGCTGGGACTCGGGGTAAACGACGTCGTGAGCGGCCTCAGGAGCGAGAACACCAACACGCCGCTTGGCCGCCTCACCCGCGGCACCGCTGAATACCCGCTACGGATCGAGGGAAAACCCGATCGGGCCGAAGGATACCAGGCCATGGTCATAGCGGAGCGGGGGGGACGGCCCGTAACACTGGGCGAAGTTGCTACGGTGGCCGACGGGACGGAGGAGCTGCGCAAGCTCGCCCTGGTCAACGGAGTTCCCGCAATCGGAATCGACATATACAAGCAGTCCGGCGCAAACCAGGTACAGGTGGTGGACAGCGTCAAAAAGGTGATGGAGAAGGTGCAGAAAGATCTGCCTTCCGGCGTATCCCTAACCCTCGTCCGCGACGGATCCATCATGACCCGCCACTCGCTGGCCGACGTACAGGAAACGCTCCTCATCGGCGGGATACTCACGATCATAATCGTCTTCTGCTTCATCAACTCCTGGCGCTCCACCGTCATCACCGGAGTTACCCTCCCCATCTCGGTCATCTCCTCCTTCATAGTCATGAACGCCATGGGAATGACTCTCAACGTCATGACCCTCATGGCGCTGTCGCTTGCCATCGGGCTTCTCATCGACGACGCCATCGTCGTGCGTGAAAACATAGTCCGTCACCTGGAGATGGGGAAGAGCCACATGGAGGCATCCAGGTTCGGTACCAACGAGATCGGCCTGGCGGTCTTCGCCACGACCATGTCGATCATCGCAGTTTTCGTCCCGGTTGCATATATGCGGGGCATCGTCGGTCGCTTCTTCTTTCCCTTCGGCGTCACCGTTTCCTTCGCCGTCCTCGTGTCGCTTTTCGTCTCCTTCACCCTCGACCCGATGCTGTCGTCACGGTGGCACGACCCCTCGATCCATAGCCACGGTAGACGGAAGGGCCTGGCACGGCTCCTAGAAACCTTCAACGACTGGTTCGACTACACCGCCGACAAGTACCGCCGTGTCATCGCCTGGGCCCTGGATCATCGGAAGACGGTCATGGGGTCGGCGCTCGCTGCGTTCATCGCCGGAATCATGATCTTCGGCACCCTGGAGTCATCCTTCATGGCGCCGGAGGATTCAGCCGAGTTCCAGGTCAGCTTCCAGACCGCTCCCGATGCAAGCATCGCCGAAACCGAAAACAGACTCAACGCGATACTGGCCTCCATGAAGGCCGTTCCGGAGATACACCACACATACGCGACCATCGGCGCGGGAGACAGCGGGACCGTGCGGGACGGACTCCTTTACGTGAAGCTTGTGGAAAAAGGGGAACGCCAGCGAAAGCAGGAAGCCATTCAGCGTGAGGTGAGATCGAGGCTCCAGTCGATTCCGGGGATCACCTCCTCCATCGAGATCGTCGGGAACATCGGCGGTGCGCAGAAACCTCTGAACGCGAACCTGAAAGGTGAAGACCTGGCGGTCCTCAAGCAGCTGGCCGCACGCCTCAAGGAGGAGCTCTACAAAGTGCCGGGCATCGTAGACATCTCTGCTACCCTTGAGCATGACATACCGGAGTACCGGATGCGGATCGACCGGGAGAAGGCGCTTTCAGCGGGAGTATCCACCAACGACGTCGTCAGCTCCCTCAGCCGGCTCGTAGGCGGCGAGGCCGTCACCACCTATGAAGACGAAGATGGGGACGCCGTGGACGTGCGCGTGCGCCTTCCCGAGTCGCTGCGGCACACGCCCGCCCAGGTCGGCAGCCTCAAAGTTTCGGTCCCCGACGGCAATGGCGGAGTGAAGCTCGTTCCCCTCTCAAGCATCACCAGTTTTCAGGTTGCGGCGACACCCACCGAAATAAACCGCCGTGACCTGGCCCGACAGGTCACCGTCAGCGCCAATCTGGACAATCTCCCTATCGGAACCGCCGTCAAGCACGTGGAAGCAGCGGTGAAGCGGATCGAGATGCCCCCCGGCTATTCCGTCAACTTTTCCGGCGAAGCCGAGGACATGGCCGAATCGTTCGCCTTCATGGCGGAGTCCCTCATCCTGGCGGTCCTCTTCGTTTACCTGATCCTGGCCGCTCAGTTCGAGTCCTTCTTCGAGCCGCTCGCCATCATGCTGTCGCTCCCCCTTTCCATCGTCGGAATGGCAGGCATGCTCAAACTAACGGGGGACACCATCAACATCATGTCCCTGATAGGGCTCATAATGCTCATGGGACTCGTGACGAAGAACGCCATCCTCCTGGTGGACTACGCCAAGGTTCTCCAGCGTCGGGACGGGAAGCCGCGCCGGGAAGCGGTGATCGAGGCAGGGCGCACGAGGCTTCGTCCTATAGTCATGACGACCCTTGCCATGATCTTCGGCATGCTCCCGCTCTTTTTCGCCATCGGAAGCGGCGCCGAAGGGCGGGCGCCGATGGCGAGGGCCGTCATTGGCGGACTCCTCACATCCTCCCTGCTGACTCTCCTCGTCGTGCCGGTGATGTACACCCTCATGGACGACCTGGCGGGCTGGCTTAAGCGTAAGTGGAAGCGGCAGGCGAAGCTCGAAGTCCACGAAGACACAGAGCCTCGGAGGGTGAGCAATGCATAGGTCGAGCGGAATAGGATCGGGCGCCATCCATACCGCCCTGGTCATTGTGCGGAAGATGAGATGCCGGTTTCGGCAGATTACATTCTTTGCAGGTTCCCTCTCCGTGTCTCTGTGTCTCTGTGGCGGATTTCGGACTATGCAGGAAGCGCATGCCGCCGAAACCCGGGTCCTCACTCTGGATCAGGCGCTGGAGATAGCCGACAGCCGCAACCGGGACGTGTTGAAGGCGAGGGAATTCTACAACAGCGTTGAAGGGAAGTACGTCGAGGAGCGTTCCGCGGCTCTCCCGCAACTCTCCATCAACGGGCAGGTCTCCAGGCTGCAGGATGACAGCCAGAGCGCCCTGGCCGGCGGTCTTTTCCCATCCACTCAGAACTTCCGGGCAATCGAACTGGGCATCTCACAGCCGCTCTTCACCTGGGGAAAAGTCGGAGCGGCAATACGTGCCGCCAGGGAGGGCTACAGGGTAGCCGACGAACGGCTGAGGATCTCGCGGCAGGAGACGCGAAGAAACGTGATGACAGCCTTTTACGACGCCCTTCTGGCAAAGGAGCAGTTCGCCATAGCACGGCAGAACCTGGAGCAGAAGGAGCGCCACATGGAAGAAGCGAAACGGCGACATGCCGCCGGCGTCGCCACCGATTACGACGTCCTCGCGGCTTCGGTCTCCGTGGAAAACGCCCGCCCGGACCTGATCCGGACCGGCAACCTCATGCGGGCAACCCGCGATCGGCTACGGTATCTTCTTGCGCTGGAAGAGGATGTGGAGGTTAACGGCAACCTTGAAACCACCGTAGCTGATACCGGCACCTATGAAGAGATCCTCGGAACCGCCCGAAGGAGGAGGCCGGAACTGGAAGAACTCCGCAGGCGGCGGGACATTGCATCCGAACTCGTTACCATCGCCAATGCCGAGGACAAGCCGCGCCTGGACGCCAAGGGGGGAATTGGCTGGCGGCAGCTGGAAACCGGACCCTTCGACGCCGATGGCAAAGCCTGGAGTGCGGGAATATTTCTGTCGTTTCCCCTCTTCGACGGTTTGAAGACAAGGGGGCGGGTGGCTCAGGCGCAGAGCGACAGGCGCGCGCTGGAGATAGACGAAGCGAAACTGGCAGATTCGATTTCACTGGAAATACGGGATGCCATTCATGCCGTGCGCGAATCGGGGGAGATCGTTAAAGCCCTTGGAGGGACTGTGTCACAGGCTGAGCGACTTCTGAAGATGGCGGAGCAGGGTTTCGAACTGGGAGTTAAAATACGGCTGGAGGTGGAGGATGCAGAATTCAACCTCCTCCAGGCCCGGGGGAACCTCGCCCGCGCCCGCCGCGACTACCTTGTGGCGCAAGCGAACCTGGATCGCGCAGCCGGAATCCTGGGGGAAGGCTCTGCGTCAAAAGAATGAAAAAAGATGCGTATTTTTTGTGCAGATTGCGCAAGTCATAACTGAAGCAACGTATTTTCCGGCAATCAACAGAGATATGAAAAGGTTATCCACAGGTTGTGTGGAAAAAGGCGCCTGAAGAATTTTATCACGATGTTTTTCGTGAAAAATCGGCTAGATAGAGAACCCGGTATACAGCATGCGAGTTGATAAGTGGTGCATATCTCTTTATTTTCCTACCCGGGATAATCTTACGCAGACCCCCCCTTCAGTCATGCGATAAGGATTTTCCGCCAGCCCTCTCCCACTCTCCGCACCGCCTAAAATTCCCGCAGCCTCCCCGTCAGGTGCCCGGCTGAAAAAGCTTCCTTGCGGTAGCAAGCTGCTCCGGCGTTCCCAGCAGGAGCACCAGGTCCTCCGCGGCCAGCTCCCACACCGGGTCCGGGTTCGGAACAACCTCATCCTTCCGCTTTATCATGAGAACTGTCGCCCCCGACCGGCTCCTGATGGTTCCTTCCCGCAGGCTTTCCCCTTCAAGAGGAGCACCCTTCTGTACGCGGTAGGTGCCTATCTCCGCCCCCGAAAGGTAGCCGCTGATCCCCACTGCGTGACTGTGCCGCCGGCTCATGGTCCGCAGCATGTCGTAGCCATCCCGCCGCACGTCGGCGATCCGCTGCTCGATCTCGTCCTGGGGCACCATGAAATTCCTCAGCACGCGAGACAGAATCTCCACGGAAGTCTCGAACTCCTCCGGTATAACCTCGTTAACCCCCAGCTTGTAGAGGGGTTCGACCTCCATCAGGTACCTGGTGCGAACAATGATGTGCACTGCCGGGTTAAGCTGCCTCGCGAGGGCGGAGACCCTCCTGCTTGCTGCGGCATCGGAGATCGCCACCAGCAGGATACGCGCTTTGTCCAGGTGGGCATGCTCGAGAACTTCGGGCTTAGAGGCGTCTCCGAACAGAATCCGCTCCCCCTTTTTCTTCTCTGCGGTAATCGTAAAGGGGTTAGTCTCGATCACCATGTAGGGGATCTTCAGGTGCTTGAGGGAACGGGCCACATTCTTACCGTTGACGCCGTAGCCTACGATAATAACGTGCCCCGACAGGTCGTGCCGTTTCGACTCCCCAACAAGGTGACCCCGCCCTCTGCTCCACGAATGAGGTACGAAATTCACCAGCCACGCTGCCGCACCAGGGGCGATTCTTCTGAATAATGGAGTCAGTCCCATGGTCGCGATGGAGGCGGCGAGAAATATCTGGTACGCCTCCTGGGTGAGGAGGCCGTGCCGAAGCCCGCTTTGTGAAAGAACGAAGGAGAACTCACCTATCTGGGCAAGGGAAAGGGCAGCGATGACGGCGATCCGCATCGGCACCCCCAGGGCCATGACGGCTCCGGCGCCGATCAGGCTCTTGACCAGGAGTATTCCCATCACCACCCCGGCTATCAGGAAAGGGTATTTCATGAGAATCGCCGGGTCGAGAAGCATCCCGACGGATATGAAAAAGAGGCTCATGAACGCCTCCCGGAACGGCACGAGGTCGCTCAGGGCCTGCTGGCTGTACTCGGATTCGGAAATGGCGAGCCCGGCTATGAAGGCTCCAAGGGCCAGCGAGAGCCCTGCCTTCGCCGTGAGGAGAGCTGTCCCGAACCCGATGAAAATGATGGTGAGGATGAAGAGCTCGCGGCTCCTCGTCTTAACCACCTGCTTGAAAAGCCACGGGACGAAGAAACGCGCACCGTAATGAGCCGCCACGATGACGGCTGCGGCCTTTACGCCGATAAGGAGAAATCCGCGCAGCCCGTCCCCTTCACCCCCAAGGAGCGGCGTGAGGAGCATGAGCGGCACGATGCAGAGGTCCTGGAAGATGAGGATTCCGAGCGCAATCCTCCCTTGGGGGGTGTCGACTTCTCCGGAGTCGATGAGGAGTTTGAGGAGGATCGCAGTACTGGAAAGGGCGGTGAGGAATCCGAAAAAGACCGCCTGGTTAACCGGAAGCCCGAAAACGGTTCCGCATACGGCCACCGCGCCTATGGTGAGTAGGACCTGAAGCCCTCCCCCCCACAGCACGAGCTGCCGTATCCGCATCAGCTCCTTGAGTGAAAACTCGATGCCGATGGTGAATAGCAGCAGCACCACGCCTATCTCGGCCATCTGCTCGACCTGGTGGGTATTCCTGATGAAGCCGAGGGAATAGGGGCCGGCAAGCATCCCAGTGAAGAGGAAGCCGATTATGGAGGGGAAAAGGAGCTTTCGGAACAGGACGACCGTAACGAGAGCCAGTCCGAAGAGAATTTCAAGGTCCTGCAGTGCGCTGTAATCCATATGTACCCGTTTTAAGATTTAGATACGACGTGGCTGCACAAAACGTGCAGTCCGGGAATTGATAGCAAGTGCCGGTTTCATTGTCAATGATGACCTGGTTGCTCAGCAGCCTCAAACACTGAGGATCGGAGCATGGAGGAGTGCAGAAAGTCCCAAAAGCTAAAAGTGAAAAACAATAATATGACTTTGATCTGTATTCGGGTGCCCTCGCTTGTTCCTTAAGTTCCACTAAGTTATATCGAAATTGTTTTTGCCTTTTGAGAGATGAAAGAGAGGGAAAATACCTGCCAAGAGAGGAGGAAAGCTGCCGTAGAAACGGAGCGGAGAAGGTCATCTGCAGAAAGAGGCTGTCGCTGGGACAGAGCATCTATGTCCCGCTTACTCCAATGTATTCAGCGATCGAGCAGGCTCCCGTCGCCGGAACGTTCAGCTCCCCCCTCCAGCAGGGAGCGCACCAGTGGAGCTGTCTCAGCAGCCGCGAGGAGAAAGACCCGGTCGTTTTCCTCCAGCACCGTGCCGCCGCCTGGAATCAGGTACTCCCAGTCCCTCCTGATATAGACGATCAAGGCCCCGGTGGGGAGGCGAAGGTCCACGATCTGCCTTCCGGTCGCAGGCGAATTCCCGCCGATCACCACCTCCAGCATCTCCCCCGTCATGTCGTCGGGCACAACCCCGTGCAGGTGGGACCGGGGGGGATGCCGCTCCTCGAGCCCTAGCAGACGCGCCAGGGCCGGGATGGTGGTCCCCTGTAGTAGAGCCGAGGTAAGCACGATGAAGAATACGATATTGAAGAAGGTTTCCGCCTGCCCCACCCCGGCCAGCAGCGGAAAGGTCGCCAGGATGATCGGCACCGCTCCCCGCAGACCCACCCATGAGACCATGGCCTTCTCCCGCATTGTGAGCCGCGAGAAGAGCAACCCTCCGAACACGCTCAGAGGGCGTGCCGCCACCATGAGGAACGCCGCGCAGAGAAGCCCCTCCGGGATCACGGGAAGCAGATGCGACGGGAACACCTGGAGCCCCAGGATGAGGAACATGACGATCTGCATGAGCCACGCAAGCCCGTCGTGGAAGCGCATGAGGCTTCGCTTCTGCACGAGCCTGCTGTTGCCGATGACGATTCCCGCAACGTACACCGAGAGGAAACCGTTCCCCTGGAGAAGCGTGGAGCTTCCGTAGGTGAAAGGTATCAGCGCCAGAGTGAGCACCGAATAGAGCCCTTCGTGCTCCAGCCGCAGGCGGTTGATAAGGTGGACGGCACCCCTTCCCACGGCATACCCGTAAAATGCGCCGAACCCCATCTGCCAGGCAACTGTAGGCACGAGAATCCCCATGCGCGACTGTCCCTCTACGACAAGGGTGGTGATGGCGATGGTGAGAAGCACAGCCATCGGGTCGTTGCTCCCCGATTCCAGTTCGAGGAGCGATTTCATATCATCCTTCAGGCGTATGTTGCGGGAGCGGAGCACGGCGAACACCGCGGCGGCATCGGTGGAGGAGACTATGGACCCTAGGAGCAACCCTTCCAGCCACCCGAATCCGAGAACCGCATGGGCGAACCACCCCATCAGGAGCGCGGTGAGGCAGACGCCGAGGGTCGAGAGGGCGATCCCCGCCCGGAGAACAGGGCGGACGCTGCGCCAGTCGGTGTCCATACCCCCGGAAAAGAGTATTGCAGCAAGGGCGATTACCCCCGCCGACTGGACGAGCCGCGGGTCGTCGAAATGGATTCCCCCTGGCCCCTCCGAACCGGCAAGCATGCCGACGGCAAGAAAGAGGAGGAGCGCCGGTATGCCGAGCCGGCTCGAGACCTTGCTCGCCAGGATGCTCAGGAGCAGGAGGACCGAGCCCCCGAAGAGCAGGTATTCAAGAGGGACGTTCATGTAATTCCTTCGGTTCGTCTCGCCATGACGTTTCCCGGCGAGCTGCTACACTTTGAATGATACGGTACTGCGGACAAGGCGCAATGAAACATTGGGGCACTAAAAACGGATCTGCAGCGTTTTTGCGACTGCTCAGCCAGCACCTCGCGCTCTTTATCGCATGCCTGCTGCTGTGCGGCTGCCATGTAACGCGTGGTTATGAAGCCGCGCTCCTGCTGGCGGACATCGCCTCCGGCCGCCAACCGAGCCGTCTGAAAAAGGTCACTCCCGACCCGTCACAGCATGAGATAGCCTACACAGCCTTGGGAGAGAAGGGACGGGGCGACCTCTACCTCCCCGGCGAAACTCCACTGGCCGGGATACTCCTTCTTCCCGGCGCCGCCGAAAACGGAAAGGATGATCCGCGCCTGCGCGCCTTCGCCACGAGCCTCGCCCGGGCAAGGTTCACCGTCCTCGTACCGGATCTGGAGGGCTTCCGTTCCCTGCGGGTCGGAAGCCGCGACATCGGGGAGACCGCCGCCGCCTTCGCCTGGTTCGTATCGCGGCCTGATCTTGTCCCGGGGGGACGAGGAGGGATCTGCTCCTTCAGCTACGCCTCCGGCCCAGCAATCCTCGCTGCCCTGGACAAGCGTATCAGCGGCCGGGTCCGCTTCATGATGATAATCGGTGGATACTACGACCTTGCAGACGTCCTTGTTTTTTTCACAACCGGATACTACCGGGAGAACGGGGCACTCCGGCACAGGGAGCCGAACCGGTACGGCACCTGGGCCTTCGTGGCGAGCAACCTGGAACGCATCGGCAATCCCTCCGACCGTCGACTCCTGCGCATCGCAGCGCAGCGGAAGATGGAAGACCTCGACGCCCCGGTGGAGGATCTTGCCGAAGATCTCGGCCCCGAGGGGAGAAGCCTCTACCGGTTCATCGACAACCGCGATCCGGCGCGGGCGACTCTTCTGATGGAAAAACTTCCCGGGCCGATCCGCAAGGAGATCGAGCTTCTAAACATCGCAAATCGCGACCTCACCGCTTTGAAATCACGGATGATTCTGATCCACGGATATGACGACGACATCATCCCCTTCACCGAGAGCATTGCTCTAGCGCGGGCGCTTCCTCCCGACAGGAGGACGCTATGCCTGGTACGGGGGCTGATGCACGTTGACCTTGAACCGAGGCTCGCCGACACGTACAGGCTCTGGCGGGCAATCTCGGCGCTGCTGCGGGAAAGGGGCTGAAATCGGCGAATCGGGTCACCGGTTTTCGAGGCGGAAGGAGACCGATTTCCCCGGCTCCAGGGTGTGCTCCTCGTCGGCGAACCTTATCCTGACCGGCTTCGGTTCCCCTTCCCCCGATGAAATCATCAGGCTGTCCCGCGTGGTCACGACGTCGAACCAGGTACCGCGGTGCTTGATGCGCATGGAGATGCTGTCTATCGAGTCCGGAATGCACGGATTGAACTGGAGCACCCCCTTTATGAACCGCAGCCCCAGGGAGCAACGCTGGATCATGTCGACGCTGCCCGCCATCGCCCCCAGGTGTATCCCCTCATGGGTCGTCCCACCCTGAATGTCGCAGATGTCGCTCTCCAGTGCGCGCCGGAAGACCTGCCAGGCGCGATGCCGGTCGGATCTCGCCATCACCCAGGAATGAACCACGTTGCTCAGGGTGGAGCCATGGGAGCTGCGGGCTGCGTAGTATTCAACGTTCCTGTGGATCATCCTCGGCTCGAACCGGTATCCCATGGCGGTGAACAGCTCGTCCAGTTCCTCGGCAGAGAAGAGGTAGAAGAGCATGATGACGTCAGCCTGCTTCGATACCCGGTAGCGGTTCGGAGTATCCCCCTCCGCTTCGAGGATCCGGTCGAGGCGCTGGATGTCGCCGTATTTTGCGCGATATCCCTCCCAGTCGAATTCGGCCAGGGTCTCGTACTCCTCGAACTGGCTGATGATATCGCCGTCATGAAATGGAACCCGCATGGTGCGTATGACATCCTGCCACCGCTCCGTTTCAGCCGAATCGAGACCGATGCTTTCCCTGAGGTCGCGCGACCTCCCTGGTGAAAGCAGGTCGAGGGCTTTCAGCGCCGTGCGCAGCACCCACACAGCCATGACGTTCGTGTAGGCGTTGTTGTTCAGCCCCGGCTTCTCCGCCCCCGGATAACGGTCGTGGTACTCGTCGGGGCCCATAACGCCCAGGATCTCGTGGCGCCCCGACCGCTCGCTCCAGGTCGCCAGGGAGGCGTAAAGCCGGGCGATTTCAAGGATCATCTCGATCCCGTAGGTCGCCATGAACTCCTTGTCGCCGGTAGTGTCGTAGTAGTGCCAGACGTTGTAAGCGATAGCCGCGTTCACGTGGCGCTGGAGGTGGCTGTTATCGGGAAGCCAGCGCCCCGACTTCGGGTTGAGGTGGACGTGCTGGGTCTCTTCGCGCCCGGTGCTGCCGCTCTGCCAGGGAAAAAGGGCTCCCGAAAGGCCCGCCTGCCGCGCAGCGACCCGCGCCGCCGGAAGCCTCCGGTACCGGTAGAGAAGAAGGGAGCGGGTAAGCACCGGTATCCTGAAGTTGAGATAGGGAAAGATGAAGAGCTCGTCCCAGAAGATGTGCCCCCTGTAAGCTTCCCCGTGCCATCCCCGTGCCGGAACGCCGGTGTCCAGATCGATGGAGTTACGGGAGACGGTCTGTAGCAGGTGAAAGATGTGAAGCCGGAGGATCATCTGTGTGCAGCCGTTGGCGGAAATGTTGATGTCGCACCTGTCCCAGAGGTGGTCCCACTCGGTGACGTGGCTGCGCAGCAGGTCGTCGAATCCGCCGCTCCGCTGCGACAACTCGATGGCGTCGAGCAGGGGTTCCGAAATTGCGAAGTCGCGGGAGCTGAAAAGGGTCACCAGCTTCTCGAAACGCAGAGGCGTGTTCTGAACGGCGTCGAGGACCATTTCTGTAAGGATGTATCCCGGCTGCTCCACCACCCGCCGCTCCCCCTCCACGATGGTTCCCGCAGTGAGGATGGTACGGGCGGCCTGCGCTATGCGGAGGCCGGACTGGGTGGTCTCAACAAGCAGATAGATCCCGTCTTCACCGAAGACCCCCTGTTTCAGTGTTTCCAGGTGCTTGGAGTTGAGCTGACGGTACCGCTCGACACCGGAATTGACTATCGTGCCGTCCAGCCCGGAATGAACCGTTATACGGCCAGACCAGTTCTCCGGGGTTATGGTGATCTCCTGGGCTGCCTGATGCATCGACCCCATGTGGACGAAACGGCGGAATGCAACGGTGGTCTCCCGCTTCTGCCTGTCCCTGTAGCGCACCATCCGGGAAAGCACACCCTGCTTCATGTCCAGTTCCTGACGGTACGCCACGATCTCCGCCGACATGAGGTTGAACCAGTCCCCCCCCTCGGGCTTGAATCTGAAGATGAGCCAGTTGGGAAGATTCACGAGGTCTTCGTTTTCCACCACCCGCCCCGCCACCTCCGTCTTCAGCCTGTTGTACCCCCCGGCCAGGTATGTGCCCGGATAATGGACATTGCTTGCCCAGGCCTCCGGGGCCGCCCCGCGGGTCGCGAAATACCCGTTGCCGAGAGTGCATAGAGCTTCCCGCAGCCCTTCCTCCGCAGGATCATAGCTGTCATAGACAAGTATCCAGGGGTCCATTAGAGTCCTCCCGCGCAGAAGCCGGCCAGGCTCTCCAGAAACTTCCGCACCTCGCCGGTGTCCTTCAGCCGGTATGAAGCGGACGTTTCGGCAGGAGCATCCTGCACGGCGATGCCGATCCCCCGCCCTTCCAGTTCGCCGAAAGCATCCTCGTCGGTGACGTCATCCCCGATGTACAGTGGTATCACGTCGGGACGGTCCAGGTGGAGCGCACGGAGCAGGGCCAGGAGGGCCTTCCCCTTGTGCCAGTCCACGGCGGGACGCAGCTCGAATATCTTCTTCCCTCCGGTCTTGCGGAGCCGGGGGTTCAGCGCGACGAGGGCATCCACCGCACGCTCCACCTGCACCGCCTGTTCAGCCGCTACCCGCCGGTAATGAACGGCCACGGCGAACTTTTTCCTCTCAATCAGTATCCCGGGGATCCGGGCGAGGTCGGCGGTCAGCTTTCGGCCGGCTTCTTCCAGGTCGGGAAGGAAATCGACCCCTACCCTGTTTTCCAGGTGGAGCCCCTCCGGACCTCCCATGTCGAATCCGTGACTCCCGGCGTAGAATATCGAGTCCAGGGCGACGAGACGCCGTACGTCCGGAAGGTCCCTTCCGCTGATGACGGCAACTGTGCAACGGCGTGCAAGATCCGTCACCACACTGCGCGTCTCGTCGGACATCAGGGCACGGTCGGGAGTCTCGGCGATGGGGACAAGAGTGCCGTCGTAGTCGAGGAAGATGGCGAGGCGCCTTCCCCGGCACCGCTCCCTTATCTCGTCCAGGGAGGCGAGGGCCGACGGGCGCAGCGCAGCAGCTCCCTCCTCCACCGCCACCTCTGCCAGATCCCCCACGACCAGGTCCGCCCCGTGGTAGCGAAGCGCCTCCCGGTTCCCCCCCCGGTCCACCCCGATGACGAAGCCGAAGCCTCCCGCCCTCCCCGCCTCCACCCCTGAAACCGCGTCCTCCACCACCAGGGCCCGCGAAGGCGCAACCCCCAGCCGCCGGGCGGCTTCAAGGAAGATATCGGGGGCGGGTTTACCCGCGATCCCCAGACGGGCAGACTCAACCCCGTCCACCCGCACGTCGAAGAGGTCCAAAAGCTGAACCTTCTCAAGGATTATCTCGCAGTTACGGCTGGAGGAGATGATCGAGGTTTTCATCCCGAGGCGCTTGAGAAGGTGCACGAACTGTACGGTGGAGCGGTAGACGGTGACCCCCTGCTCCCGGAGGAGCCGGAGGAACAGGTCGTTCTTGAGGCGGCCGAGGCCGTGGACGGTTACGGCCTCGGGAGGGTCCTCGGGCGTACCTTCGGGGAGCAGGATTCCGCGGGAGGCGAGAAAGCTCCTGATGCCGTCGAAACGGGGCTTGCCATCGATGTATATCCGGTATTCAGCCATCTCGAAGGGGCGGAAGGGATCGCCGGTACGAGGGGCACGGAGGGCGAGGAAGCGATCGAACATCTCCTTCCATGCCCGGGCATGGACCGACGCCGTGTCGGTCACCACCCCGTCCAGGTCGAAGATGGCCCCGTCGAAATCGGATGGGCGGATGACCGGCCCGCGCCTCACGGAATCACTGCACATGAATGCCTCCTCGTCCGCGTTTGACGGCCGCAAGCTCAACCCGCGGCTGCCTGCCGTTTCCTCCTGATCCACTTGTCCACCTCCACCAGCACCACCACCGATGCCGAGATCGCCACGATCCGCACCCACTCCACACCCCCGAGAGGAACCGTACGGAAAACCCACTGGAGGGGCGGCGCGTAGATGACGGCCAACTGCGCGACGAAGGCAGCGATCATGCTGTAGAAGAGGAAAGGATTGCTGAACGGACTGATGTGGAAGATGGATCCCAGCTCCGAGCGGCTGTTCCATGCCTGGAAAAACTGGAAGAAGACCATGGTGGTCACCGCCACGGTCCGTGCATGCTCCAGGCTCTGGCCCCCCCGAAGCGTCACCACGAAGTTGCAGACCACTCCCGCCGCGATGAGCAGGCCCACGAGAATGGTCCTCTCCATGAGAAGTCGGGACATGATCCCCTCCTGAGGGGGGCGGGGGGGCCGGTCGATGATCCCTTTCTCCTCCGGCTCGAAGGCGAGGGCCACGTCCTGGAGGCCGTTGGTCACCAGGTTGATCCAGAGGAGCTGGGCGGGGACGTAGGGGATCGGCATCCCGAGCACCATGGTGCCGATGATGGAGAGGATGGCGGCGACCCCGGTGGGGATGAGGAAGAAGGTCACCTTGCGGAGGTTGTCGAAGACGATCCTCCCCTCCTTCACCGCGCTGAAGATGCTGGCGAAGTTGTCATCGGCCAGCACCATGTCGGAGGCCTCCTTGGCCACGTCGGTGCCGGTTATACCCATGGCGATGCCGATGTGGGCGGATTTGAGGGCCGGAGCGTCGTTGACGCCGTCGCCGGTCATGGCCACCACCTCACCGTGCCTGACGAGCTGCTGGGTTATCCGCAGCTTGTGCTGGGGAGATACACGGGCATAGACCGACACCTCCCGTACCCGCTCGAAGAGCTCCTCGTCGCTCATCGCCTCCAGCTCCCGCCCCGTGATGACGGGAGCGCCGGGGCCGATGATGCCGAGCTCGCGCCCGATGGCCTCGGCCGTAACGGCGTGATCCCCGGTGATCATGACCACCCGAACCCCAGCCCTGTGACATCCGGCGATGGCGTCGATGACTTCGGTGCGGGGAGGATCGATCATCCCCTGCAGCCCTGAGAATAGAAGCCCACCCTCTTCCACGTCGCGGTGGGTCAGTTCATTCGTACCATCCGCCACCTTCTTCCAGGCGAAGGCCAGTACCCGCATCCCCTGGGCAGCGAGTTCCGTTGCCGCAGCGAGCATCTCCTTTCTCCGTGATCCCTCGGCAGCGCACATCTCCACGACCCGCTCGGGGGCTCCCTTGACAAAAAGATACGCCCCCTCCCCGTGCCGGTGGAGGGTCGCCATGTACCCCCGCTCCGATTCGAAGGGAACGATAGCCAGCTGCTCGTACCGCTCCTTTTCCTCCTCGACGGCGAGTCCCCCCTTGACGGCGGAGACGATGAGGGCACCTTCTGTCGGGTCGCCGCTCACCCTGAACCGCCCCTCCTCCTCGTAGACGTCGGACTCGTTGCAGAGCAGGCCGATCCGCAAAAGGCGCAAGAGGGCCTCGTTCTCCGGGAGTGCGGTCTTCTTCCCTCCGAGGAGGATCTCCCCCGCGGGTGCGTAGCCTATTCCCGTCACCTCGTAGAGCCGTTCCCCGTCGTGGAGGCGGGTGACGGTCATCTCGTTTCGGGTGAGGGTGCCGGTCTTGTCGGAGCAGATCACCGTGGTGCTGCCGAGGGTCTCCACCGCGGGGAGCTTCCGGATGATGGCGTTCGTCCGCGCCATCCGCGCCACCCCCACCGCCATCGCAATGGTGACGACGATGGGCAGCCCCTCGGGGATCGTTGCCACGGCCGCGGCCACCGCCGTCATGAACATCTCCTTTACGCTCTCTCCCATAAGGAGGCCGACCGCAAAGAGCGCCCCCGATGCCCCCATCACCAGGAGCCCGATCATCCGGGCGAAGCGGTCGATCTTCTCCTGGATAGGGGCCTTCACCAGGCCGATATCCCTGACCTCGCCTGCGATGGTGCCGAGGATTGTCGATGCGCCGGTCGCCGTAACGACCCCCCTGGCCCGGCCGTTCACCACGGCGGTCCCCATGAACGCCATGTTCGTCTGGTCGGCGGGGATGAGATTTTCGCCGGCAACCGGAGCGGCTCCCTTCTCCACGGGGAGGGATTCCCCGGTGAGCATCGCCTCGTCGATCCGCAGCTCGTTCACGTGGAGAAGCCGCAGATCCGCCGGGACCCGCGCACCGGAAGCGAGCAGCACCAGGTCCCCCGGCACGAGCTCGGCGCTGGAGAGCTCCTTCTCCCTCCCATCCCGTATCACCCGCGCCTTGGGCACCACGAGCTTCTTGAGGGACTGGACGCTCTCCTCCGCCTTGTACTCCTGGAGGTACCCGATGACGGCGTTGAGGAGCACCACCGCGATGATGACCCCGGCGTCGATGTACTCCCCCAGGAGGATGGTCACCACCGCGGCCACCAGAAGAATGAAGATGAGGGGGCTCGTGAACTGGTGGAGGAGGATCGCGAGGCGGCTGATCTTCTCTTCTTCGGCAAGTTTGTTGGGGCCGTAACGGGCAAGCCGTTCTCGAGCCTCCTGCCCGCTGAGCCCCCCGTCTGGAGTGCTTAGCTTCTCCAGGACATCCCGGGCTTCCATCTCGTACCAGAGCACCTTTGCGCCTCCGCAACCACGTAATGTACACCCCCCATGGGGAGGTGTGGGCATCATATAAAGCAGGTGCCGGTCTTCGACCCGCATGCAGTCCGCTCACCTTCAATCTAGCAGCTCAGGCCGGGGAGTCAACCGAAGGGGGTGGGCGCCTGATGTATTCGCTCTCTCAGGAAGATGACCCCTGACTTTGTACCCTTGAAGGAAGTCTCCCCTGGCCTTCCGCCACATTGAATCTGCCAGGGGTTGTGCATCTCATGGAACATGAAGACCCAGGGATGGCTTGAACCAACCCTGCAATGATCGCGATATTCCGCCGGATAATGACCTTGACAGGAGCGGTCCGATTCATTTAACCTCCAAACGGTTGTTATCCCTTCCGAGACAAGACCGCCATGGATTTCCCTTCCATCTTTCATAGATTTCTGGCCTCCGTCATGATCATGGTGATTTTCACCCTCACCGTGCAGAGCTTCGGCATCGCGTCTCCTTCTCCGGGAACGGTTACCGTTGCGGCTTCTACGGCGGATGCGGGTTTCACATGGCAGGCTGACGATACGGAGCATGACCACGACTGTCCCGCCACGGAATCTTCAACTAACTACAGTCCCTTCTGTTTTGAAACCTATCTGCTTCCCCAGTACTACCCCGACATCGCCCTGCTAACGGGTTTTGAGCCGTCCTCGGTTTTTCCGGAAGTCTACCGGGAACGTCTCCTTCCCCCTCACAACCGAATCGCTGACCAAGGTTGATCCTGAAGGGGAGCACCCACTCCTTTTCTACGTCAGTATTTCCGTCTCAGATAGACCAAAAAGGTCTTGATGACACCATGCGATTCCCGGCGCAGTCGCGGCTGTCGCCGAAAACATACCATTCAGGAATGCGCTGTTACAGGAGCACGTTGTGAGAGAAAAGATAAACCTTCTGCGGGAATTTTCCGTTCCGCTGCTTGCAGGTGTTATGGTCGCCCTGGTATGGGCAAACGTTTCGCCGCAAGGCTACCACCACTTTGTCGAGAGCCCGTTTCTCGGAAACCTGAGTTTTCATTTCGTTACCAACGAGCTGTTCATGGTCCTGTTCTTCGGCATGGCAGCAGTCGAGATAACACAGAGCTGCCTCCCGGGAGGTGACCTGAACCCTCCCCGGAAGGCGATAAACCCGCTGCTGGCCACATTAGGGGGTGTTGTCGGTCCGGTTGCGGTATACCTGGCTCTGAACGTTCTAATCGGCTCGCCTCTCCTTACAAGGGGATGGGGGATTCCTACGGCCACCGATATCGCCCTCGCGTGGCTCGCGGCAAGGATAGTGTTCGGCGCCCGCCATCCTGCCGTCTCGTTCCTGCTGCTTCTTGCCATAGCAGACGACGCCATCGGCCTTGCCATAATTGCGGTTTTCTATCCCGATCCGGCTGTTCCGATGGCTCCCGCCTGGCTCCTCCTTCCGTTGCTGGGGATGGGGGCGGCTCTGCTCCTGCGGACCCTCAAGATCCAGAGCTACTGGCCCTATATCCTCATCGGGGGCACGCTCTGCTGGACCGGGCTCTTCAAGGCGCACCTACATCCTGCCCTGGCCCTGGTTTTTGTCGTACCCTTCATCCCGCACCCCCCTCGTGAACGCATGGGCATCTTCGAGACCGATCCGCACGACCGCTCTCCGCTGGCAAGTTTCGAGCACGACTGGAAGATAGTGGTTGACTTCGGCCTCTTCATGTTCGGGCTTGCAAACGCCGGCGTGGAGTTTTCGGAAATAGGGACGGTGACTTGGCTGGTCCTGATCGCACTACTCCTCGGCAAAACCGCCGGCATCTTCATCATGGGATGGCTGGGTGCCCGGCTAGGGTTCCCGCTCCCCGGGAACGTCGGCTACAAGGAACTCGCCCTCACAGGATTGATTGCGGGGATAGGCCTCACCGTCGCCCTGTTCGTGGCAGGAGAAGCTTTTACGGAACCGGGCGTCCAGGGAGCGGCTAAAATGGGAGCGTTGCTGAGCGGAGCGGCCGCGATCGCGGCTATCCTGTTCGGCAAACTATTTCGTGTCAGGAAGATCGAATGAGGCGTGATACCTGCTGCAATGCCTGCTTCTCCTCCTCTGCAGACATGATTATCGAGGTGTCTTGAATGCGGGCATATCCTTATATAGTCAGGGTGTCGGCATGCGCGATGCTGTTCGTCACCCTCGCATTCGCCACAAGCGGGCTCACGGTGCGGGAGCAGCTCCTGGAGCCGTTCCACGAGCGGGTGACGGACGGCAAAGGTACAGTTGCGGCTGACGACGCCGGCCAGGGGGTCAGCGCGGACCAGAAGCCCAGGTTCTATTTCTTCGACTCCCCCTCCTTCTGGGGAATTCCGGGCTCCCTGCTGAGATATCTCCCCCTTGTTTCCTTCCTTCACATAGCGATACCATTCAAGGCGCTCACGGATGTCTTCAGGGACATCTTCATCCCCCCGGAACGGCCCTCTCTTTCCTGATCCCGGACCCGCAGAGGCCGATGATTCCGGCCGCTGCCGACTCAACATCTTGCACAAGAGAGGAATAGAACGTGACAAAAATAGCATCCTACTGGATTTTCGTTACCGCCTGCACGCTTGCACTATCCGCAGGCTGCGCAAAAAAGGAAATGATAAGAGCAGACGAGCAGGCATCGGCAACAGCCCCGTCCGCGAAGGGGCAGCCTGACCCGTCTGCCCTCCCCCCGACGGCCGTTGCCGAAGAAGGCATCAGCCCCGGAACTGTCGGCGAAACCCCTCTCGCGGAGCGTGACGACCTGCGGGCGGAGCAGCTCCGCACACTTGAAGCGGTCTACTTCAGCTTCGATTCTTTCACCCTCACCAAAGAAGCCCGGGACATCCTTTACCGGAATGCCGGGTGGCTCGAAAAGAACCCCCAGGTGAACGTGCAGCTGGAGGGGCATACGGACGAGCGGGGCTCAGGGGAATACAACCTGGCTCTCGGTGAGAAAAGGGCCCTGTCGGCACAAAAATACCTCAGGACCCTCGGCATCGCGGAAGATCGCCTCTCCGTCATAAGTTACGGTGAGGAGAAACCCGCGGCAAGCGGCCACGACGAGACCGCCTGGAGCAGGAACAGGCGCGTGGAGTTCGTTATCAAGTAGAGACATTGGGGGGAGCGGTTTTGCCCGCTCCCCCGCCTTCGTCATTTCTCCCACAGTATCGCGGCATAGATGCCGTTGGAGCAGTCCACAGCCGAGATCACCATTTCCACGGCAACATTCCCCCCTCCTGAAATGGCCACCAGCGCCTGCATCCTCACCCCCTGCATCGGCTCCATGCCTCGACAGCGGGGGAGCCGGGAACGAATCTCCCCGGTGACGAGAGAAAAGAAATCCCTCCCCAGCAGTTCCCCCTTCTCCAGCCCGAACAGACGTTCAGCCCTCGTATTGAAAAGGATGATGTTGCCTCCTTCTATGAAGGTGACTATGGCAGCATCGGACATCTCGACTATGGCGCGGTACCTGCGCTCGGAGTTTCGGTACTGGTCCGTCCTCATCTGAAGTTCGTGCATCATCTCGTTGTAGGCCGCGACGAGGGCACGGATATCCGGGTCCGCCCCCGGAGGGGTGACCGGCGTGAATGTTCCGGTCTTTGCCATGCCTGTAACCGTCTCGGCCAGCTCTGCAACCGGATCGATGATCTTGCGGCGCATGAGCTTGCCGATCAGATACACGACGAGAAGAAAGATGACCCCCTTGACGAAGAGGCCGCCGTACATGCTCCACCCTTCCGGGTAGAATTCATCCATCGGAATGGTAACCGCGACGGCCCCGATGAGATCCCCTGAAGAGTGACCGTAGATGCGATGGCCCCGGGGGAAGAGGGAACGGACGGACGGTGGAGCATCATCACGTGCACCGTGGCAGGAAAGACATTTTTCGCTGACGGTCAGAGCCTGCACGTACAGGAATTCCTTCCTCCCCTCCCCCTTCAGAAGACGAGACGCTTCACGACGGCTTGAGCTCTGCACGAGCGGCTTCAAAGCCGTTTCAACATCCGTGGGGCGGAAGTGTTCACTGGCGGGAAGAAAGGACACGACCCTGATCAGGAACCTCTCCGGTGCAGTTACCCGGTTCACCACAGCCTCAAGATCAGTGGATCGATGGGTGGCCGGCACACCCGGCCGCATTACGGGTGCTACCCCAACCGCCTCTCCCATGAGCTCTGCCACCTCACCCGCCACCAGCCGCGCCTCGTTCAGCACAAGCCTGTCGATAAGGGTCCGGTTTCGTTGATAGGTGAAGAGGCTCGAAACCAGGAGCAGGCATAACATGAGGATCAGCATGAAAATGGTGAACCGTGTACCCATCCTGAAAGTAGAAGGGCGCATCACTCCTCCCCGTCCGCCTTTTCCATCCAGTTTAACCGATGGGGACTTTGTGACAATACGCAAGGTGCGCTCCGTTGCCATATGCCTCGCATCATTTATAATGAAGTGCAGGCGCATCAAGAACTGATTCGGAGATGATGGAGTGCTGGCAAGCGTTCTTTCAGGTTATATCGGTGCCCTGGCGGCGCCGTGGCTCAACCGGCGCGCTCCCAGGCATGCCGGCCGACTCTGCGCGGCGCTCCCCCTTGCACTCTTCCTATACTTCGCCGGGCGGCTCCTGCCGGGGGGCGAAACGGCAGAGGCGTGGGAATGGGCACCTTCCCTGGGCGTCAACCTCTCTTTCCAGCTTGACGGGCTGAGCATCCTTTTCGCACTTCTTATCACCGGGATGGGTTCGGTCGTTCTCTTCTACTCTTCCGACTACCTGGAAGATCACCGCTACCTTGGAAGACTTTACGGCTACCTCCTGGCATTCATGGCTTCGATGCTCGGTCTCGTCCTTTCGGCGAACCTCGTTCTCATCTATCTCTTCTGGGAGCTGACGAGCATCTTCTCCTACCTGCTGATAGGGTTCGAAAATCGGCAGGAAGCCGCCCGGAAGTCCGCTCTGCAGGCCCTTCTTGTCACCGGCGCCGGTGGACTTTCGCTTCTCGCAGGCATCCTCCTTCTCGGCCACATGGGGGGGAGTCTCGAAATTTCCCACCTGATGGAGAGGAGTGCGGATCTACGCGACCACCCCCTCTACCTGCCGGCACTGCTGCTGATACTTGCCGGGGCCTTTACGAAATCGGCACAGGTACCCTTCCACTTCTGGCTTCCCTCTGCCATGGCGGCTCCGACGCCGGTGAGCGCATACCTCCACTCGGCCACGATGGTGAAGGCCGGGCTCTACCTGCTGGCACGGCTCATGCCGATTCTGGGGGGAAGCGAAGCATGGCATTATGCCATCACGACGGCCGGGGTCGCGACGATGCTCACAGGCGCCATCATGGCTTTCCCTCAGGAAGACCTGAAACGGTTGCTGGCCTACTCGACGGTGAGCGCCCTTGGAACGCTGATGCTCCTGATCGGAATAGGGACGACGACCGCCGTAGAGGCCTTCGTCGTCTACCTCCTGGTCCACGTGCTTTACAAGGGTGCGCTCTTCCTCGTAGCCGGGGCGGTGGATCATTCCACCGGGACACGGACACTGCACCAGCTCGGGGGCCTGTGGAAGGTCATGCCCGCTGTGACCGTCGCCGCCGCACTTGCGGCTCTGTCCATGGCAGGCCTCCCCCCCATGTTGGGATTCATCGGAAAGGAGCTCCTGTACGAGGCTAAGCTGCAGGCACCACGGGCCGCGTTCTTCATCACCGGAGCGGGGGTCCTGGCCAACACTTTCATGGTGGCCGTCGCCTTCATGGTGGGATTCCGCCCCTTCTTCGGCGACGCTGCAGACCTCCCCCGGAAGCCCCACGGGGCGTCGTGGCGTCTCTGGCTCGGGCCTCTTATCCTCGCGCTCCTGGGAACCGGGATAGGACTTTTCCCCGACGCAGCCGCTCAAGTTCTTGTCGCCCCTGCCGTCAGCGCCATAAGGGCGGAGCCGAGCGAAGTCCACCTGAAGCTGTGGCATGGCGTCAACCAGGTGCTCCTGCTCGGAATTGCGACCGTCGCGGGAGGCGTCCTGCTATATGGAGCGAGGGGAATCCTTCTCCAGCGAGCGGCGGGGAGACCGGAGTGGAATATATGGGGACCTGCCAGGTTCTACCAGATACTCCTCGACGGCATGCTCGGCCTCGCCGGAATACAGACGAGGCTTCTGCAGAGCGGATACCTGCGCCGCTACCTCATGGCGGCAGTCGGCACTGCGATTCTCCTGCTTGCCTTCGCGCTCCTGCGGCAGGGGGAGCCGTTGCAAACGGGATGGACTGCGGGAGTGCGGATGTACGAACTGCTGACTGCGGGGGTCGTCATGGCCGGCGCACTCACCGCAGCGGTAACCACTTCGCGGCTGGCCGCCGTAGCCGCCCTCGGAGCAGTCGGTTATGGCGTGGCACTGATCTACCTTCTCTTTGGAGCTCCGGACCTGGCGATGACGCAGTTCTGCATCGAGACGCTCACGGTGATTCTCTTCGTTCTGGTCCTCTACCGGCTCCCCCGGTTTTCCCTGCTGTCTTCAGCGAGTGTGAGACTGCGCGATGCGCTGGTGGCGCTGGCCTGCGGCGTGATGATGACCCTTCTCACTCTCACGGCGCTTTCCCGGCCGCTGCAGTCAAGGGTAAGCGGCTTCTATGCCGAAAACAGCCTGCCCGAGGCTCACGGCCGCAATGTCGTCAACGTCATTATCGTCGATTTCCGCGCTCTCGACACCCTGGGGGAGATAACGGTTTTCGCCGTCGCAGCCATAGGCATTTACGGCCTCATCAAATTCGGCAGCAGGGAGCGCGGGTAACATGCAGTCGCTCATTCTTTCCACTACATCGCGACTCCTCCTGCCGCTCCTTGTCCTCTTCTCACTGTTTCTGCTCCTCCGGGGGCACAATGAGCCGGGGGGCGGATTCTCCGGGGGGCTCGTAGCCGCGGCGGCCTTCGCCCTCGACGCGCTGGCCCACGGCGTGCGAAGCGCACGGCGAACGCTCGGCATCGATCCGCTCTTTCTCGTCTCCTGGGGGCTTCTGGTTGCCCTTACCGCCGGCGTGCTTCCACTGGCCTCCGGACTGCCGTTTCTGACCGGGCTCTGGATAGAGACCGGCATTCCCGGCATCGGCGCCGTCGGCACGCCCCTTCTCTTCGATTTCGGCGTCTATCTTGTGGTAACCGGAATGGTGCTGCTGGTGGTCTTTTCGCTCATGGAGGAATAATGGAAACGGTCCTGGCCCTGCTCATAGGGGGGCTTTATGCGACAGGCTTCTACATGATGATGCGCCGGAGCTTCGTCAAGCTCGTCTTCGCCCTGTCGCTTCTCGGCAACGCTGCGAACCTCCTCATCTTCGTAATGGGACGGCTGGTGCGGGGGCGCCCGCCTCATGTCCCCATAGATGCGGCTCAGCCTCCCCCCCCCTTTGCCGATCCGCTTCCGCAGGCGCTCATCCTTACCGCCATCGTGATAAGTTTCGGCCTGCAGGCCTTCGCACTCGTGCTCGTCAGGCGGGCCTATCAGACCGTCGGCACCGACGACATAGACGAACTGACTACAACCGACACATGACAGGGAGCCCCGGGTGAAACAGCTAGTAATCTTGCCGCTGCTGATACCGCTTGCGACCGCCCTGCTCCAGCTGTTCGCCTGGAGAAAGAGGCGCATTCAGCGGGTATTGGGCATCTGCGGAACGGGAGCCCTCCTGGCCGCCGGCATCCTTCTCCTGACGGCGGTCCGGCGGGAAGGTATCCTCAGCCTGCAGGCAGGAGGATGGCCCGCGCCTTACGGCATCACCCTGGCTGCGGATCTTCTCAGCGCCATCATGGTAGTTACCGCCGGGCTGAGCGGCCTCGCCGTTACCATCTATTCCCTCGCAAGCACCGACATCGAGCATGAGACCCTCGGGCACCACCCGCTCGTGCAGGTGCTCCTGCTGGGGGTCTGCGGCTCTTTTCTGACGGGAGATCTCTTTAATCTCTATGTCTGGTTCGAGGTGATGCTGATCGCCTCTTTCGCCCTCCTGGCCCTCGGCAGCCATCGGGGACAGATGGAAGGAGCTGTCAAGTACGTCGCTCTCAATTTCACGGCGTCGGCTTTCTTTCTCGCCGGCATTGCGATTCTGTATGGCGTGACGGGGACCCTGAACCTGGCGGACCTTGCTCTTCTTTCACGTGTACAGTCTCCCGGCGGACCGATGGCGGCTACCGCCACCCTCTTCCTGGTTGCCTTCGGCATAAAAGCGGCGGTTTTCCCGCTCTTCTTCTGGCTCCCCGCCTCCTATCACACGCCCCCGGTGGCCGTTTCCACCCTCTTCTCCGCAATGCTGACAAAAGCCGGAGTCTACATGCTGATCCGGGTATTCACGCTCCTCTTCGTCCACGACCGTGAGTATATCCAGAACCTCATACTTATCGCGGCCGGACTCACCATGGTGACCGGAGTTCTCGGAGCGGTGGCCCAGCACGAGTTCCGGCGGCTGCTCTCGTTCCACATAGTGAGCCAGATCGGATACCTCCTCATGGGGCTCGGTCTCTTCAGTGCTGCAGCCCTGGCGGGGGCAATTTTCTTCATGGTCCACGTGATCGTGGCCAAGGCCGCCCTCTTCCTCGTAAGCGGCATAGTGCTGCGGGTCGCCGGGCATCATGACCTGAAAAAACTCGGAGGCCTCTATGAATCAAACCCTGCACTTTCCGCGCATTTTCTGATCCCCGCGCTCTCCCTCGCAGGCATACCTCCTCTTTCCGGTTTCTGGGGCAAGCTGGCTCTGGTGCGCGCGGGGATCGAGGGTGGACAATACCTGATCGTCACCACGGCCCTCGCGGTCAGCCTCCTCACCCTTTTTTCGATGACCAAGATATGGCAGGAAGCTTTCTGGAAGGAACGTCCGGCAGAGGCTGCTCCTTCCCGCCGGCACACGTTGCCTTCCGAAGCACGGCTGCTGCTCATGGGTCCGACGGCGGCTCTGGCCCTCTTCACAGTAGTGCTGGGAGCGGCTGCGGGACCGGCACTGCTCCTTGCGGATGAAGCTGCAGCACAGCTAATGAATCCGGACGGATACATCAATGCCGTATTGGGCAAATCGCCATGAGAACCTTTCTCTTCCACATTCTGCTCATGCTGGCCTGGATAGCCCTTACGGGAAATTTCACCGCTACGAACATGGCCGCGGGCCTCCTGCTCGGCATCCTGGTAATCTGGGTCGTTCAGAAAGAGCGGGAGGGATACGTGACGCGGCTCGGACATGTGGCAGGCTTTCTCCTCTTTTTCCTCCGGGAGCTGACTGTGGCGAATCTGCGGGTGGCTCACGACGTGCTCACCCCCCGCCACCGGATGCGGCCGGGCATCCTTGCCATCCCGCTCGATCTGGAGTCCGAGGCGGAAATTACCTTCCTTGCCACCCTCATCACACTGACACCCGGCACCCTGTGCCTCGATGTAACTGAGGATCGCCGCACACTCTATCTACATGCCATGTACATAGATGACCCGGAGAAAGTAAGGCGGACCGTCAAGGAAGGGTACGAACGGCGGGTGCGGGAGGTGTTCCGGTGACTCTTGATCAGTTCATCATCAACTTCATCCTCCCTGTTCTCGCGCTGGGGATCATCCTCGCCTTCGCCCGGCTGGCCCGGGGGCCCGACCTTCCCGACCGCGTCATCTCCCTCGATCTCATGGCGAGCCTCATCATCTGCCTCGCCGCCGCATATTCGATAGCCGCGGACGAGCCCGCTTTCCTGGACGCGGCCATAGTCCTCTCGCTTGTCGTGTTCGTCGGCACCGTGGCATTCGCCTATTACCTCAGGAGGAGACGCAATGCGGATACTGACCGTTGAAATGCTCCTGGTTGCCGGAAGCTTCTTCGCTTTCGTGGCTGCGCTGGGACTGCTCCGCTTCCCCGACCTCTTCATGCGGCTCTCGGCGACGGCAAAAGCGGGTACGGTCGGAACGGGTTTCATTCTCGGAGCTGCCGCTGTTCATTTCGACGATCCTGCCGTCACCGGGAAAATTGCGGCAATTATCGCTTTCACCGTACTCACCGCTCCGGTTGCCGCGCACATGATAGGCCGAGCCGCCTACTACAGTAAAATCCCCCTGTGGGAGGGCACCATTTGCGATGAACTCGGAGAAGGAGCGAAAAAGAGCGCCGACAAAAGGGGAGAAACATCCGGAGAAGGAGAATAGGCAGGCAGAACCTGAGGATGTCCCTCAGCGGATGGTATAATTGATAGTGAGCATTAATGGAATGGAATCCAGGTATGCGGTGCTGTAAAAATCCGGAAAGGAGGAAATCATGAAAAAGACTATGGTGATGCTTTTCCTGGTAGCACTGATGTTGCCGGTGGTCCTGATGTCGGGATGCGGGGCGAAGACGCCCGACGAGAAGGCCGATGCGATCGTTTCCGAGCTTAACGACAGCCTCCAGCTGACCGACGTGCAGCGACGGAACCTCGACAGCATCATGAACGAGATCCTCAACAAGCGGACCCAGATAGACCGGCAACTGGCGGACCAGATCCAGTACGGGTTCACTTCCCAGCTTCGCAAGGACAAGTTCGACCCTGCGGAATTCGAAGAGTTCATGCTCAAATACAACGAGCAGTCCAACGAGATGGTTCGGTTCATCGGCCAGAAGCTGTCCGAATTTCACGCCATGCTGAGTCCGCCGCAGCGAAACCGGCTCGTGGAGGAAATCGCCAAGAACAGGGAGCGGTGGCTCATGCAGTGACGGGAGGATCATCGGGAGGATGGCACCCCCATTTCCGGGTGCCATCTTTCCATGTGCCTCGCATGGGTTTCGAGATAGGCACCCTGCTTGAAGAACCGGTCGTAGAACCCGGTATCCAGGTGCTGGGCCTGCAGGCATGTGATGAGGAAGATCGACGGCACGGTGCCCGGGAATTTCCCGAAGGTGTCGAAAACGTACTGCGCCTGCAGAGCTATGCATTCACGGAATTCTTCGCTATGCACCTGCGCTGCGGATCGAACCTTTGCCGATTCCTTCCACGGCCCCGGCGTCTCGGGATGAAAGGGACCGCCGGGTCCGAATTTCCGGAGGCATACCGCCTCCACCGCGTTCCGCATGTCGGGAACGTGGGGCGGACAGAACCCTTCCATCACCCCTTCCAGCCCTGTCGGATTAGGGTAGGGCCAGCGCTCGTCGATGTCGAAGCGGAAACCGAGGCCGGGAACGGCCGGATCGCCACTGGCGCCAAGGAGGCTCCAGGGATCCACCCCGTTGAACATCCACCCCCCCAGCCCCATCGCCTGGAGCATGAGGGCTCCCGCATAGCAGCTTGTGGACAGCTCTGCCGAAAGTTCGGCCATCGACCACTGCTCCACGAAGGTGAGAGGCCATGTATTGGAGACTTCGACTAAGCGGGAGAGTCGCTCTATGCCGGGGACTGGACGTCTGTGGACGTCATCGTAGAGGACGAGGCCGTTCTGCAGCATGTAGCAGAGGTTGAGGAGGACGTGCTGGGCAAGGTCTCCCACAGGAATGACGAGAAGAGTTCCCGGACGGTTGACAACCCAGGTGTTATGAGGCTCCACGTAGGGGACCTCCGGCGGCAGGCCCAGCCGTCCATCCTGGATTTTCCTGATCCGCCTCCCGACGCCTTCCAGGAGTTCCTCGATCTCGAGCTCCCCCTTTTCGTCCCTTTCCGATACAGCCGGCGAATCCCGCATATTCAGGACATAAACTCCCTCGTCGTCCGTGAAAAAAGTCATGCTCGTGTGGAACCCTGCGGCTGAAGGGAACGTCCGCCCTCCGGCGGCCCCGGCATAGTTGGACAGGTGCGGGGCGTAGCGCTGCGCGCGGAAGATCATGTGGTGCCAACTGGTGCTCCCGCCGCACGCCGTCACGACTAGGAGCCTTTCCAGCTCGCTGAGGGGAAGGGGCGGGTGTTCAGATCTATGGGCAAAGATGCCGTCCGGGATTTCGGCCCCCCTAAAAAAACGGCGGGAGCGCCGGCCTGCAAGGGCATCGAGAAGCGCAAAGGCCTGCATGTCGTGGAATCCTGGGGGCAGCTTCAGCTTTTTCAACGGCTCTCTCCTTTTCCAGCTCAACCGGCGCCTTCGGAATCCCCCAAAACATCTTCCACATACAGCATCCTCACTGCCACCATGGCGGCCGCCGCAAGAGGGGTCGCAAGAACAACGCCGATTCCACCCACCAGCACCCCGAGTGTAATCTGCGCGAACAGCATCATTGCCGCCGGCATTTCCACCGCCTGCTGCTGAACGAGCGGGGTGAGCAGGTTGCTTTCCACAGCCTGCACGGCCAGATAGAGAAGAACGACGTAGAGCGCCTGCTGCGGACTCTGGGTAAACGCGAGCAGCACCGCGGGCACCGCCGAGAGGATTGGGCCGAGGTAGGGAACGAAGGCAAAAACTGCCGCCAGCAGGGCGAGCGCCAGGGCAAGGGGCATCCCGAGCAGCCACAGTCCCAACCAGGTCAACACCCCCACCATAGTCATCGACAGGAACGTGCCCACCAGCCACCACCTAAGTGTGTGACTTATCCGCTCCAGCACCTGACGGACCCTGTGCCGCCGGGGCACCGGAAAAAGCCGGACCAGGCCGTTTACGTAGGGGTCGGGCTGGAACGCGAGGTAAAGGCCGAGAAAACAGATTATGACCAGGTTAGCGACCCATCCGAAGGCGGTGGAGAGGGCGCCGGTCATCCGGCCGAGGACGTTTATCCGGCGGGAGGTCCAGTTGATGGATTCCACCTGATCGACAACCTTTTCGCCCCATGGTTGGATCAGCAGGTGCTGCTTCACCTGTGCTGCCTTCTCCGGCAGTGCTACCGACAGTTCCGTCAGTTGCGCTATCACCGGAGCAGCTACTAGCTTACCTCCCCCCCAAAGAACCAAAGCCAGAAAGAGGATGAAGAGTGCAACGGACCAGCCGCCGGACAGCGGTGAACGGGCGGCGACCCAGGAAGCAGGTGCCCTCAGCAGCACCGCCACCAGTATCCCGGCAAAGACGAGCAGAAGCATGTCTATCGTGTACCAGAGAAACGCCAGCAGCACGCCCACGCCTACTGCGATGCCCACCGCAATCAGCACACGCGCGACATACTCTGCCCGGTCTGTTTCGGATTTAACGGAAATGCCTGACTGGTCTTGCGCAGGAATCGGAGAAATAAGACACCTCCGTCAAATCAGGGTGATCAACCTTGGACGCTTCGCCGTCTGGACATGAACTTCTCTTTTTAAGAAAAGCTTATAGGAGCAGCAATTAATGTCAAAAGGCTCACCGCACCCAAGGTTCGGCAGCCTTTGGTCGAGTAGCCGCTGTAATCCAAAATTCCGGGTTCAGGAAAAAGCACCTCGCCCAGCTCAATGAAGTCGCCGGTATTCATTTTCCTCGAAGAAGTATACCGGTATCGCAACAACTCAGCCGCGCGGTTCTCCCTGTGTGGAACCAGGAGGAAGCAATTTTCCGGAAATACGCGATGGATTGTCTGCATCGGCTATCAGAGAGGCTCGTGCCAGAATATAAGCCTTTCGGATGCCCCACCTAGCATCTTTTTCCTCTAAACCTGCACGGCTTACCTCCAGTACGCGTTCCGCATGGCGGAGCAGGGCCTGCCGGTCCTCCTCCCGCCTCACGTGTGGGGCGATGTCTGTGATGACATCCAGCATGCGGCTCAGGACTGCCGCGCTGGACCTGCCGTAATGCCTGATCTGGTTCAATGCGGTGTCGGCGAGTTCCGAAAAGGTTTCCGTCTCGGCTATGATTCGCAAGCGCCCCTCATCGTCGCGCCGGAACGGCGATGGTATCGAGCGCCCAGCCATCCGGCGCAAACCCTGCCCCAGATAATCGATGCAGATAATGGCGGTAAACGGGTCGTTGATGCCTGGGGAAAGGGAGCGTACGGCAATTTCGACGATCTGGCTGATCACGAATCCCACGTCCTGGGTCGCCGTACGCTGATTATCGAGGACAAAGGCGTCGTTGACAGCGTCATGAACCTCCTGAATCTCCGAATTCTTCGGCCAGACACGAGCAATCACATCGTCTTCCCCCACAAAATCTCCAGGCCGCTTGAACAGGCGGACAACAACGTCATTCTCCTTCGCGACCTTCATGAGGAGGTCATTGTCCAGAGCCTTCACGTAACCAAACACGGGTGATCTTATTTCTTCGCAAGCCGCCTTGAGATCTTCCGCAACCTTCCATTGGGCCGGCTCATCCGGCTCCTCCCGGCCGAGCCGGTCCGGAAAGAGCCGGTCGATTGCCTCTACCAGGTCCCGGCCTACGACTGAGATGATGTTCGAGGCCTGGATCAGGGCTGAGACGTGGTGGATGAAGTATATGAGGACGCCGAGACTGAACATCGCCAGCAGGACCCCCATGGAGACGGAAACATGAGGTACGAACGTCTCTCTGTCGATCCCCCTGATCATGCGGAGTGTGAGCAGGCAGAAGATGAAGGTGGAGATAAAGGTTCCCAGGACGATCTGATTTCCCTTGTCCCGCATGAAATTGCGGAGCAGAAAAGGACCGAACTGCTGTGAGGCGAGCGTGAGAGCAACGATGGTGATGGAAAAGGTGACGCCGGCAATCGTGATCATGGATGCCGAGACGACGGCCAGGACCTCCCGGGCGCCATCGGGGCCACCCCTGTAGATCCAGCCGAGCCTGCGGGTAGCATCCTCGCCCAGTTGGACGTCCACAGTGTAGGAGGCGACCCAAAGTGCGACAGAAGCAACCGACATTATTGTTGGAACGAACCAGTAGCTCGTGCGGAGCGTGTCCCAGGAAGCTCTGATTTTCACCAGTCTCGGAAAAGTCATGACCTCGAATCCGCCGAAGCCGTCGTATCGCCTTGTGGATTCTGCTTTCGCAATGAAGCGTCATCACGTGCGTCCAGTGCGCCGGCCCCACGCGGCGGCCGTATCCACCAGCGCGCACGCATCATGACGCTGGAAGGGGCCAGGTCCTTAACGAGAACATCAGGGGCAGGGTCCTTCAGCACTCCTTCCGTCCCGTGCATCGCATCGAGCCTCAGGCCCTTGGCCCTCTCCACATCATCTCCATAGCCTATACCGATCTCGCTACTGCTTCTTGACCCAACGGGCAAATATTCCCGGCTTATTCTCGAGCTGCCCGAATATCCCTTCGTCCAGATCAACTTTGAGTTGCTTCTGAATCTCATCAATTTTGAAATTCTGGAAAACACCTCGCACCTTCACCTTCTGCCCCTTCTGCGGATTCTTCACTACGGCGGGCCCTGCACCCACGACGACGATTTCCGCCACTCCCTCCGGAGCCTCTGAAAGAATGAATGCATTCTTTGTGAGGACTCGCTTCACATAACCATCGGCTACTACCGACTTGCCGTAGTAGGTCACCGGTTCCGCCACAACTACGGTAACGACGATGGGAACGTCCACGTCAGCTTTTTCCTGCATTTTCTTACGTTTCTCGATCATCTTCTGATACTTCTCCTTCTGCTGCGGGTTAAGGACCTCCATTACCTTCTGCTGGTTTTCCTCAAGTATCCGGGTCTCCTTTTCCCGTGCCTCCCGGTACACCTCTCTGATCCTGTCTGCCTGCTCGTTCAGGACAGGGCGTACCTTTTCCTTCTGTTCCTTTGTCAGGTTCAGCTTCCTGCTGAAATCTTCAAAGCTTTCCTTCGGGTTGTATTCTCCTTTCTTCCCCTCCCTCGCAAACGACGGTGAAACGCTGCAGACGCAAAATGCCGCCAGCAGAAGGATCAGGTGTGAACAGATACGCTTCATATAGGTCTCCTTTCGCACGTTTTCGAGTAAGCAGCTCACCTGAAATAGTAGCTGGTAGAAAAGGGAAGTCAAAAACGGGTTGCCGTTGCTGGCTTCATCGCCACCTGCAAGCGCTCGCTCCTGCTTGCACTTGCCCATCCATGCATTAGGCTTATCTAAAGAGGCAGAATCAGCTACAGGAACCGTAAGCCGGGGAGGCCGCCGCATGCCTTTCAATGAAATGCTGATAACAGGCTCTGCCTGGGTTCTGGAGGTATGCGGGATTGTTGCCATCGCAGTGGGGGCGCTCTTCTCCTCCGTGCGAAGCCTGCTGATGTACCTGAAGAAGGGAACCTCGGCCGATGTCTATGCACGCTACCGCAGGCAGCTCAGCAAGGCGATCCTGCTGGGGCTCGAATTCCTTGTGGCAGCGGACATCATAAGGACGGTGGCGATAGAGCCGACCTTCCGCAGCGTAGGCGTCCTGGCGGGGATAGTACTGATTCGGACCTTCCTCAGCTTCACCCTGGAGGTGGAAATCAGCGGCCGATGGCCCTGGTCGCATGGCAATGGGGAGAGACCCGACATCCGGGAAACGAGCAGCCGCAAGACAGGTGAGCGCAATGAAAAAGTTGAGCCGGAGGTAGCGGCCTGAAGTCCGGGAGGGAAACAAACCCATGATGAACAGCGAAAGGAGATGAGATGCGAACCCAGGAAATGCTTCAGACACACCCGCGAAAACCGGTGGCCCAGGATATGTTCAACGACCTTGCAGCCTGCATCACGGCATGCGTCGAGTGCGCCGACGTCTGTACTTCCTGCGCCGATGCCTGCCTCGGTGAACAGAACGTTCAGATGCTCACCCGCTGCATCCGGCTCAACCTCGACTGTGCGGACATCTGCCAGACGACGGCACGCCTTCTCACCCGGCAGACGGAACCGGAGCCGCAACTTCTGCGGATTCAGCTGGAGGCGTGCGCTATCTCCTGCCGCATGTGCGCCGAGGAGTGTGAAAAGCACGCCGAGATGCACAAGCACTGCCGCATCTGCGCCACAGCCTGCCGCAGCTGCGAACAGATGTGCCGCCAGATGATCAAAAGCCTGCCCGCCGGGGCGGGGCTGTCCCACTGAAAATGAATTGCCGGGAGCCGTGTTCTCGGACGGCTCCCGGCAGCTCTTCCCCATCCTCAACGTCTAGAACCAAGGCCATGTCAGCGAGTGCTGAAAAGCAACGGTGGCCCGGAAATCGGGAGACTCGTCACCAAACCCGGCGCCGGCGCCGACTGCGATCACGGTGAGCGGCGTGAGCTGCCGACGGAATCCCAACTCCACCACGTTCGATTCCTTATCCTTCTCACGCTCGTTTTCACGGATGATGTCGATGACCATCATCGTATCCGGGTCGACGCGTCCGCTGAACCCGAAAATCGCCTTGTACATGTCGGCGCGTTCCAGCTCCTCTGCACGGCCACTGTTGTGGGTCCACGCCACGTTCAGATGCATCCGGTGGAGCCATGACGTCTTTACGAAGGGCATCTTCGAGGTGACGAGTTTGAGTGTAGTGTCAACTCCGCTGCTGTAGCGGCCCGAGGGAAAATCCGCATTGGCGGAGAGGGCAACGGCGTCATTACCACATGAACCTCCTTTCCAGCGAAGTGGGCCTGTTCATGACCCTAGCAGACAACGGTATGGATGAGAAAACCGGTACATCCCGGAGGTGAGGGGCGAGCTTTGCTATAATCTTATCAAAAATTAATTCAACGGCCGCAACGCTGTCGCAACTCGATCCTCAGGACAAGCGGGGTGACTGAAGCAAATCCTGCCGGCCACACGACATGAACAACAGAGAAAACGGGACAGATCAACGGGAGAAGTCGGCCCTTCTCGATCAGCTTAGCAATCTGCTGGAAGGACCGGTCACAGCTCTCGGCTTCATGTGGCTGATGCTCATGGTGATCGAGCTGGTGTTCGGCCTCACCTACGGCCTGGAGATCCTGGTCTACGCCATCTGGGGGGTCTTCCTCATCGACTTCCTGCTGCGCCTCTACCTGGCTCCACGGAAGGCACTTTTTCTCCGGCAGAATGTCATCACCGCGGTTTCATTGATCGTTCCCGCCCTCCGGCTCCTGAGAATATTCCGTTTCGCCATTCTGCTGCGCCTTATCAGGAGTACCCGCGGGTTGCGGCTGCTGAAGGTCGTCGGCACCTTCAATCGTACCCTTCTCGGCATCAGAAGGCGCCTCGCCCACCGCGGCATCGGATATGTGCTCGTGATGAGCCTGGCGGTGGCCCTTTTGGGAGCGGCGGCAATGTATGCGTTCGAGCGGGAAGGTCCTGCGCGGAAGGGCTTTGCCGATTACGGTGATGCGTTGTGGTGGGCGGCGATGGTGATGACGACGATGGGTTCTGAGTTCTGGCCCCGCACGGCGGAGGGGCGCCTGATATGCCTTTTCCTCGCGCTCTATGCTTTTGCCGTCTTCGGCTACACGACAGCCACGATCGCCTCATTCATCCTCGGACCGCGGAGCGATAACAAATCAGGTGACAAGCGACCCTACAAACGGATAAGGAGCCGAAGCAGGAGAACTAAAGCGTAAGGTTGATGAGGCTTAGAAGCCATCGGCAAGTAAGCCGCGCGGTTCGGTCCCTCCGGTGAACGTTTCCGGAGACCGACCAAATACTAAAGCGAGTCGCAGCCCTTCGTGCGGCCGGTCGAGAACCCTCGCTTACCGTCCCGCTGGCTCAAACATGCTGTTACCGTGCAGACGCTCAAGCTTCTTCCCACTATTCCCAATAGTGGTGGAACCACAAGGATCCAAACCAGCCGGATTGAAAGCGACCGGGGGGGGTGTAGACTTTGTAACTGAGACCGGAAAAGACGGCTCGTCCGGGAAAGAAAGGAGAAGCGCATGAAACGAATATCAGGAATGCTCATAACGGGAGCTATGCTCATCACATGCGCCGGCGCAGGTGCAGCCTTCGGCCAGCCAGGGGGCAAGGGGATGGGGAGGCAGGGGGGAATGAAGGACGGTATGATGCAGCAGATGTTGAACGAGCCTCATCCGAAGCTGGCCATGGCCTACAAGAGAAACCTGGTGAATTTCGCCGGCACCCTCAAAGCCCACATCGCCAAGACCGGAAAGGTGGACAGGCAGTTCGCGGAATCTGCGGTGGAGGAGATGAAACGTAGCCTCGGCCAGATGAAGACCCATCACGACGAGCACATGAAGACGATGTCTGACCAGATGAAACAGCAGATGGGCGAGAAGATGAAGATGATGGACGATCGTATCGCAACGCTCCAGCAGCATCTGGACACACTCGAAAAAGAAGTGAAGGCCGAGGCGCCGGACCCGAAAAAGGTGACGGCAGAGGTCGATCAGATCCTCAAGCAGTGCGACATGATGAAGATGGATAAAAAGTCCCAGAGGAAGAGCCGGACGAGGTAAACAGGAAGCGCTTTCGGAAGCCCCCGTTTCCCGGGGGCGCTCCGAGGGCCCCCCGGAACATGTGACGGAAGGAGGTTGCGGTGAATGTTTTACGCCTGAAGTCATGGTCCCCTTATCTGGTAGGCGCTGCGATAGGCGTTCTGAGCTGGTTCGCCTTTGCCAGTGCCGACAGGCAGATCGGCATCACCACTGCTTTCGAATACAGTGCTGCCCTTGTCCAAAAAGCCGCCGCACCGCAGATTGCCGAGCAGAACACCTATTATGCAGAGAAAGCGAATGAGAACAAATCACCGAAGATCGACTGGGAATGGATGCTGGTCGTCGGCGTATTCATAGGCGCCTTCGTGAGCTCAAAGCTCTCGGGGGATCGCCCGGGGGAAAAGGTACCACAGCTCTGGCGCTGGAGATTCGGTGCAAATCCCGCTGCACGTTATACCGGAGCATTCGCGGGGGGACTCATCATGATGTTCGGCGCACGGGTTGCGCAGGGATGCACCAGCGGCCATGCCATAAGCGGCTTCCTTCAACTGGCGCTGTCCAGCTGGATCTTCGCGCCGGTGATGTTTACGGCGGCGGTTGCAACGGCCTTCCTGCTGTACGGAAGGGAGGGGCGGAATCATGTTGGATGATCCTGCAAAACTTTTACTCGGACTTCTCACCGGGATTGTCTTCGGGTTCCTCCTGCAAAAGGGACAGGTCGCCAAGTTCCATGTGATACTCGGCCAGCTGCTGCTGAAGGATTGGACGGTTGTAAAAATCATGGGGACGGCGGTTGCCGTCGGCACGATCGGTGTGAACATCCTTGTCGCGACGGGACTGGCATCGCTACACATCCAGACTGCTTCCGTCGGGCGGGTCGTGGGAGGCGGGATTCTTTTCGGAATAGGAATGGCGATTTTCGGGCTCTGTCCCGGCACGAGCGTAGCGGCAAGCGGTGAAGGGCACAGGGACGCCATGGTGGGGGTGCTCGGGATGCTCTGCGGCGCAGCGCTGTACGTGGCTCTGTTTCCGTGGCTCCAGCCCCTTTTCAAGGCGCTGCCCGACTACGGCAAGGTCACGCTGCCGCAGGCCACCGGAACAACCACCTCGCTCTGGGCAGGAGGGGTCGCTCTGATTTTCGCCACGGGGCTTATCCTGCTCCGGGTCCGGGGCTCGCAGCTACATCCGAAACGGTAACTGTGCCTCATGGATCGTGGGTGGACCATAGTGTCCGTCTGCTTTTGCCCGAAGGGGTGCCGGGCCATCTCCGAAAACCTCCCCTGCGGCTGCCATCCCCGCATCGAGTGCCGCTTCTCAAGTTCGTGCTACACTTTCAGGAGAAGCGGCAAATCAGAAAGGAGACGCCTCATGGACACTGCAACATCGCGAGTAGACGGAAAGATGCTCATCACCGCTGCGGCTGCCGGTCTCCTTGCATCCGCCATCACAGGCCTGGCCGACAGGCTACTGGATCGCCTGGTGAGCGAAGAGCAGAAAAAACGTGACCGGCAGGTAAGAAAAGGAACGGCTCACGCCGTCGCAGGGCCATATTTTGCCGAGAAAATAGCGGGACACGAACTTACTGAAACGGGACAGAAACGGGCACGCGCAGCTTTCAGCATTACCTATTCCCTCGTCTGGGGGACGATCTACACACTTCTCAGAAAAAAATACCCGCAGCTTGCAAGGGGAGCCGGCCTTCCCTTCGCCCTTCCCTTCTTCTTTGCCTGCGACGGATTACTGGCGCCCCTGCTGGGGGTTTCGCCGAGCCTGAAGAAGGTGCCGTGGCAGCCGAAGGCGAAGGAGATGGTTAACCACCTCGCCTGGACGGCGGCGGCCGAGATGGTGCTTCGGGGGACGGGAAGAGGGACTCAGCGCACATGGCCTGCAGGTCAGCCGGGAAGGGCATAGAAAGGGTGAGCAGCGGGGAGACAGGGATGGCCAGAAGCGCAACCTGTGTCCAATACCTGCAAAGGGGGCTGTAATGGCACGATCACGAGAAATAATGTACCGGGAACTTCCCTCATGGCTCAATGCAGTCCTGGTCTTCGGGACCCTTGCAACGGTGGTGTTCTTCGAAATGAAGCGCCCGCTGCGCAAGTCGAGGCAAAGCAAGGCTTCCCGCGACACCAGGAATGTTTTCATGTCGCTCACGACGGCAGCGACCATAGCACTCACGGAAAAACCGGTTACCGCCCCACTCTCCCGGATGGTGGAGCGGCACGGCATCGGCCTGCTGAAGCTCCGCCGGCTGCCGGTGTGGGCCGACCTGCTCCTTTCCGTGGTACTCCTCGATTACACGCTCTACATCTGGCACTACCTTACCCACAAGGTGCCCTTTCTCTGGCGCTTCCACCTCGCCCACCACGTGGACCTGGATCTGGACGCCTCGACGGCGCTTCGGTTCCACGCGGGAGAGATGCTCCTTTCCGTGCCGTGGCGCACAGCTCAGGTGGCAGTTATCGGCGTTTCGCCCCTCGGTCTGGCGCTGTGGCAGACGCTGACCCTAATGGAGATCATGTTCCACCATTCCAACACCCGGCTGCCCTTCGACGTTGAGCGCCGATTGTGCAGGGTGATCGTAACCCCTCGGATGCACGGGATTCATCACTCCATCGTCCAGGATGAAACGGATTCAAACTGGTCCACCATTTTCAGCTGGCCCGACTATCTCCACCGCACCATCCGGCTGAACGTCCCCCAGGACAGGATCACCATCGGAGTGGCGGCTTATCAGAACCCTGAAGAACTCACTACCGGGAAGATCCTCAAGCTGCCGTTCGTCGTGGACCGGCCCAGCTGGCACATGGTGGACGACGGCAAGCCGCAGCGCGAGCCGTTACCGGGCCCGGTGACCTCACTGGCAGAAGAAACCGGACCGAAGGTGCCCGCAGCTCCTTCGGAAGAGGATATCACAGGGCTGCCGTTGCACGAATTCTGGCAGGGGCTCAGAAGGAGGTGGAGCGCTTCCATCACCGGAAGAGCGTGACGTAAAGACGCTTCGCCTCGGGTAGCTGACTGCCGGGAGCTGTGCACGGAATGCTCATGGATCAGGACAAGACAATCGCCCCCTCGGGGATGGACACGGCAAAGGACCCGGTCTGCGGAATGGACGTCTCACCTGCCTCGGCAGCCGGCTCCGCGGAATATTCAGGGCACACCTGGTACTTTTGCAGCGCCCGTTGTGTCGAGAAGTTCCGTGTCTCCCCCGAAACGTACCTGAAAAAAGAAGCGCACAAGGACTCAATCTCTTCGGATACCGAATACACCTGCCCGATGCATCCCGACGTCCGGCAAACCGGCCCCGGCTCCTGCCCGAAGTGCGGCATGGCCCTCGAACCCACGACTCCAGCGCCTTCGCCCGGCGTCGAGTATACCTGCCCCATGCACCCCGAGATCATCCGCTCCGAGCCGGGCTCCTGCCCCATCTGTGGAATGGCGCTGGAGCCGCGGACGGTCACGGCGGGGGAAGAGCCGAACCCGGAGCTTTCGGACATGAGCCGCCGTTTCCGGATCGGCCTCCTGTTCGCCTTGCCGGTCTTCCTCATTGCCATGGGGGAGATGATGTTCGCCCGCTCACTCCACCCCGCTCTCTACGGGCGCCCTGCCGCTCTTGCGCAGCTCGTCCTGGCAACTCCGGTGGTGCTCTGGGGTGGGTGGCCTTTCTTAAGGCGCGGCTGGCAGTCCATCGTCAACAGAAGCCTCAACATGTTCACCCTCATTGCCATCGGCACCGGCACCGCCTACGTCTACAGCGTCGTCGCCACCCTCTTCCCCGGGATTTTCCCCGCCTCGTTTCGCGGCCACGGCGGCCAGATCGCCGTCTATTTCGAAGCGGCGGCAGTCATCACCGTGCTCGTGCTCCTGGGCCAAGTCCTGGAGCTGCGGGCGCGCAGCCGAACCGGCAGCGCAATCAGAGCGCTGCTTCAGCTTGCGCCGGCGACGGCCCGAAGGCTTTCGGAAACCGGTGAAGAGGAGGTTCCCCTCGAACAGGTGCTGCCGGGGGACCGGCTGCGGGTACGCCCGGGAGAGAAGGTGCCTGTGGACGGTGTTGTGCGCGAAGGGCTGAGCTCGGTGGATGAATCGATGATAACCGGCGAACCCATTCCGGTGGAGAAGCCACCGGGAAGCCGGGTCACCGGAGGGACGGTAAACGGCACCGGGAGCTTCATCATGGAAGCGGAGCGGGTTGGGAGCGATACCCTGCTCTCCCGGATCGTGCGGATGGTGGGGGAAGCACAGCGGAGCCGGGCGCCGATCCAGCGCCTGGCGGACCTCGTCTCCTCATGGTTCGTGCCGGCAGTGATTGCAAGCGCAATCATCACCTTCATCGTCTGGAGCCTCGTCGGTCCCGAGCCATCCATGGCCTATGCACTCGTGAACGCGGTGGCGGTGCTCATCATCGCATGCCCGTGCGCCTTGGGGCTCGCCACCCCCATGTCCATCATGGTCGGAACGGGGCGCGGAGCGATAGCGGGGGTTCTGATAAGGAATGCGGAGGCGCTGGAAGTGCTCGAAAAGGTGGATACTCTGGTGGTGGACAAGACCGGCACCCTCACCGAGGGGAAACCCCGCCTCGTCACCGTGTCTACCGAACCCGAATTCGATGAACAGGAGGTTCTTCGCCTGGCGGGCAGTCTCGAACGGGGGAGTGAGCACCCCCTTGCAGCGGCCATAGTAAAAGGCGCCGAAGAGAGAGGCATGGCACTGGCCGAGGCACGGGAATTCGAGACGCTTCCCGGCAAGGGGGTTATCGGGAGGGTCGAGGGGCGCTCCATACTTCTCGGGAACCGCCAGCTTTTCGCTGAAAAGGGAATCCCTCCGGGTTCTCTCCCGGAGCGGGCTGAGGCCCTTCGCCGGGAAGGACAGACAGTAATGCTCGTGGCGATGGACGGCAGCCCCGCCGGCATCATAGGCGTTGCCGACCCGGTAAAGCAAACGACGGGAGAGGCAATCCGCCTTCTCCACGATGAGGGGGTGAGGATCGTCATGCTTACCGGCGACAGCCGCGCCACCGCAGAGGCAGTGGCACGGAAGCTCGGCATCGACGAGGTTGTGGCGGAGGTGCTCCCCCACGAGAAGAGTGACGCGGTATCCCGCCTCCAGGAATCGGGGGGCACAGTCGCGATGGCGGGGGACGGGATCAACGACGCACCGGCTCTCGCCCGCGCGCACGTGGGGATCGCCATGGGAACGGGCGCCGACGTCGCCATGGAGAGCGCAGGAATTACCCTCGTAAAGGGGGATCTGCGCGGCATCGCCCGAGCCCGCCGCTTGAGCCGGGCCACCATGAGGAACATCAGGCAGAACCTCTTTTTCGCCTTCATCTACAACGTGCTCGGCGTGCCCATTGCTGCGGGTGTCCTCTACCCGGCATTCGGGCTGCTGCTCAGCCCCATGATCGCCAGCGCGGCCATGACGTTCAGTTCGGTGTCGGTGATAGCGAACGCGCTGCGGCTTCGCAAGGTCGATCTGTAAGGTGAACCCGAAAGACGCAGGTTGTCACAGACGGGCAGGTGCTTCATTGAATTTCTAAGGAATTTGGTGTAAAGTCCCTCCCGATGAACGGCACGCGGCGAACCCCATGGAGCAAAAGACACGCGGGAAAGGTGGCTCTGGCAGTCTCCTTTTTCCTGGTATTCCTCGGGATGCGGGTCCCGGATATCACCAGGCCCCACTCGCCCAAGCCCCGCCCACGTGCCGTCATAGAAAGCCCTGTCAAAGCCGGTCAGCCGGCAGGACAGAAGGCAAGCGCAACCTCCGTCTTTGAGGCCTGCCAGCCCCCCACGGCTCCCGGCCTCCCCCCGCTGTTCAGGACTTCATTCCTCTGCAAGCTAGAGAGCTTCAGCTCGATCCTCGTACAACAGCACGTTGCCCGCGCTCCTCCCTTAATCCCCGCGTAATCCCCCAAAACCGATGATGCCTGCCCGGTTTGCGCCTCGCGGCGCGACCCCGGGGACACCTGCATCTTGCGTGTCCTGCAAGGCACACATGCATCCAACCAGCTATATATGAATAACTATCAAAGGGGAGAAGCTATGAATAGGATATTCAGCAAATATTTTACTGTTGTCGCGCTTGGAGTACTTGTCGCCGGCGGCTGTGCCAGGAAGGACCTGGTGAAAAAGGAGGAACTCACTGCACCCGCAGCAACGGTACTAAATGCGGAAGCACCTGCCGGCACCGACTCCAGTGATCAAGCCGCCATCGAAGAGCAAGCGGTCAAGGAGACTCCTGTGGGTGGCAGACCGGCAGATAACGCAGGCAAGTCCCTGGCTCAGGAGCTCGCCCTGGAAAACATCTTCTTCGACTTCGATTCGTACCTTCTGTCGCCTGCCGCCCGTGATGCACTCACTCGGAATGCCCGCGAGATAAAAGGCAAGTCCGGCGTTAAATTCCGAATCGAAGGGCACTGCGACGAACGGGGCTCGGACGAGTACAATCTGGCCCTCGGTGAAAAGAGGGGAAAGGCCGCACTGGAATATCTGGTAACGTTGGGAGTTCCGGCGGAAAGGCTGTCGGTAATCAGCTACGGTAAAGAGAAACCTGCCGTCCCGGGGAGTGATGAAGCTTCGTGGGCGAAAAACCGGCGGGACGAATTCGTGGTAACGGCACAATAGCTGTTCAGGATAGTGCCGTAAGTTCCCTGTTGGACTTCTACGGTGGACATCGATGCCGGTGCTGCCGCAACAGGAACCGTTTCTGCTGCAGGATGAAACCTTTCCCTGCAACAATGCATGGAAAGGTCTCTATTCTGCGACCTGGAGATCATATGAAAAATATGCAAAAATTATTGCTACTTATGCTTTTCGCCTCCATATCCTGCGGTTTCACCTGGGGGTTCGGAGAAGAGAATAAATGTGACAAAGCCAAGGATATCGTAAGAAATCTATCCGGCAATGAGGACGAGCGGAGGAATCAGGAGGAAAAAGCACTGGAACTTTGCCCTGACGGGGCGGCAGCCAATTTCGTAGAGGCTCTGCGCCGTGAGGAAGCGGGAGAAACGGAACAGGCCGTCGCCCGGTACCGCAAGGCGTTGGCCCTAGATGATACGCTCTCGGTTGCTCACGGCAACCTGGGGCTTCTGCTGGCGCAAAGAGGGGATGTTTCCGAGGCGTCGGTCGAGCTTACCAGAGGGCTGATGGGAAAGGCGGACCCGCAATACCACAAGGCGCTGGCAGAGATTCTCCTTGGACAGAAGGCGTATCACCTGGCTGCCTTCCATTATTCCGAAGCAGCCCGGGCTTTCCCTGGAGACAGCCCGGTCATGATCGGCCTGGCCGAAGCAATGTTCGGCGCGGAGCGGTTAGAGGACGCAGAAAGGGAACTCTCCCGTATCCTGGCTGTGGAGCCGGACAACCAACGCGCACGCCTCCTGCGGGCAAGGGTGTACCTCTCCCTCGACCGGCCGGATGAAGCCCTGGCGGAGCTTGAGAACGCCTCTGTCAGGAACCCGGAAGACAGGAACATTCACCGGTTCATGGCCGACATCCTCAAAGACAGGGGAGATTATGAGAATGCCATGAAAGAATACCGGCTTGCCGGAGCTGCCGACACAATCGACCCAGCCGAATACATCCGCACGGGTGACGAACGCTACTCGGAAGGCGACTTCGAGAAGGCAGCCGACGCCTTCGAGGCTGCCCTGAGCGTTAAGCCCGAGCAGCCCGACGTTCTTCAGAAACTCGGGGATGCCTTCATGGCGGCCGGCCGTGACGATGAAGCCATTGCCGCATACCGTAAGGCCGTCTCCCTGAAGGGTGCCGACGGCGATCTTTTCTACAACCTTGGAGTTCTTAACGAGCGCAAGGGTCTCCTCGATGAGTCGGCAACCCAGTACCGGCAGGCTTTGAAGCTCTCCCCGGCCAACGGTGACGCCCGCAGGAGGCTCGCTGAGATATATTTTCTGCGGGGGGACTTCGAGGAAGCGGCGGAGCAGTACAAGGAACTCATCAAAGTCAGGAACGACAATCCCGTACTCCATTTGAAACTGGGAAAGGTTTACGAGAAGGGGAAGAAGTACCCGGAGGCGCTGGCGGAGTATCAGGAAGCAGTACGGCTCGCCCCTGACAATCTTGAGGCCCGCAGAGAACTGGCATCTCTTTTCACTAGAAGGGGCCTGGTGGACGGAGCAGAAGCCCAGTACCGGGAGGTGCTTCGCCTTAAAAAGGAAGACTCGGATGCACGCTCCGCGCTCATTGCAATTGCCGTAAAAAAGAAACGATACGAGGATCTCTTCGTCCTGCTCAAGGAGGGTTCCGAGCTTTACCCTCAGGATCCCGGAGCCCACTACAAGTTGGGAATCATCTACGAATTCAGGAAGGATTTCGAAGCGGCCATTGCCGAATATGAAAAAACCGTCGGACTGAAGAGCGACCATGCGAAGGGACTGAACGCCCTTGGGCGGCTCTATCTGAAAAAAGGGCAGATCAAAGAAGCCAGAGAGGCTCTCGAAGCCGCCAAAAAAGCGGACCCGAACCTCGACGAGCCGCCGCTGCTCCTCAGCCGGATAAAGAATGACCTGTCGCCCGAACCGGCCCAGTATAAGAAAAAAGCCGGCAAAAAGCAGAAGAAGATCGTCAAAAAGAAGACGAAACAAAAAAATGTGAAGCACACGCCCAAGCAGAAGAAGACGAAACGGCGGTAAGCTCAGTTACTTCAGCACCATCATCTTGTCCCGGAACTCCGGTGCAGCCGAATCAGCGCCTCTTCGGCTGCACCGGAAAAACGGGCATTGCCCGACAGCAACTCCATAGCTCAAATTTCAATCCTGAACTCGGCTCCGTTGCCTACGTTACGGGCAGTGAGACTCCCGTTCATGTTCTTCTCGATGATCACCTTCGACATGTAGAGCCCTATGCCGGTCCCGCTCCCCTCCTTCTTGGTTGTAAAGTAGGGCTGGAATATCATGGGCAGTATTTCTTCCGGTATCCCCCCTCCGTTATCCCTGATGGCAACTACAGACCTGTTGTTCTCGCTGGATATCACGATCTGCACCTGCGGGTCGCGGACATCACGCTCCAGGAAGATGTCGCGAGCGTTGTTCAGAATATTGAGCAAGACCTGGATGAATTCATTCGGATATCCGATTACCCTGAATTCCCCTTCCGCCTTCAGGTCTACTGAAATTCCACAACTGGAAAAAGAGGGAGATATGAAGTTGAGGCTCCATCCAACCAGCTCATTCACCACAAAAGTTTTTTTCTCTTTGTCGTATCTGAGAAAATTGCGGAAATCATCGATCGTCCGCGACATGAATCCGATATTTTCAAGGGTTCTCTCGATGGTGGACTTCACATCATCTTTCGATGCCTGATCCAGTTCGTACTTCACTCCCAAAGTTTGAACCAGAAGCGCAATATTGTTGAGCGGCTGTTTCCATTGATGGCCGATGTAGGTAATCATCTCTCCCATCGCTGCCTGCCTGCTCTGCTGAATCAGGGCCTGGTCCTTTTGGCGAATTTCCGCGACTGCTTCGGCAATTCTGCCCTCAAGGGTGCAATTCAATTCTTCCAGCTGGTGCTGCTTCTCTGCAAGGGCCGCCTCGGCCGATTCCCGCCGACGCATGTCCTCGGCAAGGGAAGCAGCCATAAAATCAAAGGCGGCGGCAAACTCTCCCAGTTCTCCCCCCTTCACGAACTCAGGAACCCTGACCTCCAGATCCCCGGCGGCAATCCGTTGCGACGTTGCCTCCAGTGCGGAAATACGATCGATTATCGAAAATTTGGCTATGAGCAGCACTACCAGAAGCGCCGCAAGTATGAAGGGGACAAGAACGCTCAGCTTCAAAAGGAGAGCCTTGTTTGCTTTCTGTACGACCGCATCTACGGGGATTCCGCTGACGATATAGACATATGGATCTGTTTCACCGGCGAGGAAAAGCTTTCGGTGGCTTATGAAAAACTCTGTTGCACCGTCGAGGCCTGAACCGGTGAACTGACTCTTGTCGGGGTCCGACTTTATGTGCCTGAACAACGTCAGGTCCAGAGGTTTCCCGACATAAGCTGCAGGTGCGATGCCCCTGCTTATAATGGTTCCCCTATGATCTGTAATCGCATACATGGAGCCTGGTGGGAGGCCTGAGCGCTTGAGAAGATCCCTGAAAAAGTCCAGATCGAAATTCAGGGAGATGATACCCTCGAGTTCCCCTATCCGGTCCTCCATGGGATAGCCGAAGTTAATGGTCGGTTTCCTGAAAGTTCTGCCGATCCCGAATTCGCCTGATGAAAATCTTCTCGTCGCCGAAGCGTTTTTGAAGTACCTCCTGTCCGCAACCGAAACAGGGGATCTCCTCGGCGCTGCAGAGGCCCACAATCTTCCGGTCCGGTCGGAAACCGCGAGATTTACATACTGAGGATTCAACCCCCGGATTTTCCGGAGAATAAGTTCGGTTCTCTCCTGGTCCTGATTTCTTATTTCGGATGATTGAGCCAGCGCGCTGGCCAGTTGCTGTGCACCGGCAACGAGATTCTCCATCTCCGATGCGATATCCACGGCAAGGCGCTCTGAATCCGCCTGGGCTTGGGCGATGGATTCCCGCCTTTCTGAAAATACATCATTGATGGCTATTCCAACCGCGGGCAGAGCCAGAATCCCTGCCAGGATCAGAAGGTTCCTTCTTATGCATGCAGTGAACAGTCTGAACATGCCACCCCTCGCCATCATGTCGAAGATGCCGGACATCATCGTCATTACCATAACTTAAGCTACAAATGCATCCATTAAATTAAAGCGACTTATACATTTTATTATTATTAAAATCCGGCCATGCCGATCCCCGTTCTGGCGGGCTGGATAGAGCCGGCACCGGCGCTCTGAATTTACTCTCATTGAAGATGCCTTCAAAAAGCCTTGACATCCCCCAGGTCGTAAAGTAGTTTTCGTGGCTCCTGAATTAAATTATATCAATCATAAACACCACCTCTCCTCCGGAATTTGGGCTGTCAACGCAATGTCACTGTTCAGGGAACCTCTGAAGATTTTTTGCCGGGCGGCTCTCGACATCATATTTCCACCTCGCTGCCATTTCTGCGGCTCCTGGATGTCGAACGGAAACGATCTCCACCTCTGCGATGAATGCCTCCGGGAGATGCGCTCCATTTCCTCCCCCCTCTGCACGGCATGCGGCATCCCCTTCAGGACGGAAGGCGGGATCAACCACCTCTGCTCGGTTTGCAGCACAAGACACCCTCCCCTCACGATGCGCGGAGCTCTGCTGTATGAGGGGAAAGCTCGGGAGCTGATCCACCGCTTCAAGTACCAGCACAAGGTTCAGATTTGTCGTCCACTGGGTCTCTTTACGGCAGAGCTGCTAGGTAATTTCGTATCTGCGGCTTCACCATCCCTGATCATCCCCGTCCCACTCCACCCGCGGAAACTACGGGAACGTGGATTCAACCAGTCTCTGCTCCTCGGTCAGGTGCTCGCACGGCAGTGGCGTGTCCCCCTCTGCCGGCGAAGCCTGCGCCGCACCCGATTCACCCTTCCGCAGACCGAACTCTCCGCGGAAGAGCGGGCGGCCAACGTGAGGGGAGCGTTCGCCGTATGGGATGACGCAGCAATCAGGGGAAAACGTATCCTTCTGGTCGACGACGTCTGCACCACCGGAAGCACCATAAGGGAATGCGCAAAGGTTCTTCTCCGCTCCGGCTCAGAAGAGGTATTTGCAGTCACGGTCGCCCGCGCACCCTTGTGAACAGCGGTTATACGCATCAAAGGGCTTGACATCGCAGTGCAAACTCGGTAAATTGTACGGGCTTTCAAACTATAATGAGGAGGAGAACATGAAGAAACTTGTTACTGCTGCCATGTTGATCGCATTTGCCGCGTCTTCCGCGCTGGCCGCCGATGAAATCGTCACAATGAAGGCAAAGAACGGTGACGTGAAGTTCAACCACACCAAGCACAAATCTTCCGGCGACTGCAAGGTATGCCACGGCGATAAAGCTCCCGGCAAGCTCGACCTGGACAAGGACACCGCCCACAAGGTCTGCAAAGGGTGCCACGAGACAAAGAAGGCCGGCCCCACCAAGTGCGGCGAGTGCCACAAGAAGTAATTCTTCCATTTATCATGTGATAAGGCCCCTTTCGGGGCCTTTTTTTATGCTTCCAACAGCAATGCGCTGTCCGGCAACAGCCTTCATCCTTGTAAAACAAGGTTATGTTTGCTATGGTAATGCTCCGGTCCGGACCTACTCAAGCATCAGAACAGGGGAATCAACATTATGGCGACAGGGTACGACTTCAGGAAGCTGCGCAGACTGATCATGATCCACACAGTGGTGCAGATCTTTTTCTTCGTACTGCTCATCTTCATGGCCGTAAACTTCCAGGAGACTTTTCGGGCCAAGGGGATGCCCCAGGTCTTTCTCAACAGCATAATCGCCACGGTGCTGATCCAACTGGCCATCTTCTACCCTATCAAAAAGGCAGCCGGGCGCGAGGTAGAGCGGGAAATAACCGCCAGCGCGGCGGGGCTCACGCCAGAGCAGCTCAAGGAGCTGCGTAAAAAGCGGGTTTTCAGCGACTTCATCAAGACCTCCATCTTCATCTTCTTCTTCACGTTCATCGCCAAGGCCCCACCTGCCACCTTCGTCCTCAGCACCACGTTCTTCACCTTCGCAGTGACGGCCCTCACCTATTTCCAGTGCTTCAATTTCGCGGCGCGACGCGCCATCAGGGAACGAAGCTGACCGGGGACGAAGGCGGACTTAATCCTCCTATTGACAAAAAGGTGCTGGTTATCTATCGTCTCGGCAGGTAAAGATGATGAAAGTTTGCCGTTCAGGATACGCGCTCAGGTTGGTAGCGCTGCTGATGCTCTTCATGGTGCTGAAGGTATATGCCGTAACGCCTGCACCCGAAGGGGAAAAGAACGGTCCGCTCCTGAAGGGGACCGGCTCTACGGTCTGCTGCACCCTCGAACAGGCCGCCCCGGCCCCCCATGAAGAGCACAAGCCTCCCAAGCACTCGTACACGGATTACGATTCGCTGCTGGCCTCGTCCGGTGCGGCTCCCGTCTACGCGCCCCCTCTCCTCCCGCTCCCTCATTCCGTCCATTCCGCAGCCGCACTCGATACCTATCGAACTATTTTCGTCCCTCCACAGAATCACGCCTGATTTGCAGCCGCCCTTACTGTATGCTTTAAATATCGCGCCGGCCCTTGGACCGGCAGCAGGTTTTTCCTCGAAATCTTTATTCCGGCACGGCCCGGAACAGCTACTATCTGAAAGGATAATCTATGTCTCACGTACCCGAAACCGCCATACCGTCAACCCCTCTTGTCGGCATACTCACCGGCAGCCCCAATGATCTGCCGACCGTCGTCAAGGTCCGCGACACGCTGACCGAGCTCGGCATCCCAAGCGAAATCATCGTGGCATCGGCCCACCGTACCCCTGACAAGGTGCTCGCCTACCTAGAGCGTGCGCACCGTGAGGGGGTTCAGGTGTTGATAGGCTGCGCCGGGGTGGCGGCACATCTCGCCGGGGTCATAGCAGGACATACGCGACTCCCGGTGATCGGCCTGCCTCTCGGAAACGGCCCCCTTACGGGACTCGACAGCCTTCTCTCGACTGTTCAGATGCCGCCGGGGGTACCTGTAGCCACCGTCGCCATAGACGGCTCCCGCAACGCCGCAATGCTTGCAGCCAGAATTCTGGCCCTGAAGTACCCGGAGATCGACAAGGCTCTGGAGCTTGCAGCCCAGCGGGAGCGGGCACGTTACGACCAGACCGCCGACGAAGCTCTGCGGGCACTGACGAAGGGCAACTGACAGGAGAATCGAGGGAGAATCGAGATGAAGGACATCCAGCGCTTCATTGCGGGGTTCCGCAAGTTTCAGGAGAATTATTTCGGGAAGGAATCGGAGCTGTTCGAGCCTCTCAAGGCGGGCCAGAGCCCGAAGACGATGATCATCGCCTGCTCCGATTCCCGCGTAGACCCCGCCATACTCACCAACTGCTCCCCCGGTGACATCTTTACGGTCCGCAATGTCGCCAATCTGGTCCCACCGTGCGAGGAAAACGGGGGGCAGCACGGCGTGAGCGCAGCGCTTGAGTTTGCGGTCTGCCACCTGGGGGTCGAGCACATCATCGTGCTGGGCCACTCCCAGTGCGGCGGGATCAATGCCCTGATGGCCGGCACATGTGGATGCAAGGGAGGGGGATTCATCTCACGATGGATGACCATCGCTAACGCAGCCCGTGAACGTGTTCTTGCGGAGCTGCCCGATAAGGACAGCAAGCTCCAGCAACGGGCAGCGGAGCAGGCGGCGATCCTTCTATCCCTTGAGAACCTCCGGACCTTTCCCTGGATCTCGGAGCGCATCGCTGCCGGAACGCTTTCGCTCCACGGGTGGTACTTCGACATATCGGCGGGGGAACTGCTGGAATATCAGCCGGAGCTGGGAAGGTTCGAACCGCACTGAGGTATACGATTCAGTTTATTTTTAGCAGGTAAAGGGCACGGCAGAAGAGGGTGAGACCTTCTTCTGCCGTGCCCTGTCGCACATTCCCTCCGTGCTCTCCACTTCAGGCAAAGAATCGCTCCATCTCCCCATAGAGCTCCTCCGAACTCCCCTTCATCATCACCGCTTCCGGCAGCGCCCTGAGAAAAAATCTGCCGTAGCTCTTGGTAAGCACTCTGCTGTCGAGGATAAGGACGGCGCCGCGGTCGTCGCGGCTTCTTATGAGGCGCCCGAAACCCTGCTTGAACTTGATCACCGCCTGCGGGACCGTATATTCCATGAAGGGGTCTCCACCCGTGGCGGCGATATGCTCCGCACGTGCAGCGAGAATCGGTTCCGTGGGAACCTTGAAAGGCAGCCTGGTTATCACCACAAGCTGGAGGGCTTTTCCCTGGACATCGACCCCCTCCCAGAACGAGTCAGTTCCGAACAGCGCGGCTCCCGGCTCTTTCTTGAAGCGCGAGAGGAGCAGATGGCGGTTTATCTCCCCCTGGCGAAGGGGCGTAATGCCGAGGGTCTGCAGGCGGGGGGCAAGGCGGTTGAATGTCCGTCCGAGGAGGTCGTAGGAGGTGAAGAGTACGAAGGCGCGCCCACGGGAAATCGTGAGAGCACGCAGCAGCTGATCCTGCAGCGCGGCGGCGAATCCGGGGGCGGTGGGCTCGGGAATGTCTGCGGGAATACCGACGAAGGCCTGACGTTCGTAATCGAAGGGTGAAGCAAGTAGCAGCTCCGTTACACGGGACTTCTCCAGGAGGGACACCCCCGTACGTTTCTGAAGATAGTCGAAGCGCTCCCCCACCGCGAGGGTTGCCGAGGTTATCACTACAGTCTTGAACTTGTCGAAGATCACAGACTTGATCGATTCGGCGACCTCCAGGGGGGAGGCGCATAGCCTAAGAAGCATCCCCCTGCTTCCCTTGCGCAACTCGAACCAGCGGCAGAATCCCTCATCCCTTCCCACAAAGAAAAGAAGCTGCTCAATGCTGCCTTCTAGCCTCCCCTTGATCCCCTTTAGGTCCACCAACGGCCCCGCCATCCGGTCAAGTACCGGGTCGGGGAGCATCCTGCAAGCCTTCAGGAATCTGCCCAGTACCGAGGTATAGTCGGAAAGGGTTTCGGCCAGCGCGCGGACCTCCTCTGCGGCCTCGCGCCAGAAGTCGCTCCCGTACACCTCGGGGACGAGGCGAAGCTTCTGTTCCCGTGCCGAATCCTCTCCTTTCAGGTAAGCAATGAGGGCGACACCGATAGCATCCATCGCGCGGCCCACCGTGTCGGAAAGGGCGAGGCGCTTGGGCACCAGGGCCGTTTCGAGGATGCCGGCTATCTCCATGTAGGTGTCGTCCATGCTCTCCGGAACCTCCCTGGAAAGCAGTGCTGAAAGCTGAGGAAGCAGGCCGCGCTGCGGCTTTCGGGGATGCTGCAGCCGCCCGAGGACCTTCAGCAATCCCTGTCGCGAGACCTGTCCCGAAAGGTGGCTCGTCGCCACGTCCTCCAGGTGGTGCCCCTCGTCGAATATGAGCCGCTCGAAAGGAGGAAGGATGGCCGATGCGGAGTAGCCTGTCTCCTGGCGCACCGCCACGTCGGCCATTAGGAGGGCGTGGTTCACCACGAGCAGGTCGGCACTGGCGCCCTCCCTGCGTGCCGTATAGAAAAAGCAGCGGGAATAGTGGGAGCATTTCACCCTGCCGCACTGATCCGCCTCGCAGCAGACCTCCTCCCATGTCTCGTCGCGCGGGATGAATGAAAGGTCGCTGCGGCAGCCGCTGGCAGTGGAGCGGCTCCATTCCACGATGGCGTCAAGTTCCGGGGCTCCCTCATCCTTGAAGAGAGTGGGGTCTTCTCCTGCTGCGCCGAGCTTTCGCAGGCAGAGATAATTGTTGCGCCCCTTGACCAGCACCGCCCTGAACTCGATCCCCCCCTGCTTGCGCAGAAAGGGAAGGTCCTTCTTCGTCAGCTGCTCCTGGAGATTGATGGTGTTGGTGGAAACTACGACCCGTTCCTTGTTCCGGACGGCCCAGAGAAGGGCGGGGAGGAGGTATGCGAGAGATTTGCCGGTGCCGGTGCCGGCTTCGATCACCGCCACCCGCTCCTCGTTGAAGGCCTCGGCGACGGCGAACGCCATCCTTGTCTGCTCCTCCCGGTGTTCGTACCCGGCCAGACCTGCAGAAAGGATCCCGCCGGGGGTATACCAGCGCTCGATTTCAGGATAGGAGAGACGTTCCGTGCTGGGACGCGCAAAGGGGGAAACAACCTGATAGCATCGCTCGACACGGTTGTCGACGATGTAGAACCCGACTCCCTGGTTTCCCAGAATGGAAGCGATTTCCACATCTGCCTGGGAGGGGGTGAGCTGGCCGGAGGGGTGGTTGTGAATGACCACGTCGCCGAAGGATGTGGCGATCATGATGGCTGCAACGGCATCGCGGTTTCCCCGGGCAAGGGGCTCGACCTCGATGACGATGCGTGCCTCGTCGGTACGTCCGAGGAAGAAGACCTCGTTGCCGTCCGCCTCGGCAATCGATTGCTGCATCTGCAGCACGGCGGCAGGAGAAAAGTAGCGGTTCATCGCTCCTGAAGATACTACCTTCGCCGCCGTGCCGCAATGCTTTTCAGGGGGAGAAACGGCGCTCCCGCATTAGTTTTGCTTGTGGCATCCGCTGCATGTGGTCGGTCCGGACTTGGTGTCCTTATGGCAGTCGGTGCACAGCTTGTGAGCCGTTTCCTTATTGAAACCTTCGATCTTCCCTCCGGCTTCGGATGTATGACACGGCTTGCAACTGTCGAGTGCTTTCTGATGCTTTTCGTGGGAGAAAGGCACATCGCCTGCCTTTTTACCGGGAAGCATGATCGTTTCCTGCGCCGAAGCCGTTCCGGTCATGAACAGTGCACATGCCATGAGTGTGATGATTGTTTTCATTGCGGTCCCCCCCTTTGTTCATGAAAATAGTAGCTACAATACTACCCCCTAATCATGCTTTTGCAAGGGCCCAACGAAAAAGGGGGCGGAGAAAAATCTCCAGCCCCCTTCCATCTCTGTCGGCCTACCTGCTACTTCTTGTGACATTCGCCACACTTGGTGGGGCCGGCCTTCTTCTGCTCATGGCATCCCTTGCACAGCTTGTGCGCAGCATCCTTGTCGAAGTTTTCGATCTTCCCCGGCCCCTTCTCATGGCAGGTTTTGCAATCTTTAACGTATTCCTGGTGCTTCTTGTGGCCAAACTTCACGTCACCATTCTTGGCCTTGAGGACCATTTCATCCGCCGCACCCGCCGCAAAGGCGAGCCCTGCACAGTACAGTGTCATTGCTGCTGCTGCGATAATTTTCTTCATGGTAATGCTCCTTTCTTCATTTGAAAAATTCTACATCTATAGTAGCGGCATAATTTTGTTTTGCAACTGGGGGAGGAACTGAACAATGGAAATTCGGGATCGGGACGTTCGCCTTGAATGAAAAAGGGCGGCGTGCACCCGGCACGCCGCCCCTTTTGCTTTACGCTATGTTTCTCCGTCAGTCGTTGTATCCTTCCACTGCGGTCGGATCCATCTGCTCCCAGTGCTCGGGCGAACGCCAGAGGCTGGAGAGTATCAGTTCACGGATGTGGAGGAACTCCTTGGGGAGGCGGTCGTATATCTTTACGAACAGCTCCTCGTGGGAAATGATTTCATCCTTCCAGCCGTCCCTGTCGACCGACATCAGTTCGTAGAACTGCTCCCGCGACACGGTATTATCGAGGCCGGTCCAGTCGATATCCTCGTACTTCGGCATCCAGCCCAGCGGGCTCTCTACCGCAGCGCCACGGCCGTGAACGCGATCGACGATCCACTTGAGGATCCGCATGTTCTCACCGAAGCCCGGCCAGAGGAACTTCCCGTTTGCATCCTTGCGGAACCAGTTCACGCTGAAGATGCGCGGGGGGACCGGAGTAGTCCGCCCGATCTGGAGCCAGTGGGCGAAGTAATCGGCCATGTGATAGCCGCAGAAGGGAAGCATGGCGAACGGGTCGCGACGGACGTTTCCGATGGAGCCCACGGCGGCTGCAGTGGTTTCCGATCCCATGGTTGCGGCTAGATAGACGCCGAAGGGCCAGTTGAGGGACTGGTAGACGAGAGGAATGACGTTACTGCGACGGCCGCCGAAAATGAAGGCGCTGATGGGCACCCCTTTCGGGTTCTCCCAGTCCGGGTCGATGGAGGGGCACTGGCTGGCCGGCGAAGTGAACCGGGCATTCGGATGTGCGGCGGGGCGGCCACAGTCGGGAGTCCATTCTTTCCCCTGCCAGTCGATCAGCTTGGCGGGGGGCTCTTCCGTCATCCCCTCCCACCAGACATCCCCATCGGGAGTGAGCGCTACGTTGGTGAAGATGGTGTTGGCGGCACAGGAGGCCATGGCGTTGGGGTTGGTGTGCGCCGATGTTCCGGGAGCCACGCCGAAGTACCCGTACTCGGGGTTGATGGCGTAGAGCTGCCCGTCGGAGCCGGGCTTGATCCAGGCGATGTCGTCGCCGATGGTGGTAACTTTCCAGCCATTGTCCTGGAAAGACTTGGGGGGGATCAGCATCGCGAAGTTCGTCTTGCCGCAGGCGCTGGGGAAAGCCGCTGCTACATAGGTCTTCTGCTTGTCCGGTGATTCCACACCGAGTATCAGCATGTGCTCGGCGAGCCACCCTTCATCCTTGGCAATCTTCGAGGCGATGCGCAGAGCCAGGCATTTCTTCCCGAGAAGCGCATTGCCGCCGTAGCCGGAGCCGAAAGACCAGATGGATCTCTCCTCCGGGAAATGAACGATATATTTCTCCTTGTTGCAGGGCCAGGGGACATCCTGCTGCCCCGGAGCCAGAGGAGCGCCGACGGAGTGGAGGCATGGAACGAATTCACCATCGCCCAGGACATCGATGACGGCTTTTCCCATCCGGGTCATGATGCGCATGTTGACGGCTACGTAGGGGGAGTCCGATATCTCGACGCCTATCTTGGCAATGGGAGAACCAAGAGGGCCCATGCTGAAGGGAATAACGTACATGGTCCTGCCGCGCATGCACCCCTTGAAGAGCTTCGTCAGAGTCTCCTTCATTTCCTTCGGGTGCATCCAGTTATTGGTGGGACCGGCATCCTGCTTGGAGATGCTGCAGATGAAGGTGCGGTCCTCGACCCGCGCCACATCGATCGGATCGGACCAGGCGAGATAGCTGTTGGGACGCTTCTGCTCGTTCAACTTCCGGAAGGTACCGCTCTTGACCAGCTTGTCGCAGAGCTGGTCGTACTCCTGCTGCGAGCCGTCACACCAGTAGACATCCTCCGGTTCGCACAGCGCCCTGACTTCCTCCACCCACTTTTTCAGTTGTTGGTTTTTAACTTCGTAACTCATGCCTCGTGCCCCTTCCCCCTTGATTGGAATGTGTATGCACTTCAAACAGCCACTCCCACTAGGGGGAGCGAGTCTTGAAACCATCGAGTAAAACAGCATCTCACCAGTGGCGGGTCCACCGACAAAATCCCTGTTACATCCGGAGGATAGGCAGCAGTGACGTGGCACCCGCTTTTTAACCGCGTTAAAATATCACAAGCCTGAATAAAACTAAAGTGAAATCACATGAGTCAAGTGTATACAATTTTGTGAAGAGCGGTATACTTAGCAAGGTTCGCGTGGAGGGACAGCTACATTAACGCGCTCACATTAGTTCAATAGTACACAAGGAGGAGAAAAATGCAACGATGGGTATGCACAATTTGTCAGTATGTTTATGATCCTGCCGCAGGAGACCCGGACAACGGTGTGGCGCCGGGAACGGCCTTCGAAGACGTGCCGCAGGAGTGGGTGTGCCCGGTATGCGGGGCGGGAAAAGACGTGTTCGAGCAGGAATGACGGGCAGCAGCACTGCCCGCAGCCTGAGGTGACGGGGTTACTCCGGAATCGGTTACTTCTTGGTGGCCTGCTTGATTACGTCAACGGAAGTTTCGCCGGCAACGACCTTGATGCGCCAGACCAGGCCGCATTCGCCACACTCCTTTACCGGCGACTCCTCGGCGGTGAACCCTGCGGAATGAATGTCGATCTCGACTGACTTGCGGCTCCCGCAATTGGGACATTTCATGCTGCTCCTCCTTTTGTTGGTTGAGGCGTGGTTACAGTGTTGCCAGCGTGCGCTCGACTACGGCGAGGAACTCCTGCAGGTCAAGTACCTGCATGTCGCCCATGTGGGCGATCCGGAAGGTCTTGCCCTTGATCTTTCCATATCCGTCGTCGAAGGCGAATCCCTGCTCCCCCAGCTTCTTCTTCAAAGCCGCCAGATCGGCATTCTTCGCATTGGACGCACAGGTGAGCGTCAGCGAGCAGTACCGCTCCTCGGGGAAGAGGGGGAAGCCGTGCTCGCGCACCCACCCACGGACAAGATCTGCCATGTCACGGTGCCTCTTCCACCGGGCTTCGAGCCCCTCGGCAAAAATGCGGTCCAGCTGGCGGTCGAGGGCGTAGATCTGCGAAATGCACGGTGTTGACGGAGTATTGTCCTTCTCGTCGTTGGCCGCAAATTCGAGAAAATCGAAATAATACCCTCGGGCAGGTACCGTTTTTGCACGCTCCAGAGCCTTCTCCCCCGCCGTGAAAACGGCAAGTCCCGGAGGAAGGGCGAAGGCCTTCTGGACCCCGAAGATGCAGCAGTCGATCCCGAGCTGGCCCAGAGGGATGTCGAGGGCGCTCATGGAAGAGACGGTGTCGATGATCGACACCACCTCGGGATACCTGCGAAGAACTTCCGCGATCTCGGGGAGGGGCGACATGACGCCGGTGGACGTCTCGTTATGGATAAGGGTGATGGCATCGTAACGGCCGCCGGCCAGCGTCTTCTCCACCAGTTCGGGCGTTATGGGCTTACCCCAGTCGACCTTTATGGCATCCGCCTCTTTCCCGCAGCGTAGCGTAACGTCATGCCACTTGTCGGAGAAGGCTCCATTGCAGAAATTGGCGCACCGTTTCCCGATGAGGTTGCGAACCGCCCCCTCCATCACGCCGAATGCACTCGACGTGGAGAGGAACACACGGTCCGTCGTCGAGAGCAGCCTGCGCAGCTTCTCCTTGATCCCTTTGTGGAGAAGGGCATATTCCGGCATCCGGTGCCCCACCATCGGCGTCGCCATGGCTTCCAGAATTTCAGGCGCTACCTCGATCGGTCCGGGAATAAACAGCTTCTTGTGCATGTACAAAGCACCTCATGGAGAATATAACACCATTTTTCTGGCAAGCTAACAAATGTGAATACGGCTTGTCAAGAATTGTGCGGCCTGGGACGGTTGACAACCCCGGTGAGTCGCCTGTATTCTTTCGGCAAAAACAAAGACCAAGGAAAAAACTACAATGAAAGACGACAAAAGCAACGCCCCCGAAGGGATGGAAGAGGAAAGCTTTGCCGACCTTTTCGAGCGAAGTTACCGGCAGACCGGCCGCATCGAGCCGGGACAAAAGGTTGAGGTGCGGGTACTGAAGATATCCGGTGACTGGGTGTTTCTCGATACCGGGCGCAAGGGGGAAGGTGTCCTCGACAGGAGGGAGCTGTGCGACCCGGAAGGAAATCTTACAGTAAAGGAAGGCGACACGGTCACTGCCTACTTCCTCGGCATCCAGAACAACGAACTTCGCTTCACCACACGGATCGGCGGGGGCGCAGCCGGGCTTGCACAGCTGGAGGAGGCGTACCGTGCCGGGATACCGGTGGAAGGATTCGTGGAGAAAGAAGTGAAAGGGGGATTCGAAGTAAAGCTGGCGGGCACGATCCGGTCATTCTGCCCCTATTCGCAGATGGACATACGCCGGGTGGACGCTCCATCGGACCTCATAGGACGGCACTTCCCCTTCCGCGTCACCGATTATGGGGAAAGGGGGCGCAACATTGTCGTGTCGCGGCGGGCACTCCTGGAGGAAGAACAGCGCAGGCAGAAAGAGGCGCTCCGGGAGACGCTGAAGGAAGGGATGACGGTTCGCGGAACGGTAAGTTCCCTCCAGAAATTCGGAGCGTTCGTTTCGCTGGGGGGAGTCGAGGGGCTCATTCCCATGGCGGAACTAGGGTGGGGACGGGTTAACGATGTGCGTGACGTGCTGTCTGCAGGCCAGGAAGTCGACGTGGTGGTCAAACAGATCGACTGGGCCAACGACCGCATAACCCTTAGCCTCAAGGAAACCCTCGCCGACCCGTGGATAGAGGTGGCGGCCCGCTTCCCGGAAGGGAGCTATCATACCGGACGCATCTCGCGCCTGGCTCCTTTCGGCGCTTTTGTAACCATCGGCGAAGGCATCGACGGTCTCATCCATATCTCGAAACTCGGCGGCGGAAAACGAATCAACCACCCACGTGAAATTGTGAAGGAGGGGGATTCCGTCGAAGTGAAGGTTGATGCGGTAGACCGGGAGCAGAAGCGGCTCTCGCTGTCGCTGGCGGCGGCAAGCAGGGAAGAGGAAGAGGAGGCCATGACGCTGGACCGCTTTAAGCGTCAGGCATCTGAAGCTCCCAAAACCATGGGGACGCTCGGAGATCTGCTCAAGGCGAAGATGGGAAAAGACAAAAAGAGCTGACATGAACAGTAGATGGCCGGTCCAACTGTTGACGGTGCTGGTTCTAACGGCTTCGCAGGCGTCCGCCCGCAGCCCCGAAGCCAGGACTACGTCCCTCGGCACGCTCGGAGGAGCCGGAAGCACCGCGGTTGCCATCAACGACAAGGGCACCGTCGCCGGCTTCAGCGATACCGCGACGCCCAACATCGAACACGCCTTCATCTGGAAAAACGGGAGGATGACGGATCTGGGGGCACTCGGCAAGCATGAAAGCAGCCGGGCCAAGGCCATCAACAACAACGACGAGATCGTCGGAGACAGCTTCGTAAAGGGAGCGATCCATGCCTTCCTCTGGAAAAAGGGAAAAATGATCGACCTGGGCACCCTCGGCGGCAAGAACTCCTTCGCAATCGGCATCAATGACCGGGGAGAGGTCATCGGAAACAGCGAGACCTCCAAAGGGAAGTCTCACGCGTTCCTCTGGAAAGAGGGGAAAATGATCGACCTGGGCACCCTGGGAGGCGCGTCCAGCACGGCGGTAGCCATAAACGAACAGGGGGAGGTCGCCGGATATTCACAGATCAAAGGTTCCGGGAAAGCGACCCACGCGTTTATCTGGCGCCGAAACCGGATGACCGACCTGGGCGCCCTCTCCCGCAAGTGGCCGACCTACGCTTCGGACCTCAACGACAAAGGAGAGGTGATCGGTGACGGCTACGTGTCAGGCAGCAGGATCGATGGCTACATCCTCAAAAACGGTCGCCTCGCCGACCTCGGAAAACCCGCTTCCGAATCCACCTCACCCCACAGCACCCGGACCCTGAAGATCAACAACCGGGGACAGATCATCGGCGGCCTCACCTATCCCGACGGCACCTCGTGGGGGTTTTTCCGGGAAAATGGCACCATGACCAGAATCAAGGGGGTTGGAAAGGCGAGCGGAAGCACCCTCTACGACATCAACGGCAAGGGGTGGACCGTCGGATCCAGCAGCATTCGTGATGAAGACTCGACCAGGCTGGACAGGGCCTTCCTCTGGTGCAACGGCAACACTATTTCACTTGGAGCCGAACGGGGCGAACTGACCCAGGCCCTATCGATCAATGAAGCAGGACAGGTGGTCGGGTGGAGGAAAGAGGGAAAACGTTCGGACAATCTGTGGCAGCGACCTTCAAAAGCGGTTCTGTGGAAACTTCCCGAAGGGGCATGCGAACAGGAGACTGTCAGGCGGTGAAGGAAGACGGGCCGACGCGGGGCCACTGCAGGGGAAGACGCGCGGCGAGCAAATAGAACAGGGAGCGTAGAGCATGAAATCCGAACGGGTGAGGATGATACTGGCAAGCCTGGCAATGCTGGTCTGGCCGGCGATAATGTGCGGGGCCGCCCATGGCCGGGAAGAGCGATGGTCCAAGCTCACCGAAGATGCCGAGCTTGTCTTCCACATCGACGAGAAGTCGATCCAGAACACCAGATCCGGCACCACCATCTTCTGGGTCAAGCTCACCGGCAGGAAAAATGATTTTCTCAGGAACGAATACAAGCTCCCGGAACTGGACTATATCCTTTTCAACTACGAGATAGACTGCAACAAGGGGATCTACAAGCCCCGCGGCATCTACTACTATGCGCGGTCCGGAAAACAGCTGGACAAACAGGTACCTCTCTCCACAGACATGACAGATGCAGAGCCTGTCCCCCCCGAGTCGGTGATGGAGCTCGCACAGAATTATGTCTGCGCCGAGGAACTGTCCCTTCCCGAAGCACAATCCCCCTCCTCTCCCGAACTGGAAGGAGGCGCACCGGGCCTCTCCCCCGAGACCGCACCGGCTCAGATCCGGTAGAGGATCTTCCCCCGCTGCTCCTTGCAGCCGGGCGGTTCTCTGCTACAGTAAATGAACTGCCATAACAGCTGGTCCAGGAGGTCCCATGTCTCTGGAAGGTACGAAAGCTCCCGGCTTCACACTCGAAGGGAGCGACGGAAAACGGCACAGCCTTTCTGATTACGCCGGGAAGACTGTGGTCCTATACTTCTATCCCAAGGACAATACCCCCGGATGCACGAAAGAAGCATGCGCCTTCCGCGACCTCGCTCCGCGACTTGCCGCGATGGATGTGGTTCTCCTCGGCATCAGCAGGGACAGCCTTGCCTCTCACGACAGGTTCATCCGCGAGTTCAACCTCCCCTTCACGCTCCTCTCCGATCCCGAAAGCAACGTAATGCAGGCCTATGGCGCCTATGGGGAGAAGATATCGTACGGCAAGAAGAGCATCGGCACCATCAGATCGACGGTAGTCATCGGATCCGACGGCACCATCGTCAGACATTGGCCGAAGGTGGCCAAAGCGGAGGAGCATCCGGCCGAAGTAGTCGAATACCTCCAGACCATCCTCTCATGACGGAGTAGCAATGGAGAGGGAAAGCTACATAATTCATTGCCCTTCCTGCGGCACCGCCAACAGGGTCCCCGGCACGAGCGAGGGGAAAGCGGGGAAGTGCGGCAACTGCCACAATGCGCTTCCCCCGCTCCACAGCAGACCGGTCCCCCTCACGGACCGGAGCTTCGACCAGTTCCTCAAGGGGTATCGGGGCCTCGTGCTCGCGGAGTTCTGGGCCGGCTGGTGACCGCACTGCCGGCATTTTGCACCGGTGGTGCAACAGATAGCGCAGGAACTTGCCGGGAAAGCGGCGGTGGTGCAGGTTAATACCGAAGAAGCACCCGGCGTCTCGGGTCGGTACGGCATACGGAGTATACCCGCCATGCTGCTTATGCGGGGTGACCAGGTGGTCGATCGCAAAGGCGGGGCCCTTCCGAAGGAAACGGTGCTGGCCTGGGTTAAGAGCCACCTGCATTAGAACTCTCTGGAGATACCATGGAAAGAGCCGACCTGCTCGCACTCGTCATATATACCGGGATCGGCACGGGGCTCATCGGCTTCCTGCTACTTGCCGCCTGGTGGCTCGGGAGCGGCGCCCGATCCCCCGAGAAGGAAGCAGCTTACGAATCGGGGATGATCCCCACCGGGAACGCGCGGCTCGCCTACCCCGTCCCATTCTACCTTGTCGCCATCTTCTTCATCGTCTTCGACGTCGAGGCGGTCTTCATCTTTACGTGGGCGGTCGCGTGGGACGAACTTGGGCTCCCGGGAATGGTGCATATAACCATCTTCATCGTCGTCCTGCTCCTGGGGCTAGTCTGGCTCTGGATCAAGGGGGGGCTCGACTGGGGACCGACGATCTCGAACAGGCGGAATTCCGAAAAAAGACCTCGACAGGGATATTCAGAATGATCGGGATAAAAAAGGGAAAAAACTCCAGATTTTCTTCCGTTCACCCCGTAGTCGCAGGTTGTTCAAAAATAGGCAGATCGTCGCACCCGCAGAAAGCCCCACGGAGGCGTAGCAGCGCTACGTCGCACACGGCGGCTTTCGAGGAGGGCGGCGAGATGGCTGTTTTTCAACAACCTCTCGGGAGATCACGTGACAGACGCTCCTGAACACGCACGCGACAACATCCTTCTCACCCGGCTCGACGACCTTATCAACTGGGGACGCGCCAACTCCCTCTGGCCGATGTTTTTCGGCCTCTCCTGCTGTTTCGTGGAGATGATGACCTCCTTCACCTCACGCTACGACATCTCCCGATTCGGCGCCGAGGTTTTGCGCGGAACGCCTCGTGAAGCGGACCTTATGGTAATTGCCGGGACCGTCTTCAAGAAGATGGCCCCCTCGATCCTGCGGCTCTACGAGCAGATGGCAGAGCCCAAATGGGTGATCTCCATGGGGAGCTGTGCCAACTCCGGCGGAATGTTCGATGTCTACAGCGTAGTGCAGGGGGTAGACCAGATCCTTCCGGTGGATGTCTACGTACCCGGCTGCCCGCCGCGCCCCGAAGCGTTTCTCCAGGGGCTAATCCTTCTCCAGGAAAAGATCAGGACCAGCGAACGCCCGGCAAGGCCGGTCCTCCACATGAAGGGAGGAACTCAGGGAACCACCTCCCCGGTTCTTGTGGACGGCGTGACCAAATCGCGGGATACACGGGGGCCGGGACTCGAAGGGGCCGCCACTCGCGGCACCGAGATGCAGCACCCGCAGTTCCGTTTCTCCCGTTCGGACATCATGTGGCGCCCGCCTGCACCGCGCAATCCGTTCCCGGAGTTCGGGCTGGAAGGTGAACTGGAAGCCCGCTTCGGCAATGAGGTCCGATACGACCCTTCCGCCACCGACATGCCCACCTGGCGCGTGCCGCCGCATCTGGTACCCGACGTGCTCCGTCACCTGAAGGAGAGACCTCGTGCCCCTTTCCGGCGCCTGGAAGACATGACGGCAGTCGACGAGTCGTGTCGGCGCGAGAAAAGCGACTACAAGGACTTCACCGCCTACTACCACCTCCTTAACTTCGAGACCCCCGGCTACATACGGATCAAGACGGAGCTGGAAGGGCGCTACCCGGAACTGCCGACTGTCACCGGCGTCTTCCCCTCCGCCGGTTGGTACGAGCGGGAAGTCTACGACATGTTCGGCATACGCTTCCCGGGTCACCCGAACCTGCGGCGCATCCTGATGCCCGGGGACTGGGAGGGGCACCCGCTCCGCAAGGAGCATCCCTTCCGCGCCAACGAAATGCCGCCGTACACACTTGAAGATGCCCGCAGCCACAAGCCGCTGCCCGCCCAGGACTTTTTTGACCGGGTTGACGAGGAGAACCTAATACTCAACCTGGGCCCGCAGCACCCGGGCACTCACGGAGTTCTCAGGGTGGTCCTCAAGCTCGAAGGGGAAGAGATCGCCGATGTGGACACGGAGATAGGCTACCACCACCGCGCCAAGGAGAAGATGGGAGAGCGCCAGAACTGGCACCAGTACATCCCCTACACGGACAGGGTCGATTACCTCGCCGGCGTCATCAACAATCTGGCCTACGTAAATTCGGTCGAGAAGCTCTGCGGCATCTCCATCCCCGATCGCGCAATCTACATCCGCGTGATGCTCACCGAGCTCTTCAGGATCGCCAACCATCTGGTATGGCTTGGGACTTTCGCCGCAGATGTAGGAGCCATGACCCCGGTATTCTACACATTCACCGACCGTGAAAAGATCTACGACATAGTGGAAATGATCACCGGCGGCCGGATGCATCCCGCCTGGTTCCGGATCGGCGGCGTGGCAGACGATCTGCCGGAAGGATGGGAAGCGCCGGTGGCGGAGTTTCTCCGGTGGTTCCCCCCCCGGCTCAGAGAATACGAGGGGCTCCTGAACGACAATCCCATCTTCACCGCGCGCCTCAAGGGGGTCGGTACCATCAGCCGCGAAGACGCCATCGAGTGGGGTATTTCGGGACCAAACCTCAGGGCTTGCGGGATGGAGTGGGACCTTCGCAAGAAGATGCCCTACTGCGGCTATGACCGCTTCGACTTCGACATCGCAGTCGCGGAAGGGGGGGACTGCTACGCCCGGTATCTCGTGCGGATCGAGGAGATGAAGCAGTCGCTCCGCATCGTCGAACAGGCCTACCGTGGAATGCCGGGTGGACGCTGGATATCGGAGCAGTACCGCTACACACTGCCCCAGAAGCGGGACACACTTGAGGATATCGAATCCCTGATCCATCACTTCATAAACACTACAAGAGGGATGGCTCCGCCAAAGGGAGAGTGTTACGCGCCGATCGAAGGGGCAAAAGGGGAGTATGGCTACTTCGTAGTTTCCGACGGGATCAACATCCCGTACCGGGTAAGGATCAGGACCCCCGGATTCGCCCACATGCAGGCGCTGCCCCTCATGACCAGAGGATGGCTCGTGGCGGACCTGCTGGCGGTGCTCGGCTCCATCGACTTTGTTCTGGCCGAGGTGGACAGGTAGGGGAAAGCAGGTAAAGGTAAAGGTTGAGGTAAGAACCTGAACCCCGGTGAGTGAAATGATTCCGAAAGAACTGGAAAAAGAGCTGCAGACACGAGTTGCTTCAGCCATTACACCGCGGGAAGCGGCGGTGGACGTCATGAAGGAACTTCAGCGCTACTACGGCTGGCTTACCGACGAGGCGGTCGTCGAGGCCGCGCAGCTGCTCGGGCTCTCCCCCCTCCAGGTGGAAGAGCTGGCGACCTTCTACGAAATGATCTACCGGAAGCCGGTCGGGAAGAAGGTGATTCATGCCTGTGATTCCATCTCCTGCTGGTCCATGGGTGGGGAAACTCTACTCGCTCACCTTGCGGCTGCGCTGGGGGTAAGGGAGGGAGGAACCACCGGCGACGGCGCCTTCACGCTCCTCCCTTGCGCCTGCCTCGGAATGTGCGGCGACGCTCCCGCCCTGATGATAGGCGAGCGCCTCTACGGCAGGGTAACGCCGGAAGAAGCTGTCCATGTCCTGGAGCGGGAACGGACCGGATAAATCCGAAAAAGCACCACAGAGCCACAGAGGACACGGAGAAGTCAAAAGATCGCCGATGAACCGTAAAGTAAGGCGTATCACTGCTTGATTATTCGTCCAACGAGTTTTGGCTTTCTCTTTCTCTGTGCTCTCTGTGCCTCTGTGGTGACATGGTTTTAATTCCTTAGGAGGAATCGTATGAAAAAGCCCTTGTTTACTCCCTTCTGCATCCTTGCCGGCTTTGCCCTTTCCGGCGCACCGGCCCTGGCGGCCCCGGACAGCAAAAACGACGGCAAGGCACTGTTCGAGCAGCACTGCCAGGCATGCCATGCCGGTGGCGGCAACACGATGAACCCGGCAAAGACACTGAAGAAGAAAGAGCTGCAGGCCAACGGCATCAAGACCCGGGATGACATCATCAAGGTTGTCCGCAATCCGGGTCCGGGAATGACTCCCTTCGATCAGAACACGCTGAGCGATCAGCAAGCCGGAGCTATTGCGGACTACGTCCTGAAGTCGTTCAAGTAGCCTGACATCCGGCTGTTTCTTGGTAATCTTGACCTATGATCGAGATCAAGCGGATTTATGACCCACCGTCACCGTCCGACGGCCTGCGGATCCTTGTCGACCGTCTCTGGCCCCGCGGCGTCAGGAAGGATGAGGCGCTGGTGGACGAATGGCTGAAGGAACTGGCTCCTTCGGACGAACTGCGGAAGTGGTTCGGCCACGATCCTGCAAAGTGGGAGGAGTTCCGCGGCAGGTATCGAAGAGAGCTGGCGGCTCACAGGGAAATCCTCGATCGGTTGAAGCGGGACGCGGAACGGGAAAAGGTGACCCTCCTCTTTGCGGCGAAGGATGCGGAGCACAATAATGCGGTGGTCCTGAAGGAGTTTTTGAGCTTGCCACAGAGGCACGGAGACGCAGAGGAAACCTGAAAAAAGGGGAAAAGGCTTTTCACGAGCAGAGAGGTGACTCAGCGGATCGGATTACAGAATCAAGAAGCCTGAAGTAGACATTCTCCGCGTCTCTGTGCCTCCGTGGCAAGCATCAATTGTACATGGAACTCGTCCTCTTCAAACATAACCGCCCCGGCCGTGCAGTCACCTTCGAAGAATATCGCGCGGAAGGGGGCTACGCGGCGCTGCAGCGGGCACTTAAAGAGCTTGCACCCGCCGACGTGCAGCAGATCGTCATCGACTCGGGGCTGCGCGGACGGGGGGGCGCCGGGTTTCCCACCGGGAAGAAGTGGTCCTTCGTTCCCCGGGACCTGCCGGGTCCCCGCTGGCTGATCTGCAACTGCGATGAGATGGAGCCGGGGACCTACAAGGACCGGGTGCTGCTGGAGCGCAATGCCCACTCCCTGGTGGAGGGGATGCTGCTGGCCTCGTATGCGCTGGGAGTAAGGCACGCATTCATCTTCATCCGCCGCGGCTACGAGGCGGCGGCGGAAAATCTGAGAGCCGCAGTCAGAGACGCCTCAGCGGCCGGCCTGATGGGCGAGAACATCGCCGGCAGCGGATTCTCCTGCGGGATCGACATCCATGTTTCCGCAGGCCGCTACATCTGCGGCGAGGAGACGGCCCTTATGAACGCGCTTGAGGGACGGCGGCCCAATCCGCGGGCAAAACCCCCGTTCCCCGCCATCAAAGGGCTCTGGGGCGGCCCGACGGTGGTCAACAACGTGGAGACGCTGGCAAATATCCCGTACATCGTCGCCAACGGCCCCGATTGGTTCAGGGGGCTTGCGAAGGTGCCAGAGGCTGCTGGAATGAAGCTTTTCTGCATCAGCGGCCACGTGCGAAACCCCGTCTGTGTGGAGCTTCCGCTGGGAGTGACGCTGGGGGAGATCATCGACGGCCCGTGCGGAGGCATGGCGCCGGGGAAGACGTTCAAAGCATGCATACCGGGGGGAGCCTCGACGCCATACCTGACGCCGGAGCATTTCGGTCTCCCCCTTGATTTCGACGCCGTGGCAAAAGCGGGTTCGCGACTCGGAACCGGGGGCATCGTAGTATTCGACGAAGGTACCTGCATGGTGGGAGCGACCCTCAACCTGATCCGCTTCTTCGCCCGGGAGTCGTGCGGCTGGTGCACGCCGTGCCGCGAAGGTCTCCCTTTCGTGCGGGAGATACTTACGCGACTGGAAGCAGGAGGAGGGGAAGAGGAGGACCTGGATATCCTGCGGGAGCACGTGAAGTACCTTAACTACTCCTTCTGCGCCCTCGCCCCCGGAGCAATGGGGCCGGTGGAGGGGCTTCTGCGGCTCTTCGAAGACGAGGTGCGGGAGCATATCAGAAAGAGACGTTGCCCTTACCGAAACTAATTCAGCCACAGAGACGCAGAGACACGGAGTCTAGGCAATCAACGCACTTACAGAAAGAATCATTGGTTGCGCCATCGAGGTCCACAAGAACCTGGGGCCGGGGCTGCTTGAGTCCGTATATGAGAAAGCGCTATGTTACGAACTGAGCGCCGGAGGGCTACGGTTCGAAAATCAGGTGGCGATTCCTGTTGTTTACAAGGGAAACGTTTTGGGGGAACACCGGCTTGATCTCCTTGTAGAAGACCTGGTCATCGTCGAGTTGAAGGCTGTGGATCGTTTCGATCCCGTATTCAAGGCGCAACTCCTCAGCTATCTGCGGCTGGCTCAAAAGCAACTCGGCCTTTTGATCAACTTCAACAACCCTGTTCTCAAAGATGGGATAACCAGAGTCATTCTCTGAGTCTCTGTGTCTCTGTTGCGAGATGAGGCCTCATGCCCAAGCTGATAATCGACAACATACCGGTCGAAGTCCCCCCCGGGACCAACGTACTGGAAGCCGCACGGGCTGTTGGGATCGTCATCCCTCACTTCTGCTACCACGAGGCTCTGGGCAGCGTCGGCGCCTGCCGGCTGTGCGCCATGAAATTTGTGGAAGGCCCGGTGAAGGGGGTGCAGATGTCGTGCATGATCCCCGCACAGGACGGCATGGTGGTTTCCACCACCGACGGAGAGGCGGCACGGCTCCGGCAGCTCGTGATCGAGTGGCTGATGATCAACCATCCCCATGACTGCCCGGTATGCGACGAGGGGGGGGAATGCCTCCTCCAGGACTACACGGTTGCGGGAGGGCACGGCATCCGCCGCTTCCAGGGGAAGAAGCGCACTTTCCTCAACCAGTACCTGGGGCCGTACATTCACCACGAGATGAACCGGTGCATCGAGTGCTACCGCTGCTCCCGCTTCTATCAGGAGTATGCCGGCGGCACCGACCTGGGCGCCATGGGGAGCGCGGGCCGGGTCTACTTCGGCCGGTTCACGGAAGGAGAGCTGGAATCCCCCTTCTCCGGGAATCTCCTGGATATCTGCCCCACCGGTGTCTATACCGACAGGACCGCCCGCTACCGTGCCCGTTACTGGGACTACCAGATGGCACCCTCCATCTGCCCCTGGTGCTCGCTCGGATGCAACACTCTCCCGGCGGCGCGTTACCGGGAGCTGCTGAAGACGGCTGCGCGCCGCAACGATGCGGTGAACGGCTGGTTCATCTGCGACCGGGGGCGCTTCACCAAGGATCCCGTCAACGATCCCGCACGCCCGCGCACCCCGCTGATCGACGGAAATGAGGCCCAGTGGGAAGAAGCTCTGGATACGCTTGCGTCGCGCCTCCAGGATTTTATAAGAGTCAACGGAGCCGGTAGCCTTGCAGTCGTCGGCTCTTCCCGCCTGTCGCTGGAAGGGGCCCTGCTTCTCCAGCGGCTCTCTGCAGCCCTCGGCGCCGGGTTCCTCTGTTTTTTCTCCGACGATGGAGAAGCCCGGCGCGCCGCTGCGGCCGTCGAGCATCTTCATCGGGATAACGCGGCGTCCCTTGCCGAAGTCCGTACCGCGGACATGATCGTCCTGGACAACTGCGACCCGCTCAGGGAGGCCCCCGTGCTGCTCCTGGCCGTGCGGCAGGCATGGCGGAAGGGTGCCCGGATTTTTTCCGTCGGCGCCACCCCGGCAGGAGAACTCGCCCGGACCGTGTCCATTGAAATAACCGATGCACGGGAACTGGATGCCGTTCCCTTGGCGGAAGCAGAACGGGGGGTCATTATAACGGGGAGGCCTCACCCCGATCTTCGCCGGGCCGGACTCAAACTCTTCTTCATCCTGGAGGACCCCAACTCCTTCGGTGCAGCCCTTCTCGCCCGGGAGCATCGTGGAGTCGATCTCTCGCAAGCTCTCGACACGGGACGGGTCAAGGGGGTAATCGCCATCGAGGCGGATCTGCCTAAGGTTCCCACAGAAGTGGCAATCCTTGCCGCTGCGGACTGGCTTGCCACTGAGGACGTGGCCCGGGCCGGGGTTTTCCTCCCGACCGCCGCATGGGTGGAGATGGACGGCACCTGGATCAACAATGAGGGACGCGCCCAGCGTTTCCAGCGGAGTTTCAGCCCAGGGAGGCCCGTCAAGCAGGAGCCGACGGTGCACCCGCCGCACACCCCGAGACATCTTCCTCCCGGAAGCGATCCGAAACCCGCCTGGGAGGTTGCAGCCGCCCTGCTGCAGCGGCTCTCGGGAGAACGGGTTACGGAACCGCTCTCTGGAAGATGGGAGGTGCTGCGCGGCCTCGATCCGAATACGGAAGGGTTCAGAATGCTCGATCCTCTCCCGGGCTCCGAAAAAGGTGCCACATGACCCCGGCTGTCCTGGACATGCTTCTGCTCCTGGCGAAGATAGGGCTCGTCTACTTCGTGATCCTCACTTTCGCCGCCTACCTCGTGCTGGCCGAGCGGCGGGTTCTCGCGTGGATACAGGACCGCAAAGGGCCGAACCGCGTAGGTCCTTTCGGGCTGCTGCAGCCCCTGGCGGACCTGATCAAAATGCTTACGAAAGAGGATTTCCGCCCCGCCGGCGCCGACCGCTGGCTCTTTCTTCTGGCGCCCGCGATGGCGGCGATCCCCGCCCTCATGATCTTCGGCGTCATCCCCTTCGGAGCTCCCGTCGACATCTTCGGCCGCACGGTTCCACTCGTGGTTGCCGACCTGAACGTGGGGCTCCTCTTCTTCCTGGCCCTCTCATCCATCGCCGTCTACAGTGTGGCGCTGGGGGGCTGGGCCTCCAACTCCAAGTACGCCCTGCTCGGCGGGATCAGGGGCCTTGCGCAGCTCATATCATACGAACTCTCCATGGGGCTGTCGGTGGTCCCGGTGGTGATGCTCGCCCGCTCCTTCAGTCTCACCGAAATAGTGGATGCCCAGAGCACCGTGCCCTTCATAGTGTACCAGCCGGTGGCCTTCGTCATCTTCCTCATCAGCATCGCGGCGGAGTGCAGGCGGATCCCTTTTGACCTTCCAGAGGCTGAATCGGAGCTGGTTGCCGGGTTTCACGCCGAATATTCGGGTATGCGCTTCGGCCTCTTCTTCGTCGGCGAATACGTGAACGTAATCGCCCTCGGTGCTCTGGCCACCACCTTCTTTCTCGGGGGGTGGCACGGACCGCTTCTCCCCCCCCCGGTCTGGTTCTTCATCAAGGTGTCGCTCTTCGCCTTTTTCTTCATCTGGATGCGCGGGACCCTGCCCCGGCTGCGCTACGACCAGCTGATGCACCTGGGGTGGAAAGTGTTGACTCCTTTAGCCTTGCTTAATATACTAGCGACCGGCTGGTGGCTATTGCTCCGCTGACCCACTTTCGGCCGCCGGCTCGTTCGGCAACAACGGACTTCGTGGTTTCCAACTGCAGCAATGACAGGGAAAGGAGAGGGCCGATGGAGACGTTACTCAGGGCAGGAAGCGCGACCGAAAAGGGGGAATGGATGATGCAAAATGTCAACGGACGGGACAGGCACGGGCACACTCCTCTCATTAACGCCGCAAAAGCGGGGGACATGGAAACAGTCTCCGATTTACTGCGGCGGGGCGCCGACCTGGACGCGCGCAGCGACAAGGGAAAGACCGCCCTCCACTATGCGGCTGCCAATGGTCATGTCGAGGTGGTCCGGCTGCTCGTACAGAGCGGCGCCACCGTCGATGCCCGCGACAGGGAAGGGCACACCCCTCTCATGTTCGCGGCAATCTACGGCTGCAACCACACCGTCCAGGCCCTCATCAACAGCGGCGCCGATACTCGCGCCAGAACCCTCGCCGGCAACACCGCCATGGTCTACGCCGAAAACAACGGCCGGCCTCTTGCCCTGGCCCTCCTGAAGAAAGCACAGCGTACGGAGGGGACCGCCTGAAGAACAAGCCCACTGCCGGGGGGCCGCCTTCGGCCCCTCAGCTTTCCGCATGAATCGGTCAGCCGGCCCCGTACGTCATACCAGAGAGGTCACCCATCATGCTCAAAGCCCCCCTGATACGTGACACCAAAGCCATTCTGACCGGCTTCGCCACTACCTTGAAGCACCTCCTGCAGCGCCCGGTGACAATCCAGTACCCGGAGCAGAAGCGGACTCCCCCCCCCAGATACCGCGCACGGATCGTCCTTACCAGGGACCCGGACGGCGAGGAGCGGTGCGTTGCGTGCTACCTCTGCTCGGCCGCATGTCCGGTGGACTGCATCTCCATCCAGGCCACTGAATCCCCGGAAGGGCGGCGGTACCCGGAGTGGTTCCGTATTAACTTCGCCCGCTGCATCTACTGCGGCCTCTGCGCCGATGCATGTCCGACCCTGGCGATCCAGATGACCCCCGACTACGAGTTCTGCAAGCGGAACATCATGGAGATGATCTATGAGAAGGAAGACCTCCTCATCGACAACGGGGGCAAGGACGGGAGCTACAACTATTACCGCCATGCAGGGATGGGGGTCGTCCAGCCCCGGGGGAGCAGCCCGGGGGAGGAGCCGCCAGTGGACCCACGGGACCTGATGCCCTAAGAGGCTGTTGAAAAGCGGGTTGTTCAAAAATAGTCAGATCTTCTAGCACCCGCAGAACGCCCCACGGAGGCGTAGTACCCTATGGGGCATAAACAGCGCTACGCCGCACAAGGCGGCTTTCGAGGAGGGCGGCGAGATGGCTGTTTTTAGCTTCGCTGAAACTTCGTTTTCAACAACCTCTCTAGCCCTCCCGGCGCGGCCGGATTCTCTGTGATAAAATGAACTGATAATGGAGCAGACCCTCTTCTACATACTGGCTGCCGTCACCGTCGCTGCAACCCTGTTTGCCATCACCGAACGGCACACGGTGCATGCCATCGTCTATCTCGTCACATCCTTCTTCGCACTCGCCGTGATCTTTTTCCTTCTCGGCGCGCCCGTCGTGGCCGCGTTCGAGGTGATCATCTATGCAGGAGCAATCATGGTGCTGTTTCTGTTCGTCATCATGATGCTCGACCTGGGCCATCCCGAGAAGGTACGTACCCCGGGAATACTGGAGTGGGTGCCGGCTGCTATTCTCGGGACGGTCACCCTGGGCTCCCTGGTGGCCCTCGTCGCAGGCCGTTCGTCGCTGCCAGGCACCGGAACCGGTTACATCACCATCCGCGACTTCAGCGTAACCCTCTTCAGAAATTACGGCATCGCCGTAGAGATAATCTCGCTGCAGCTTCTCTTCGCCCTTGTAGGGGCGCTCTACCTCGGCAGGCGCAACGGATCGCGTTCCGAAAATCGTTCCCCGGGAACAGGCAGGACCGGAGAGGGGACCGAATGATCGTGCCCCTTCTCCACGTGCTTCTGCTGGCGGGCATCCTCTTTGTCCTGGGCCTCGTCTGCACCCTGGTCTGGCGCTCCAACGTGATCATGATGCTCATCGGGATCGAGATCATGCTCAACGCCGCGATGCTCGCCTTCATCGGCGGAGCCAACCGGTGGGGAGCGGCCGACGGCCAGGTCTTCGCCCTCATGATCGTGGCGATGACCTCCGCCGAGGTTTCCCTAGCCCTGGCGCTGGTTGTCTACCTGCACAGGCGGAAGAAGACGGTGAACACCGACGAGTTCAGTTCGATGAAGGGATGAAAAGGCTGCAATAGGTCTTATACGACCTATAGGACCTATGGGACCTATAATGAACCTCTACCTTACCCTCATACTCCTCTTCCCCCTCCTGGGGGCGGTGCTCAACATGGTGATCGGCCGGAAGCTGCCGCGCCTGGTGAGCGAAACGATGGCTTGTGCCGTCGTATGGGGAGCTTTTGCCTGCACCGCCCTTGCATTCGCAATGTACCGGGCACCGGTGCGGGTCGAACTGGCTTCGTGGCTCCAGGATTTCGATTTTTCAGCCCCCATCGCACTCTATCTCGACCCGCTCTCCCTGGTGATGACCCTCATGATCACCTTCGTCTGCGGCCTCATACACGTCTACGCGGTCGGGTACATGCGGGGGGAGGAGAGCCATGCCCGCTTCTTCGCGCTCCTCAACCTCTTCGTCTTCGCCATGCTCGTGCTGGTGCTGGCTGACAACCTGCCGCTCCTGTACCTCGGGTGGGAGGGGGTCGGCTTCTGCTCCTACGCCCTCATCGGGTTCTGGTACCGGGACGCCGGGAACGCCGATGCCGGCCGAAAGGCATTCATCACCACACGGATCGGCGATACCGCCCTCGGGATCGGCATCGTCTGGTGTTTCCAGCTCTTCCGGACCCAGTCCATCAGTGAGATCAACCAGATGGGGTTCCTTCTCCCCGTGGGGGTGATCACTGCGCTGGGATTCCTCTTCCTGCTGGGAGCTGCCGGGAAATCAGCCCAAGTCCCTCTGATGGTGTGGCTTCCCGACGCCATGGCAGGACCTACGCCCGTCTCCGCCCTGATCCACGCCGCCACCATGGTGACTGCAGGTGTCTATCTCATGGCGCGGATGTTTCCCCTCTTCAGCGTATCGGCACCGGTGATGGCGGCCGTCGCGGTAACTGGAGCCGTAACCGCGCTTTACGGGGCGACCTGCGCCCTGGCCCAGCGTGACCTTAAACGGGTGCTGGCCTACTCCACCATCAGCCAGATCGGCTACATGATGCTCGGCGTCGGCGCGGGAGCCATTACCGCCGCCACCTTCCATCTGCTCGTCCACGCATTCTTCAAGGCGCTTCTCTTCCTCTGCGCAGGAGTCGTCATAACGGCGCTCCACCATGAGCAGGACATCTTCAGGATGGGGGGGCTGCGCAGGAAGATGCCCTACACCTTCTGGACCTTCTTCATCGGCGCGGCATGCCTGGCCGGCTTGCCCCCCACCGGCGGGTTCTTCAGCAAGGACGCCATCCTCGCCGCTGTCTGGGCCAAAGGTGGTCTGCTCTACGGCACGCTTTTCATCCTGGGCATCGTGACGGCGCTCCTCACCTCCATCTATACATTCAGACTCGTCTATCTTGTGTTTGCCGGAGAAGGGGTTAAGGAAGCGGAGCATGTCCCCCGGGTGATGCAGACGATGCTCCTTCCCCTGGCGATTCTCGGTTTTTTCGGAGGGTTTCTCCACCTTCCCGACTACCTGCTCGAAGGTGGGGGCTGGCTCGGGGGATTCTTCTCCACCGCCCTGCCCAGAGGTATACCAGTTCCTCACGACACCGAGCTTATCGTGGAAGGAATCGCCGGTACCGTAGCGCTGGCTGGGGTCATTGCGGTGCACCTCCGCTATGGGGGGCTGCGCAGGCAGACCCGCATCGAAGCGGCGGCGACCGGGCCCGCAGGCGCTGCCGGCTTCTTCCTGAACGGCTGGTACGTCGACGGCCTCTACCGGATTCTCTTCATCAGGCCATTCGAGTGGATGGCAGGCTTTCTGTGGCGGCGGGTTGACGAAGGCGTAATCGACGATTCGCTGGACGCGATGGCCGCATCGGTGGGTAAGGCCGGGAGAAGTCTCGCCGGCTGGACAAGCGGCAGGGTGTCGGTCTACCTGGCCAGTTTCGCCGCAGGAGCCGCTGTTCTCCTGGGATGGCTGGCATGGGGGAAGTTCTGATGGAGCAGATCCTCCTCACCCTTCTCGTCTTTCTCCCCCTGGCGGGATGTGTCGCCCTGATCCCCTTCTGGAAGCGCGACGGAGTAGCGCGGGGTGTCGCCTTCACCTTCGCCCTGGCGGAACTCCTTCTCGCCGCCGGCGCATGGCGCCCCGCACCGGCGCCCGTCACCGGCGGAGCTCCCCTCCCCGGGTTCTTCCACTGGCAGGACCTCCCCTGGATCGAGCGCTTCGGCATCCGCTACCTCCTCGGGATGGACGGCATCAGCTACCTCCTCGTGCTCCTCACCGCGTTCCTGACGGTAGTGGCGATGCTCGTTTCGTGGCGAAGCGTGCGGGAGCGGGTTCCCCTTTTCTTCTGCACACTGCTCCTGATGGAAACGGGGATTATAGGGGTCTTTCTCGCCCTCGACCTTTTTCTCTTCTACCTCTTCTGGGAGGTCATGCTCGTCCCCATGTTCCTCCTCATCGGGATCTGGGGGCACGGGCGGCGAATCTATTCCGCGGTGAAGTTCTTCCTCTACACCCTGGCTGGCTCGCTCCTCATGCTGCTGGCCATCATCGCCATCTACTTCATCCACGGCAACCAGACGGGAACCTTCAGCTTCGCGCTCCCGGCTCTCCTGGGAACAAACGTACCTGAAAACCTCTCTCTCTGGCTTTTTGCGGCGTTTCTCCTGGCCTTCGCCATCAAGGTGCCGGTTTTCCCGCTCCACACATGGCTTCCCGACGCCCATACCGACGCACCGACGGCGGGCAGCGTGATCCTCGCCGGGCTGCTGCTGAAGACGGGAGCCTACGGGATCATCCGTTTCGCGATCCCCCTCTTCCCGCAGGCGGCGGCGGAGTTCCGCCCCCTGCTCTACGCAGTGGCGGTAATCGGCATCATATACGGCTCCTGGATAGCCTATGCCCAGACCGACATGAAGCGGCTCGTCGCCTACTCCAGCGTAGGACACATGGGATTCGTCGCTCTGGGTATCGCGTCCTGGTCACCGGTCGCCATGTCGGGAACCGTCCTCCAGATGGTCAACCACGGCATCACCACCGGCGCTCTCTTCGCCCTCGTCGGGATGCTGGACGAGCGCGCGCACAGCCGGGAGATCGCCGACTTCGGCGGACTGTGGGGAAAGATCCCCATCTTCAGCTTCTTCTTCCTATTCTTCTCGATGGCTTCGGCGGGGCTCCCCGGCCTCAACAACTTTGCGGGGGAATTTCTCATCCTGGCCGGCTCTTTCCGGGTATTCCCCCTTCCGGCGGTTTTCGCGCTGGTGGGGATCATCCTGCCCCTCGTGTACACCGTGCGACTCGTCCAGGAACTGCTCTTCGGTCCCGGCGGGGAGACTGCGGCCAGTGAACTCACCCTCCGTGAAGGCTCGGTGCTGGCGGCTCTTGCCATGATCGCGATCTATCTGGGCACCCACCCGGCGCCGGTCCTCGCCATGCTTCAGGTACCGGTGGAAGCGCTGGTGGGGCCGCCGGGAGGATCGCCATGACACTCGCCGACCTTTTGGCAGCCATGCCGCTCCTCATCCTGGCAGTAGCTGCGCTCCTGGTCCTGCTGGCAGGGGCGGTGAAGCCGGGCCGATCGGGTACAACCATCGGCATAGCAGCCCTGACGGCAGCAGGCATCTGGGCCATCGCCGCTCCCGCCCCTCCCGGAGCGGCCACCATCGGCATCGGCGACACCCCGTTTTTCCGTTTCTTTACCCTCTTCTTCGCTCTCACGGCGGCGGCTACCCTTCTCCTTTCCCTGGACCACAACGAGCGCCGGGAAATAAGGGGGGAGGAGTATCCCGCCACGATCCTTTTCGCGGCGTTCGGCATGGTGGCGCTAGCGGGAGCGACAAACCTGCTGATCTTCTTCCTGGGCCTCGAAGCGCTTACCTTCGCCTTCTACATCCTTGTGGCCATCGACCGGAACAGCCCCGGATCGGCGGAGGCCGGACTGAAGTACCTCATTCTGGGCGCGGTGGCCGCGGCATTCATCGCTTTCGGCCTCGCTCTCATCTATGCCGGAGCCGGCACTCTCTCCATCGCTCCGGCGATGCAGGCGGCCTTCGGCGGCGTCACACCTCTCGCTGTCGCAGGATGGGGGTTTGTTCTGATCGGGATCGCATTCAAGGTCTCCCTCGTCCCGGCGCACCTATGGACCCCTGACGTCTATGAAGGAGCCCCCGCGCCGGTCGTGGCCTTTCTCTCCACAGGCTCCAAGGGGGCCTCTTTCGCCGCTCTCCTTCTGCTCCTCTTCGGGCGGGACCCCGGCTATCTCCGCGAGCCGCTCTGGGTGCTCTCCCTCCTTTCGATGGTGGTGGGAAACCTGGCCGCGCTTCTCCAGACCAATATCAAGCGGATGCTCGCCTACTCCTCCATCGCGCAGATGGGGTACGTCGCCCTGGCGCTCCTTTCGGGAAAAGGGGGTGGATACGAGTCTGTCGTTTTCTACATTGTGGCGTATGCGGCCATGAATATCGCCGCCTTCGGAGTGGTTGCCGTTCTGGATAGGGAAAGGATCGAGGAATATCGGGGGATTGGGTACACACGCCCTCTGGCAGGGGGAGTGCTGGCGCTGGCAATGCTGGGGCTGGCGGGAATCCCGCCGACGGCCGGATTCACCGGCAAATTCTTCATATTCGCTGCGGCCATCCGCAGCGGCGAGGCGCTCCTCGCGGTCATCGGGATACTCACCGCAGCGGTTTCTGCATTTTATTACCTGCGTGTGGTGGTGAATCTCTACATGCGGCAGCCGGAACAACCGGAAAGTGCCGGTCGCCATTCCATCCCGGAATTCGTGGCCCTTGCCGGCTCCTCAGCCGTCACGGTTGCTCTCGGCGTCTACCCCGACCCGCTGCTTCAGGCAATCGGCAGGATTCTCGTACTGCCGTAGTGAATAAAGAAAAGGCGGAGAAGCGGGCCCTCCCGCCCGATTCTCCGCCTGCATATCATCTCGATAGCAAACCTGCTACTTCTTCTCGACAGGCTTTATGGTGATATCCACCCTCCTGTTCTTGGCCCTTCCCCCGTCGGTCTTGTTGTCCCCCACGGGCTTCAGCTCACCGTATCCCGCAGTAGAAACCCTTGAGGAATCCACTCCCTGACCGACGAGAATCTGCTTCACCGATGCCGCCCTCCGCTCCGAGAGCCGTTGATTCACATCCGCAGTTCCGGTGCTGTCGGTATGGCCGGCAACGTAGATCATCGTCTGGGGATACTGGTTCACGACCTTGGCGAACTTTCGCAGCTCGTCCGCAGCCGAACCGCGAACCGTCGCCGAATTCACGTCGAACAGCAGGTCCCCCTTGAAATTCACCCCGAGGTCGTTCTGGTCGCGGCTGATGCTGACGCCGTCGGCGCCCCCCAGTTCGCGGCGCATGGCTTCCTCCTGCTTATCCATGTAATCGCCTATGAGCGCGCCGCTGATGCCCCCCACCACCGCTCCGGCTCCCGCCCCGATCAGGGTCGATTCCGTATCGCGGCCGATGACCTGGCCGAGGAGAGCGCCGGTGGCAGCTCCGGCTCCGGTCCCCAGGAGGGAACCTTTCTTCGTGTTGGACAAGGGCTGGGAACACCCGGCGAGAGCCGTCGCAACAAGCGCGGCCCCTATCATGACTTTCTTCATCCTCTACAACCTCCTTGCTTGGAACTGCTTCGATTCTAGTAAAAGGAGGGCGGGTTTGCCAAGCACGGAATGCTGAGGATGCGCTAAGGGTATGGAAGGGAGTGAACAGACAGCTTGAGACCGGGGACATCTGCCTCGCTGGACCTTCGCCCTTTAATTCTCAGGCGGCAGCAGAATGATGGACAGCGGATCGTTAATGCGAAGATCTCGGCTAATCGGCAGGCGATGTTCGCGAGCTTCGTCCAGCGATTCGAAGCTGCCCGCGGAAACGAAGAATGAGTGCTGCCCGTCCTTGTCGACGACCGGGATGATCGACGAGAGAAGTCCCAACGCCGTGACCTGGAGGTGGAGGTTGTTCGCTCCCTCCACAACGGCGAACTCGCCAACCAGGATTGCGTATTTCCCATTTTCCGGGAGCGGCGTCGGCAGCAGGAGCTGCTCCAGCGCAACCCATTCATACTGCCTCTGCGTACCCGGCAGATTCGCCGATCCATCCCCGTCACCGCAGGCGGTCATTGTTGCTGTAACAATAAAGGCAGCTACAGCATATCGAAAAGCTCGCTTCATCGTCATAACCGAAAATTGTTGTAAGAATTGCGATCTGTCATGTCGGCATAGCCCGGAGAATGGGAACCGAAACTCAAGCCCTCTCTCGATCAGACGCCCGTCCCCTTATTGCCTGGCACGCTCACAATGCGCCCAGCACCTTCAGTAGGTGCGGCACCATCTGCTTCTTGCGGGACATGACGCCTTTAAGCTCGTAAAGCTGCGGCTCCACCTGCGGGTACCCCATGACATGGGCCAGTTCGTTCTTTCCCTCGACGAGGAACAGGGTGCTTTCCGTGTAGATGTCCGTCACCATCAGCCCCGCCAGGTGCAGGCGGTGCTCCCGCCTGATCCGCTTGAGCGCCTCGCGCAGGACATCCTTGAGATCATGGAACTCGTCAAAACCGACCACCTCCACCTGCCCGACGCCGAAAAGGGTATCGGCGGCGCTGAAGTGCTTGAAGTCGGCTCGGATCGCTTCTTCCGGAGTCCCGTAGGCGGAAAAGCCGCTGCACGACGAGAAGATGTCCCGGCCGAATTCCGCATGATCCAGGCCCGCCCGCGTCTCCAGCCATGCAGTCATCTCCCGGTCCCGGGCTGTCGTCGTCGGTGATTTGAGGATCACCGTGTCCGAGAGAATCCCTGCCAGGAGCAGTGCAGCGATTCGCTGTTCCGGCTCCACGCCCCGTTCGCGGTACAAAGAGGCCACCACGGTGCACGTACTGCCGACCGGCGCGACCATGAAGGTGATCGGCTGATTGGTGGGGGGATTACCCAGCTTGTGGTGGTCGATCACTTCCAGTATCTCCACCGCATCGGCCCCCGGCACCGCCTGGGCAAGTTCGTTGTGATCCACCAGGATCAGGGAGTAGGGGACAGGGGAGAGGAGCGAAGATTTCGTGGCCACACCGGCGATGCTGCCGTCCTCTTCCACCACGATCACGGCGGGCTCACCCGAATGGAGCAGCTTGAGCCGAAGGTGCTCCACCGGCTCCGAGACGCCGATCTTCTCGAAATGAGGCTCGACGAAGCATGACAGCGGCATGGAGAGTCGCGCCAGCCACGTTGCTGTCGCGGTGTCATGGGGGGTGGAAATGACGGTGACTCCGGCCTGCCCGGCCCGCTCCAGGAGGTTGGAGCTGACCGCCATCCCCCCGGTGACCACCAGCAGTCGCACGTTCTTTTCGATGGCGGCAAGGTGGATGGAGGGACGGTCGCCAGTCATGATCAGCAGCGAAGCAGGGTCGTAGCCGTCGATCCGGCTCGTGAACAACTCCTCCCTCATGGCGCCGATGAACAGATGGAGATGCTCCACTTCGTCAGAGGGATCGCCGGCAAGAAAGCTTCCGTCCAGGCAGGCGGCAAGCGAGCGGAGAGAGGTGTCCACGCCACGTCTGCGATCGGTGCCTGCAACCAGGTATTTTTCCGACAGCTTCAGCAGCGAGACGACCCCCAGAGGCACATCTTCGTCATCCGTCACCGCCAGCACCCTTATGGAGTGGCGGTGAAAGAGCTCCAGCGCGTCCTTGAGCGGCATATCGGCTTTGGCGGTAACAGGCCTGCGGTTGATGATGTCCCGCACCTTGGGGTGGACGTCCGCCAGGTAGAGGGGAGCTTCGATGCCAAGGCGTTCGAGGATATAGCGGGTCTGAGGATTGGGTGTCCCGGCCATGGCCGCGGAAACCCCATCCTGCCCCAGCTGTTTCTTGAGTTCAGCATAGGCAATCGCCGACGCAATGGAATCGGTATCCGGGTTTTTGTGCCCGATCACGTAGATCTGTTTTGTCATAAATGTTCTCGCAATGGCAGGATTAGGGTAGCTTCCTATATGTAGGCAGCCTTTTCAAAGGTTCGCGGCAGTTGACCCGTTCGGACAGCCCTTCCGCCCAATCGCATCCCTGCTTGACTTTACACACTCCAAGGTGTAAACGTTTGTGTAACGGAGGTGCCCATGGCAACTAATCTAGCTATCGATGATAAGCTGCTCGAAGAAGCCCGCATTGTCGGCAAACATGCTACAAAAAAGGCGGTGGTTAACGAAGCACTTGCGGAATATATCCAGCGCCGCAAGCAAGCCGAAATCATTAAGCTGTTTCATTCGGTAGAGTATGATCAGAACTACGACTATAAGAAGCAGCGGCAAAAGTAATGAAAGTCCTTGTCGACACATCCATATGGTCATTGGCACTGCGGCGAAATCTGCCTTCTGATGGCCAGGAGGTGTCTGAACTAACCGAGTTAATCAGGGAGTCCCGGGTTCAGATGATCGGACCAATACGTCAGGAACTCCTCTCGGGCGTAAAGAGCCACTCTCAGTTTCAGAAACTACGCAATCATCTGCGGCCATTTCCTGATCTCGAAGTTACAACCCGCGATTTTGAGTACGCGGCTGAGTTCTTCAACCTCTGTCGCAGCAAGGGAATCCAGGGATCAAATACCGACTTCCTCATTTGTGCCATAGCGGCGCATCACAAGATGCCCATTTTTACCACCGATGGGGATTTCACCCTATTTCAGGCTCACCTGCCAATTTTGCTCCATAACCCTCGCTCCTTATAATTTTCTCCGCCAACGGTTCGGCAGTTGACCCGCCAGCCCAGTCTTTTCAGGGCGGGCGGTGTCTAACTGACTGGTTGTGCGTTTATACTCAGTTTCATCTTCCGCTTTTGGCGTTTTAAGAAATTTATGCTCTTCATCAATCTGAGGACGGAACCTCTCAATGGCAGATATGTCAACTTGAAACATTCGGCCCATTAGAGAAAGAGAGTCAAAAAGTATCGTACACGCAGAGATCAACGTTATCTCCAAGTCTTTTGATGTTGGTCCCCAGTCAATTATGTCTATGCCTTCGGCATTCTGCTGCAGGTACCTCACAACAGCACCTAGCCCAGGGTGAGCTTCTGAACTAAACAGCCTGTAAAAACTGTAGGTTTGCGAATGGAGGTTTTCAATCACGATTCTGTCATTCTTCGATATATTCTTCTTTTTCAGTTCCGAGAGTAAAGGGGACGCTCTTATCGCGGAGTAAAGGGGACGCTCTTATCTATTTTTGCATCAGGCCTTGATACAGCTCATCAGCTCTGGTTTTTGGTGGATTGCCTGCTCGCCGCGACGCACTGCAAGAGTTACTCCGGTAGGGCCAAGATGGAGGAGCCTTCCGACCTCCATTCCCTTATACCCTAACTCACGCACCGCTAGATAACACACCACTCCCCGTGCCTCGGATAAGCTCTTCGTTTTCGATGGCCATCGCAAATCCCTCTCGTCAAGACCGACTTTCGTCGCTACCCTGCGCACCAGTTCCGGCAAAGGAGTCTTTATCGATCGCAGCCTATGATCTGATATCTGCTCCTGCACGTGCTCCACGAACCTCCCTCCACCTAGAATTCGAGTGTCAAAGGGTTCAATTTCATCTTCGTTCTCAAAATCAGGCTGACTGCGCCGCAATCCTCCACCGACGAACTTGTCCTGCCGACCAAGAGGTATACCATCCATAACGAACTGGCGGTAGCCGTCCCGTGCGCATTTGCTGGATTTGTCGAAACGATCCAAAACCGCTTTTGTGTCCTGGAAGAATTTCCGATTTCCTAGCACTACCGCGTGCCCCGTCCAGGGATACTCGGCAAGATCATCCACAGAAGGGACAGCGCCAGCGCGGAGTGGATTGAGATGAATGTACCGAACAAGTTCGAGGAAGTAAGGTTCTTCTTCGCAAATGATGGATTTGTACCGGTTCTGGAATAGGTGGCCGGAGCGGGAGTATTTGCGGTTATAGACGACAGCGTAACCAGTGAGCAACCTCCTCATCAGGACAGAAAGAGGTTCACTCGTCGGCATGAGAAGGAGGTGGACGTGGTTCCGCATGAGTGACCATGCGTAGCATTGAGTCGACGTCTCTCTAAGCAACGCACCCAGCCGATCAATAAATCGCGCTCGATCTTCGTCGTCCCGGAAGATATCGCAACGCTCTATACCACGAATTATAACGTGGTGAAGGAGATGGGGTATGTCGAGTCGAGGTGCACGGGGCATGAGGCGTTATTAACTTAGGCAGCAGAATAAGTCAAGCTGGAAAAATAGATAAGAGCGTCCCCCGCCCCCCCCCGCCCCCCCCATCAAGACCTTGGAAGATTATGACTTCGAGTTTGCCTCTGGAGCACCGAAACAGCGCATCATCGATCTAGCAGCAATGGCTTTCCTGGAGCGCAAGGAGAACGTGATCCTGCTGGAGCCGAGTGGCACCGGAAAGACTCATCTCGCAATCGCTTTGGGTTATCGAGCAACGCAGTGTGGCGTAAAGGTCCGCTTCATTTCTGCCGCTGACCTGATGCTCCAACTGGAAAGCGCACAGCGTCAGGGCCGATACAAAGAGGTGCTGCGCCGCAGTGTCCTAGGGCCGAGGCTACTGATCATCGACGAGATAGGATACCTCCCTTTCAGCGACACGCAGGCGAACCTCTTCTTCCAGGTAATCGCAAAGCGGTACGAGGAAGGCTCTGTCATCCTTACCTCGAACCTCAGCTTCGGCGAGTGGGAGCAAGCTTTCGGTGGCAACACAGCACTGACATCGGCGATGCTCGACCGGCTACTTCACCACGCCCATGTCATCCAGATCAGAGGCGACAGCTATCGCCTTAAAGAAAAGCGGCGGGCGGGGATTCTTGGCCAGCAAATAACTGCTGCGCAGATCGACGATTGAACGGAAGGTGGGTCAATTTTCAATTACCGATCTTTGGGTAAAGTGGGTCAATTTTCGACTGCCGTTGACAACAACCCGCGATTTTGAGTACGCGGCTGAGTTCTTCAACCTCTGTCGCAGCAAGGGAATCCAGGGATCAAATACCGACTTCCTCATTTGCGCCATAGCGGCGCATCACAAGATGCCCATTTTTACCACCGATGGGGATTTCACCCTATTTCAGGCTCACCTGCCAATTTTGCTCCATAGCCCTCGCTCCTGATAATTTTCTCTGCCAACGGCTTTAGGGTCTGCTGAGGAGCGTCAGCGGAAACAGCAGCACCCGAGTGTTAAGTGCTCAATTACATTGTCCCTGGAAAATACCAAACCTTTTCTGTTGACTCCTCGAAGGATATGGGGCCAAAAATTATTTTCTCTTCCGGCGTTGTCAATACAATCTCAGGTATTACAAAATTCAGATTGTTTTTGTTTTGAAGTGAGCCAATTGAATACTCTAGAATGTATCTATTTTCAGTAACACCAATATGGTCTGGTCGTTTAACTTGAGGAACAACAACATGACCAGAAATCTCCTCCATGTAATTGTCATTTAAATGTGGGCCGTGATGCCAACAAATTATCTTACTTGGAGAGAGGCGATTGACGGGGTTCAGGGTTTCTATGAAGATAGCATTCAAGGTGCAATTAACAGATTTTTCGTAAGGATCGATACTCAAATGGATTTTGACTGAATTACTCCTATCAGCAAATGCATGTAAAGTGAGCTTAATTGCGTCTTTTTCGATAATTACTTCGTCTTTTGGTGCGGGAGAGTAACCGATAAGGCTTGATGTCATTTGAACAATAGAATACTGGGATGTAGCGGCAACGTTTGGTTTAATAAATGACTTTTGTACTGGGTAAGCACACCCCGAACAAACTAGCATTGAGATTATTGTTAGAACTTTGAATCTCATTATTCCTTCTCCATTTAACGGGGGTGAGCACAGCAGCGGAGCGAAGCGGAGACTGCTGCTGCACTTGGTTGTACACTCTCACTTCGCCCTACTTTGGCGGCTCAGTATCAACTGAAGCATTGGAAGCCTCGGACTGATGTTCGGCTAAGTATTTTTCGACGAGCTTATTTTTAGTCTTTTCAAGGGTCTCGTCGCAATTACCATGAAATTGCTTACACATTGAAAAGTTAAACCTAACGCCTGTCAGCTTTTTGTATTCGGAAGTTTTTTCTTTGATAATGTCATCGCATCGTATTATGTTGATCTTCAGATCTTCTATTCTACTTAAATTGACAACTCCATATTTAGCCGAGTATTGTTTTTCCTTTTTAATTGCTTCTTCATTCTCTTTCTTGTCCACCATAGCCTGACAAACCTCACAACTTAGCTCCGGCTTTAAATATTCAGGGTTCTGTTCCGCCCAATCATTGGCCTCTCTGTATGCCTTTTCTGCTTTTTGTTGTCTCAGTCTCTCCAACTCAGCAAGCCTTTCAAGCTTCTCTTTTTTAAGCTTGTTTTCTATCTCAAGCTTTTGTCTCTCTTCTTTTTCTCTTTGCACCTCAGCCCTGTATATCTCTGTAGCCTCAGATAATTTTTGATTTGCAGTGGATATTTTGTCATTGAACGCCACAATGAAGTCTTTGGACAAGAATTTCTTGCCGTTTTGAATAATTCTTTTATTACCTTTTATGATTTTATTAATTTTAGATAATTCGTTTTTTGCTTCCACATAAATTTCTTTATCTCTTGTTGTCAGATATTTTTCACATAACGTATCGAACTTTGCCATACTTTGCAAAACACCTATGGCCATGAAGTCAAGTATAGGATTAAGCTCATCGGAGGTGATTTCGTGCGCCTTGTACAATGTTCTTAGTTCATTTTTTGCTGCCTCAATTTCGCCTTTTATCATAAGGCTTTCGTAGTCGCCTTTAGCTACCGCGACTGATGCTGAATACAAAAGCCAGAGCCCAAGCATCAAAAATGTACAGACTTTCATCTAGTTGCCCCCTCTCTTGCCGTTCTTCTTAATATTTTGATTTGTTGGTACAACTCGTAATTGAGCAGTTATAGCCAGGCTTATAGATATAGAAACTTGTTTCTACATTTATAAACAAGTTTCTATATCTATAAACCTTAAATGTTTATATTAATATAAACCTCAGTCCGCCTCTACCGCCCCCGACTCCCGGCCCTAACACCGTCGAAGCTGCCACTCCACCTCACTCACCCGAAACAACCCCAGCTCCGCCCCGCCCTTCCACTGCGGCAGCCGCTCCTTTGGCCCCTCAATCCTTACCAGCCCCCGATCCGCCAGAGCATTGATCTTCCCCCACAGCGTGATGTCCCCCCAGTACTGCGGCGGCTCATCATGCGCGGAAACGTACTTAAATATCTCAGCAGGAGCCTCACAACCTGAGCGCACCGCCTCCAGCGCCAGCCGTTGAAGAAGGCCCAGCCCTGTAGCCGAATCCGGCTGCTCCTTCATCCACCTGCTCACCGCAGCGGGAACCCACGGCAACGGAGCATCCGCGCAGGCTGCAAACTCGGCAAACGCATCCTGGTCCTGCAACGCGAAGGCCCGATCAACGCGCTGGGCGAACTCAAACTGGTCCAAGGTCACCGGCTCGCACCGGTTATAGAGGGATGCGAACTGGTCGGGAGAGAGCTGCCCGAGGCCGTGGAACGGGTCGATGCCGGGGAAGGCATCGACGCAGATGAGGGATGCATCGGCATTCCCCAGGTGCTTCAGGCACGCCAGAATGTGGCAGAGCATCGACTGGTCGAAGAGGCACGCGTCGAACCAGAGAATGATGTCATGCGCCGCTGCTTCCCGCAGCCTGGAATACTGCGCTCTCAGCGTCTCCAGCGCATGCTCCCGGCTCAGCCCCCCGGCGGTGAAGTCTGCGAGAAACCGCGCCCGCGCCGACAGTGTCCCGTCATCCGGCCATCCCGGATTTCTCGGCCCCTCGTACAGGATGTCGTGCCAGATGAACACTTCTCCGGGCAGGCCGCTTTTTGAGAGGCTTCCTCCCGCGATGTCCCCGCTCGTTATGTGAAGAGGTGTAGTCATTCATCCTCCTTACAGCGCGTACACAGGATGCCGGAAAGGGTTCATACATACGCCCTCTGCGTGCACAGGCATCTCATTACGAATGGGGTCTTATAGCACGTAAGAACATTAAAAGAAACTGGAGGAAGAGGCGCGACGGGGATAGGCAGAAGTGAGGGATGTACGGGAGAACTAAAGAGTCGTCGGATGCAGTAGCGGCGAGTGATCGTGTGCTAATCGGAGCTGTTCAGCAGCTTCCGGATCATTTCCATGTCCTTGTCCAGGTCCAGGGGTTTCACGAAATACGCGTCCATGCCGGCTGCGAGGGCTTTTTCCTCATCCTCGGGGAATCCGCCCGCGGTCATGGCAATAATCGGGATATGCTCACCGGTCTGCAGCTCTTTCTCCCGTATCAGACGGGTCGCCGTCAGGCCGTCCATTCGCGGCATCTGTATGTCCATCATGATCAGGTCGTACTCCCCCTTCTCCCACAGTTCCACCGCCTCCGCTCCGGTCTGCGCCAGGTCCATCCCAATACCGCGAAGTTCCAGGAGCTGCCGCAGGAGAATGGCCGCTATTCTGTCGTCTTCGGCCACCAGGAACCGGAGGGGTTTTTCGCCCTCAGACGCCGGCTCGCCGGTTGACTCCACCGCCGGTGAAGTGGTGGCAGGAGCTTCCTTGGCGGCTTCCGAGGCCTCGTCGGTTTCGATACGGAACTCGGCTCCTTCCGCAATGTTGCGGACAGTCAGCTTCCCGCTCATGTTCCGTTCAATGATGGTTTTAGACATAAACAGCCCCAGCCCCGTGCCCTTGTCGGGCCCTTTCGTCGTGAAGTACGGGTCGAACACCCGGCTGATGATCTCCGCCGGAATTCCCCCCGCATTATCGGAAACGGTAATGACGGCTTTGGAGCCTTCCTTGAAGACCTTGATAGTGACAGCCCTTTGAGTGCTCCCTCTCCTGGCTTCGAGAGCATCCCGTGCATTCTGGAGAATGTTGAGAAGCACCTGGGAATATTCGTTTGGGTACCCGATGCTGACCGGATCGTCGGCAACCTCGACTTTGACTTCGATCCTCAGGTTACCCAAGCTCTGCTCCAGCAGAGACAGCGTGCGGGCAAGCACCTCCGCGACCCTGAACCGGACCCTCTCCTTGTCGGGCCTGAAGAAATTCCTGAAATCATCGATGGTGCGGGACAGGTGGTGGATGGTATCGAGGGCTTTTCGGGCCGAGGCGTCGAAATGCCCTTTACTGAACTGCCCCATATCCGATCGCAGCTGCAGGTCCTGGATTATCAGGGCGAGGACGTTCAGCGGCTGGCGCCACTGGTGCGCGATATTGCCGATCATCTCACCCATTGCGGCCTGACGCCCCTGATGAACGAGCATCCGCTCCTTTTCCTGGAGGGCTTCCATGGCCTCCAGCCGCGCGGCCATCTCGTCCCCGAGATGCCCCAGGGCGTCTGTGAGCTCCACCGTCCGTTCCGCGACCTTCTGCTCCAGCTCTTCCTTCGCTCTCCGGAGTTCGTTTTCCACCTGCCTGCGTTCGGTGATGTCCCGGAAGATCACGAAAGAAAAAGGCATCTCTCCCCCTACCACCACCGACATGGCATCGACCGGAAACCGGGTGCCGTCCTTCCGCCTGACGGTGAACTCGGTCCTGAGCTTCCCGGTGCGGGATCTCTCCTCCAGCGCAGCGACGACGGAGGGGTCGTTCTCGTCGATGATACCCCGTCCACCGGCACGGCACAGCTCCTCTACGGACATCCCGAACATGGCGCATGCCGCCGGATTGGCGGCGAGGATGGATCCATCGTCAACTGTAAGCAGTACGCCGTCCAACGAATTCTCGAAAAGGGACCGGAAACGCTGCTCGCTTTTGCGTAGCGCCTCTTCCGCCTCTTTCTGGTTGCTGATGTCGGTCAACGTCACGATGCAGCCGAGTGTGCCGCCATGCGACGCCGTCAAAGGGGCCACATTGAGGAGGAAGTGGCGGACCTTACCCTCCTTCTCCGGCAGTTGCACCTCCACATTCTTCCGGCTCGACTCATGGCACGATTGTAGCGACAGCTTCTCTCCGGTGGCGGTCTCCAGCAGCGGAAAGCTTTCTTCGAAGGACCTGCCGTAAACAGCTCCGGCAGATAGCTGCTGAGCCATCCTGCTGGCCCGGACGATGCCGAAGCGTTCATCGCATACGATGATCGCTTCCCCCGCCTGGTCCAGAATGGACCGCGCAAGCTCCTCAGCGGCAGCAGATTGCGAAATTTCCGCAGCACCCTCGCGCCTGGAGACCTGCAAGCGTGCCTCCGCCGCCTCCAGCCGGCTACGGAGCTCATCCAGTTCCGCAAGCAGCTCCTCTTCTCGCCTGCTATCGTCACTCATACGCGCCACCATTTGAAAGGATCGGGGAGCGGGAAACATCCCGGAATGGATACAGCTATTCGGATACAGAGAGAGTAACAAGCCCTCGACAAATTTCCAGTGAAGCCCCGGCCGGGCAAGCCCTCATGGCGGCAAGGAAACGCCGGATGCAATGACATCTGCCAAGAGCGCCTCCCTACGTCCTGCGGAATTTCTTGATGATGAAGGCCAGTGCGAACAGGAGCAGGCTGACCATCACGATGGTGCCGCCGGAGGGGAGGTTCAACGCAAAGGATGCGAAAATGCCGAGGACGACTGAGCAGACCGCAGCAGCGGCGGCAGTGAGGATGGTAGTGGTGAAGCCGCGTGCGACCTGAAGCGCGGTGACAGCAGGAAGTATGAGGAGGGCGGAGATCAGCATGATCCCCACAACCTTCATGGCCAGCACGACGGTAAGGGCCGTCATCAGGACCAGAACGGCATTGATTCTGTCGGCCCTTATGCCGCTGCTTCGGGCCAGCTCCTCGTCGAAGGTGATGGCGAAGAGGTCGTTGAAGAAGAGGGCGACGGTAACGATGACGACGGTGAAAAGTACTGCGGCGATCACCATCTCGGTTTCGCTGATGGAGAGGATGTTGCCGAACAGGTAGCTGAAGAGATCGACGTTGAATCCGCCTGCCACGCTCGCCAGGAGCACGCCCAGGGCGATGCCGAGGGAGGAGACGATGCCGATGGCGGCGTCGCCGAAGACGCGGGCCTTTTCGCTGAGTTTGAGGATTCCGAGGGAGGAGAGGAGCACGAGGGGAATGGCGGCCACCGTAACATACCCCGGGGATATGCGCAGCAGGAGCGCCAGCGCCACACTGCCGAAGGTGACATGGGCGAGGCCGTCCCCGATCAGCGAGAACCGGCGAAGAACGAGGAAGACCCCGAGAATCGCGCAGAGAACAGCGATCAGCACCCCCGTAACAAGAGCGCGCTGCATGAACCCGTAGCTGAGTATTTCGTTTATATCCATGACAAAACTTTCTGCGCCTCTGCTCGTAGCAGCTTTTTGAAAAGCAGCCAAAAATGAGGTTGTTCAAAAACAGCCAGATCGTCGCACCCGCAGAAAGCCCCGCGGATAATCAACCAGGCCCCGCTGCACGCAAGAGTGTTTGGCGGGTCAGATTCGCGATGATTCCGTCGCCGGCGACGACCGATGGCCCGCAGGCGTAGCAGCGCTACGTCGAGGAGCCTGAGGAGGAGCCGGCAGCGGAAGGGCGCAAACGTCGCCTGCGGCGCCAGATTCGCGATAATTCCGTCGTCGGCGACGACCGACGGCCCGCAGGCGTAGCAGCGCTACGTCGAGGAGCCTGAGGAGGAGCCGGCAGCAGAAGGGCGCAAACGTCGCCTGCGGCGCCAGATTCGCGATGATTCCGTCGTCGGCGACGACCGACGGCCCGCAGGCGTAGCAGCGCTACGTCGAGGAGCCTGAGGAGGAGCCGGCGGCGGAAGGGCGCGAATGTGGCGCCGCCCCTGAAACAACCGCTAGCCTTAATGCCGGTGGCAGATCATATGCTGCGCATACTCCCCAAAAAACGCCGTCATCTCTTCGGACCGGCAGAACTCGTCGAAGGAGCCGTCGAAGATCACCCGCTTGTCGATGTAGAGGAACCTGTTGGCGTAACTGCCGATGCTCCAGGTATCGTGGGTGACCAGCACCACGGTGGTGTTGTGGTCCCGGTTTATGTGCTTGAGGAGCTGGAAGAAATTCTCCCTGGTCTCGGGGTCAAGAGCAGTTGTCGGCTCGTCGAGGATGAGGAGGTCCGGCTCGCTCACAAGCGCTCGCCCCAGGAGCACCCGTTGCTGCTGCCCCCCGGAGAGATCCCCGAAGAGCCTCCTCTTGATATGGCCTATACCCATGTGGGCCAGGGTACGGTCGATGGCGGCGACGTCTTCCCGCGCTCTGCGTTTCGGAAACCGTTTGGAGGCGAGAAGGCCGAGGCTCACGATCTCCTCCACCGTCGCCGGAAAGTTCTGGTTCATGGAATGAAGGCGCTGGGGAAGGTAGCCTACCCGTCGCCATTCACGGAACTCGGAAAGCTCTGTGCCGAAAAGCTCGACGCTCCCCTGCTGAAGCGACGAGAGCCCGAGGAGGGTCCGCACGAGGGTGCTCTTTCCGGAGCCGTTGGGGCCGACGATGCCGAGGTAATCCCCCGCACGTACGCTGAAGGAGACATCCCTCAGCACCTGAAGCGTGTTGTAGCTGAAGGAAAGGTTTTTCACTGCCAGCAGATCTACCTGCATTGCAGCCCCTTCGCCAGGCTCTCCAGGTTCTGCTCCATAAGGGAGAGATAGGTGACCCCACGGTCCATCTCGTCCCTGCTCACGTTGTGGATGCCGTGGACCTTCACCAGCTCCGCCCCTGTCTCCCGCGAGATTGTCTCCGCCATGGCGGGAGATATGAGCTCCTCGTAGAATATCGCGCGCAGGTTGTGCTCCCTGATCCGGTTCACCAGTTCCATCACCTTCTTCGGTGAAGGTTCGGCATTGGCGGAAATGGCGTAGGCGGAGAAATAGGTGAGGCCGTACCGTTTTGCCAGGTAGCCAAACGCAAAGTGTCCGCCATGCATGAACATTCGGGTGCTGCAGTTCGAGAGCCGGGAACGGAATCTCTCGTCGAGCGCCGCAAGCTTTGCCTTGTAGGCGGCGGCGTTACGGAGATAGACCTCCCTGTTCGCCGGGTCCTGGCGGGCAAAGCCGTCAGCTATGTTGTCCACCATCTTGCGGGCGTTGTCCACATCGAGCCAGATGTGCGGGTCCATCCCCTCACCGTGGCCGTGCCCCGCGTGCCCTTCCCCGGGCTCCGCGTCCCCCGCCGGCAGAAGGCTCGCCCCCGCCCCCGCCTCGACCACCAGGAGCCGTTTGTTGGAGATGCCGGCGAGGAGCTTGGCGCCCCAAGGCTCCATGTATTTGTTTGTGTACAGAAAGAGGTCCGCCCGATTCATCCGGAGGATGTCCTCCGGCCGGGGCTCGAAGCTGTGAGCTTCCATTCCCGGCGGAAGCAGGAGCCGCACCTCGACCTTATCCCCCCCCACCTGGCGGGCGAAATCATAGATGGGGAACAGGGTTGCCACCACCTGGAGCTCCCCCCCCCGTGCCTTCTCCTCACCCCTGCTGCACGCGGAAAGAAGAGCTATCGCAACCACCAGCATAAGATATAGCGCGTTCAGTCCCCCTCGCCTCATATACCCTCCCCGCTTCGTGCAGCGGCCGCGTCCACGGCGCAATCCCGGCACAGGCCGTTCACCTGCACGATATGGGAAAGCACACGTCCCCCAATCTCCTCGCTCACCTGCCGCTCTATCTCATCCATGCCGCAGAAGTCCACGTCCTCCACCCTTCGGCACGAAAGGCAGATAAAGTGGTGGTGGTGCTCCTGCCGGGGGCAGAAGTAATAGTAGAGCTGGCGGTTCGGGTGGATAACTTTGCTTATCACTCCCCCGCCTGCCAGTTCCTCCAGATTACGGTACACCGTAGGCAGACCGATCCGGCTGAACTCCCCTTTGAGCTTGTGCCAGATATCTTCGGGACTGACGTAGACTGTCTCCTGTGCCAGCAGGTCGAGGATGGCGAGCCGTTTGGGCGTGCTCTTCAGGCGAAGGTCCTTGAGCGCGCGATTGTGCAAGGTTTTCATGGCATCCCACAAATGAAAATGATTTCTCTTTAAAATAGCGTTAAAACGCTCGATGTCAAGAACGATCCACTCAAGCACGGCTATTAAAGTGACGCCGGCCGCTTCTCAAGCACGGAACCTGTGTTAGAATTGCCCAAGGTTTCATTGGAGGGCATATGGCGCAGAAACCGCTGATTGTCATCGCCGATGAAGATGAAGAAAGCTTCTACCGCGCACTTCCCCTCTGGGAGGAACGGGTGGAGTTTCACCCGCTCTCCCGTCCCTTCTCTTTCCTGCACCTCCCCGACCCGGACCTGATGCTGATCGACTGCGGCGACAACACGGCCAAGGGCCTGGACCTGCTCACACAGAGCAAACGCGAACGAACCGACGTGCCCGTAATCCTGATAGCGGAACCTGCTGAAGGAGGAGGAGATGAAACCGCAGTCGCGGCGTATCGACTGGGAGCGCGTCATTTTTTAGAGAAGCCGGTGGGGCTTTTCCGGCTGAAGGAGACTGTCGAAGAGCTGCTGCGCATCAAGCGCTCAAGCCGGGAGAGGCGCGAGCCCACCGCCGCAGGATATGGAGCTGCACATCAAAACCCGGACATGCAGCCGGACATACCCCCGAGCCTGCTGCGGGCAATACAGCTCATGGAGAAGAAGCTGGCAGAACCACTAAACATCGACATGCTGGCGGATGCGGCCGGAATGAGCAGGTACCATTTCTGCCGGGTCTTCAAGAAAAGCATCGGGGTTACCCCAATGACGCTCGTCTCCCGCCTGCGAATCGAGCGTGCGAAGGAACTGCTTCGCCGGGGAAAACCGGTTTCACTCATCTGCATGGAGGTGGGTTATAATGACTTGAGCCACTTCATCAGGCAGTTCAAGCGCTCCGTCAAGTGCACCCCCGGAGCGTACCGTGCCCGGACGGCAGGCTACGGGTACCGCGCCGGGACCAGTGACAGAACCCTTCATACGTAACGCAGCATTATTTGCATACTATCCAGCAACACGCGCCGAGTTTCCATCCCCTCTTCCTGCTACACTAAACCGTCAGTGAAGTTGAACGACATACCATTCATGGAGGTTCCCGCATGAACCACAATAGCCGGAAGAACGTGCTCGAACTGACTGCGTGGGAAATCGAAGAACAACCGCTGCCTCTGCCGAAAGCTTCAGCCTGGGTGATGGCAGGAGGAGAGGTGTGTGGAGAAACTTCACGGTTCAAACGAAAGCATGCGAATCCTGATGTGGTGGTGTTAGATCCGGTGAGGTCGGTGCAGCGCTTTCCGCAGTGCGAGGTATGAGGGAGGGGAGGAATACGTTCTTACTTTGCCGGTATGCAGAGATTCATTAGTCAAGAAGGGGGCGTCGCCCCCCGGCCCCCACTTCATTTCTTTTGCTTGCCCAAAAGAAATGAAGCAAAGAAAAGGGCACCCTGCGACCTGGCCGCTTACGCGGTTCCCTCGCTGCGAGCACCGACGGCCGCGACGATCAGATTCGCTTCGCTCAGGAGATCGTCGAAAACCCGCCGCCGATGTTCTCACTCGGCCATGCCGAAGGGGAAAACTGATTCAAAAACTAAAGCAGCCTTTAGGCCGCGTTCCGCGGCCTCCCCATTACATTCCGCCGAGTGAGGAAGCCGGGCGGGAAGGGGGAGGCTGCCCAGGAGCGTAGCGACTTTGCAGAATCCCCCGCCCGGCTGACGAGGGAGGGCATCCCGAAGGGACGGAATGTTCCGGGGCGGATCTTTCTTTGCGTACTTTCTTTGGAGCCTAGCCAAAGAAAGTACGTGGGGTACGGGGCAAAGCCCCGGTTCTGTCGAAGGATCTGAAGCTGTAAAACCAAAAAACAAAGGCAAAAGAGAAATCTCTTTTGCCTCTGCCAGCAACGTTTAAATCACAAGGAGATCAGCACGCTGTAGAACAACACCCCGCCCCACAGGAAGCCTTGGAACCCGCACGCAGCAGCTCCATCAGCCTCCCCTTCGTCTCCTCCGTCAGAAAATCCCACAAACCGAGTTCCTGCAGGGTCTCGATGCGCGGAATCCCCTCCTCATTCCACCCGCGTTCCTCATAGTAGACCTGGATGAGCTTGCGGAGCTCATTCTTCCGGTGCTCCATCAGGAGGCGACGCTTTTCGGAAGTAAGCATTCCCGAGACATCCCTGCCGAGGGCTTCTGCCAGCTCGGTGTCGTTGTACCCCCGCTCCGTTTCATAGAGGGAATCCTCCGTCGGGCCGATGGCCCGGTCGGGAATCCAGTCGTGGCTTCGTGTCGCGGAACCGTAGCGCATGACGTTCATCACCCGCTGGAGGTTGATGTCCCGGTCGGTGCGGGCGAAGATCTCCTCCCACGTGAGGTCGGTGCCGAGCATTCCGTTGTAGAAGTCGGCATAGATCTCCTGGGAGGCTGGATTGATATGTATGTCGGTGCCGGTGCGGGTGGCCGAGTCGGGGTTGAAGACATCGACCCACGGAAGCTTGCAGAGCCCCAGGTTGTCGTTGCCGAGTCGCACGCGGGGATAGGTCATGAGGGCGCGGGCCTTCTCCTGGAAAGAGGGGAAGGCGCCGAGCAGGTCTGCCTTGATGAGCCACGCAGCGGCATGGTGAGCGCCGATGTCGCTGGCTGCGGCGTAAGAGCCCTGCATCGAGAGGGAACGATGGGTCCGGTAGAGGGAGAAGGGAAGCCCTTTCGTCTGCATGGCAAAGATTTCCAGCTCGGGGGTCACGTCGCTACCGGTACGCAACCGGCAGCGCCCGGCGATCCAGCCGACCAGCGGCTGCATTCCGCCCCCCGCTATCCTGGCAAGCTCGGTCTCACCGTGGGCAAGCTGGTGGAGGAAGGTCAGCGCCGCCTCCTCGTCCCCCCACACTAGCTCAAGCCCCTCCGCATCCTCCTTCACCAGGTAGCCCCGCTGAAAGCACTCCATGAGGAAAGACATGATCACGCAGGTGGAGATGGTGTCGATGCCATAGTTGTCGCAGTGCCAGTTTGCTTCCATCACGAACTCGGCGCTCCAGATGCCGAGGTTGGAGCCGAAGCCGGCGGCGGTCTCGTACTCCGGGCCGTCCACCCATACCTTCTGCCCCTTGTGGGCTCCGGAAACGAGGGTCACCCACCCCCCCTTGGTGCACTGGAGGTTGCAGCCGGGAAAGCAGCCGTCCATTCCCCGGTGCTCGAATAGGTGCTCGGCGTAGTACTTGCCGCAGATCTGCACGGCACGCGGGTCGGAGCCCCCCTGGTAGTTGTTGACGGGAAGCGACTGATACTCCTCCTTGCTCATGAAGGTGATGAGCCCGGCGCTCCCCTTCCGGTACATCTTGAGGGACTGGGGGTCAACCTCCTTAACCACCTTGTGGAGCCGCGCTCCCGAGCCCTTCACCTTTTCCCAGTCGGCCGCGCCGTAGGGATTGTCGCCGTGGGGGTAGTCAGCGAGGACGACGATGGCGCCGATCCGCTTGTCCCGCATGACGCTGCCGATGCCGGTCCTCCCCGCCTGCTTCGTGCGGAAGAGCCCCTTCCCGCCGTTTACCGGCTTCGTCACATCGAAGTAGTGGCTGTTGATACAGCCGTATGTGGTGTTGGCGGCCCCAACGCCGGTGGTCATGAAGGCAATATGGCGTTTGTCGCACCCTTCGGAGACGAACCTGCCCGCGATATCCCGCTCGAGGTCGAAGGCCTCGTCATCGGCAGGAGCGTCGGTGATGTACACGTTACCCTTCAGTCCGTCGATGACGATCATCACGTCCCTGTCGGCTTTTCCCGTGACCTGGAGGGCGTCGAAACCGGCATATTTCAGGAAGGCGCCGAAGTACCCGCCGAAATTGGAGACGCCGGGGATGCCGGTGAGGGGGGAGAGGGAAACGGCCATCGCTTTTGCAGTCCCGGGAAATTGCGGGATTCCGCCAAGGGGGCCGTTGGCGAGAATGAGGGGGTTACCCGAGTCGCGGGGGGAAGTCTCAGGGGTGATCGCCCGATGGAGGAGGTAGAGGCCAAGGCCGCGGCCGCCGATGAAGTAGTCCCGCACCTGGGGGTCCAGCATTTCCGCTCTCATTTCGCCGCTGCCGACGTCGATGGCAAGTATCCTGTTGGCATAGCCGCGCGTAAGCGGCGTCTTCTCATAGTTCATGTTACCCTGTTCCTTCCTGCATCCGGCGGCTCCGCCGCCCGTGCGCTCGCACTAGAAGGTTGTTGAAAAACAGTCATCTCGCCGCCGTCCTCGAAAGCTCCCTTGTGCGGCGTAGCGCTACTACGCCTCCGTGGGGCTTTCTGCGGGTGCGACGATCTGGCTATTTTTGAACAACCTGGGTTTTTCAACACGCTAAAAACGGCCGTAAAATCCGGCGACGCACCATATCACACGGATGCAAGAAGGGTCAAGGAGCACTTGGGGGAAACGAACGCGCTCCATTCTGGCTGCTAAGGCGGGGGCCACGTGCTTCGCGTCTGTATTAGCGGTGCGCAAGATTCGCGGTGATTTCATCGTCGGTGACGAACGATGGTCCGCAGGCGTAGTACCCTCTGGGGCATAAACAGCGCTACGTCGAGGAGCAGGAGGAGGAGCCGGCGGCGGAAGGGCGCGAATATGGCGTCGCGAACAGGACTAGACCTCCTCCATGGGCCACACCCGTACATTTTCCATCCGTGAAGCATAATGCGCCATAGGCATGCCCGCCGGCGCCGGAAGGCTCTGCGCCTGCACGATGGTTGACTGGAACCTGGTGATGTGAGCGCGATGCACGTCCCACGGGTGGTGAAATATCTTTCCCCGGTAAAGCTTTCCCCCATCCGCGGCGTAGTGGTAGTAACGTTCGAGAAGGAAAAATTCGGTGGTTCCCGCAATCGGCTGCCCGATGTGGTCGGTGGGGTGCCACACCACTGAGACATCCGCCCCGGACGGGTCGCGGCGATGCGATTCGAAGCGGAGGCGGCGGCCGTCGCGGGACTGGTGGCAGGTTGCCTTGTAGTAGGGAAGATGAAAGAACTTCCTCAGGCCGGAAACTGCCAGTGCGCTGTCGGAATCGGTGGAGAAAAACCAGATGCCGGGCACGCCGTCAAGATGAACGTACGTCCGCAGGTTTGCCTGATGAAAATCGCTCAACCAGGGAAGCGGAACGCCCAGGACCGGAGAAACGTTCAGCACCGTCAGAAGGACGAGTCCGACCCACGCCTCACCCTCATGGAGGTCGAGCGCAAGGGGGCCCGGCAGAAGCTTGGCCAGTTCCCGCGGCGGAACTTTCCAGTGCAGGAAGAGGACGTTTTCCCAGCTCTGGGTAGCGAGAGGCAACCGCTTCCCGGGCCGGCGGACCGAGAGCCGGTCTGATGCATGTGGCAAGAGCTCGTTCATGGTTTGAATGGTATACCACCCCCTCTGCGCAGGCCTGTTACCCCTTGACCAGGTCGATCAATGCGCCGGTCGGCTGCAGACCCGTCGCAAGCCGCTTCCGATCCACCAGGAAGGCTGGGACGACGTTGATCCCGTTGCGCTCGGCGAGCCAGTGGTCTGCCATCACGCCGTCGGTCATCTCCCCCGAAACGAGCACCTGACGGAGGCGCTGCCCGTCCATGCCCAGTTTCTCGGCAAGGGCTACCAGAACATCCGGCTGCCCGATGTCTTCTCCGCGCTCGAAAAATGCCCGGAAGATCTCCCGGTGATACTCGGGAAAACGTCCGACTGCCTTGGCATGGAGGGCCGCCTGATGGGCCACCCGGGACCGGGGCTGCACAGGGGGAAGGTGCATGGTGACGCCGAGCTTCTCGGCCATCGGATAGACCATTTCCTCCCAGATCCGGACCAGATAGGAATCGTTGGGGTCCAGGGTGGGCACCGTGTGCGGCCGAAGTTCGAAGGCGCGCCATTCTATGCGCAACTGCGGTTCGGCGCGCTGGAGCTCTTCGAGGGCCGGCTCGGCCAGCCAGCAGAAGGGGCAGACGTAATCGGAGAAAACTTCAAGTGTTTGCGATCCGTTCATGACATCCTCCTTTATGAAGATAAGTATAGCGGCAACCGTGACTAATTCCAGACGGGCAGCCCCAGGGAATCCGGAACCTTGGCCCTCTATTATGAAGATCTTCTTTTGCTCCCCGGAACGACATCCGCTATACTCCCTCTGTCCCGGCCGCCGGTACCTCAGCCGCCATTTCAGGAGGAACGATCCATGCCCTTCATTCTCGCCCTCGATCAGGGAACCACTAGCTCCCGCGCCATCGTTTTCGATGAGACCGGCAGCATAAAATCACTGGCGCAGAAGGAATTCCGCCAGATTTTTCCTCAGCCCGGATGGGTGGAGCATGACGGGAACGAGATATGGTCCACGCAGGCGGGAGTGGCCATGGAGGCCATCACGAGCGCTGGCCTCACCGCTACGGACATAGCGGCCATAGGCATCACCAATCAGCGGGAAACGACCCTCGTATGGGAGCGAAGTAGCGGCCGCCCCCTCCATAACGCGATAGTCTGGCAGGACCGGAGGACCGCCGAGATGTGCGGGAAGCTCAGAGCGGAGGGACTGGAGCCTCTCTTCCGGGAGAAGACGGGACTGATACTCGACCCGTACTTCTCCGGAACGAAGCTCGCCTGGCTTCTCGACCGGGACCCGGAGCTGCGCAGGCGGGGGGAAAAGGGAGAACTGGCCTTCGGGACTATCGATTCCTGGCTCCTCTGGAACCTCACCGGAGGAGCCCTCCATGCCACCGACGTCACCAACGCCTCCCGGACGCTTCTGTGCGACATTCACCGCGGGGAATGGGACGACGGGCTTCTCGAAATCTTCAGAATACCGCGGGAGATGCTTCCCGAAATTCGCTCGTCCAGCGAAATCTACGGTGAAACGGCCGGCCGCCTTCTGGCAGGTAAAATTCCAATTGCGGGTATCGCAGGGGACCAGCAGGCGGCGCTCTTCGGCCAGGCCTGCACAGCACCCGGAATGGTTAAGAATACCTACGGCACAGGCTGCTTCATGCTCATGAATACGGGGGAGACGCCGGTGCGGTCGAGAAGCAACCTCCTGACGACCGTCGCCTGGCGGATCGGCGGCCGGACCTCCTACGCCCTGGAAGGGAGCGTTTTCATTGCAGGGGCAGTGGTGCAGTGGCTCAGAGACGGTCTGGGCATCATCAAGGCCTCGTCAGAGGTCGAAGCGCTCGCCGCCTCGGTTCCCGACAGCGGCGGGGTAGTGGTCGTCCCCGCATTCTCCGGGCTCGGCGCGCCTCACTGGGATCCCTATGCGCGGGGCACCATTGTCGGACTTACCCGTGGGAGCACGGCTGCACATATTGCCAGGGCCGCCCTGGAAAGCATAGCATTCCAGACAGCCGACATTCTCGAAGCCATGGAGAAGGACTCGGGTATCCGCCTGGCGGAGCTTCGCGTGGATGGAGGAGCAACCGAAAACCGGCTGCTCATGCAATTTCAGGCCGATCTCCTCGGAGTTCCCACCGTACGTCCGGCGACGGCGGAGATAACCGCTCTGGGGGCCGCTCGCCTGGCCGGTCTGGCAACCGGTGTTTGGGAAAATGAGTCTGAGGTTGCCGCATCATGGGTGGCAGACCGGCGGTTTACCCCGGCAATGGAGCAGGAGCAGTCGGCCTTGCTGCGGAACCGCTGGGATCGGGCGCTACAGAGGGCAAAGGGGTGGGAAACGTAGATGCAACGAGGATTTACCATTGCAATACGCGGCAATTTGGTTTATGAAAAGCTGTTTCCGTCAGATCCAGTAGCAGATTACTGAAAACTGGGGTTGTTCAAAACAGACAGATCGTCGCACGCCGAAGCAAGCCATACGGAGGATAGCAAGGCTATGCCGTACATGGCGGCTTTAGAGGAGTGCGGCGAGATGGGTGTTTTTCAATGACCTCCGAACGAGGATGTATGACGCGGGAAGACTTCCTCCACTACCTGGAAGAACCGGCAGAAACGTGGGATGTGATCGTCATAGGAGGAGGAGCCACGGGACTCGGTACCGCGGTCGAATCGGCCGGGCGGGAATACCGGACGCTTCTCCTGGAACAGGCTGACTTCGCAAAGGGTACCTCAGGCCGCAGCACCAAGCTCATCCACGGAGGGGTACGATATCTGCGGCAGGGGAACATCGCCCTGGTGCTTGAAGCCCTGCGGGAACGGGGGCTTCTGTTCCGCAACGCTCCGCACCTGGTGCGAAACCTGTCTTTCGTGGTACCGCTCTATGATTGGTGGGAAGGCCCTTTTTACGGAATCGGGCTCAAGCTCTACGACATGCTCGCCGGAAAGCTTGGCCTCGGGCCATCCATGCGTCTCACCAGAGAGGAGACGATCCGCCTTCTCCCGACCGTAGAGCCTTCCGGCCTGCGGGGAGGGGTCATATACCATGACGGCCAGTTCGACGACGTACGTCTCGCCGTAAACCTCGCCCAGACCCTGGCGGACCTGGGGGGGGTTCCTCTCAACTACATGGAGGTCACGGGGCTACTCAAGAACAACGGGCTGGTGGAAGGAGTCACCGCTCGGGACCGGGAAACGGGACGCGACTACGAGATCCGGGGCCGAGTAGTCGTCAACGCCACCGGCGTCTTCACCGACACCATCCGCCGCCTCGACGATCCTTCCGCCGAAAACCTCGTCACCGCAAGCCAGGGGGTGCATCTGGTGCTGGACCGCTCCTTTCTCCCCGGCGACAGCGCCATAATGGTCCCGCATACGGAGGACGGAAGGGTCCTCTTTGCCGTACCCTGGCACGACCGCGTACTGATCGGGACCACCGACACCCGGGTGGAGGAGATCTGCGAAGAGCCGCGTCCCCTCCCGGAAGAGGTGGATTTTCTCCTCAAGCATGCTGCCCGCTATCTCACCAAACATCCCACCGCATCCGACGTTCTCTGCGTCTTCGCGGGGCTACGGCCCCTCGTGCGGCAAGAAGGGGAGATGGAGACAGCCTCCCTTTCCCGCGACCACACTCTCTGCATCACCGACTCGGGACTTGTCACCATCACAGGCGGCAAGTGGACCACCTACCGCAAGATGGGGGAAGATGCCGTTGACGCAGCAGCAGCCGTCGCCGGTCTCGAAGATTGCCGCTCCATGACACGCCACCTGCGCATCCACGGCTGGCAGGAAACCTCCTCCGGAGGCGGTCTCTGGTGCGACTACGGCGCCGATGCCGAAGGACTCGCCAGGCTTGCTGCGGAAAACCCGGCGTGGGGGGAATCGCTCCATCCGAGGCTTCCCTACCGGGCGTGCGAGGTGATCTGGGGGGTCCGCACCGAGTGGGCCCGGTCAGTTGAGGACATTCTGGCCCGTAGGACCCGGGCACTCTACCTCGATGCACGGGCCAGCATGGAAGCAGCTCCGTTGGTGGCAAGCCTCATGGCGAAGGAGCTGGGGCGCGACGAGGAATGGGAACACCGGCAAGTGGAGGCCTATTGCCGCCTCGCTGCGGGCTACGTGCTGTGATCCGCCTGCCCAGGCGTCAGCTCCGGGCCATCGGTTACCCCGCGTCACGTCCCTTGTCCGATGATTGATCTGTGGCTTCCGCTCACACTGGTGAGCGCCGTAACCCTTGCCGCCAGCGACGCCCTCACCAAAAAGGCCCTTTCCCGCCACAACGAGTACCTGGTCATGTGGCTGCGGGTTGCCCTCAGCCTTCCGTTCCTTCTGGCGGTGCTTCCGCTGGAATCGTCCCCCTCACCCGCCCCCGGCTTTTACCGGGCGTTCCTCACGTCGCTCTTTCTCGAAATCGGTGCGACGTTTCTCTACATGAAGGCTCTCAAACTCTCTCCACTGAGCCTTACCCTCCCCTTTCTCTCCTTCACCCCCGTCTTCCTGCTGGTAATCCCCTTTCTGCTTCTGGGAGAAAGCATCGGGGCCGGGGGGGCTGCGGGAATCATCCTTATCGCCGCCGGAAGTTACGTTCTCAACCTGGGGGAAAGCAGGGGGGGGTGGCTCGCTCCGCTGCGGGCGATCGGCAAAGAGCGAGGCGCACTTGCCATGCTGGTGGTCTCCTTCATCTACAGCTTTACCTCCACCCTTGGGAAGGAAGCCGTGGTCGCCTCTTCACCCCTCTTCTTCGCCGCCGCCTATTATGCGGCCTTCGTCGCCGTGACAGCGCCGGTCGCTCTTGCGATGGGCAGAAAGGAGCTCCGGTGGCCTGAGGTAACAAGCCTGATCCGAGCGGTTACCCTCCCCGGCATCCTCAACGGAGTCATGGTCGCTACCCACATGGCGGCGATAAACATGACTAACGTTGCCTACATGATCTCCGTCAAGCGCTGCAGTCTGCTGTTCGGCGTCCTCTTCGGCCACATGCTGTTCGGAGAAAAAGGACTGCGGGAAAGATTGGCCGGAGCCGCCCTCATGGTGGCGGGAGCGGCGCTGATCGTCCTCTGGCAGTGACACGTTCCGACGCTTGGTCCGGAACTTTCTACGGTCAGCGGGACATCCAGTTTTTCCTTGCCCCTCCCCGGTAAAAGGTGTATCCAGTTATGCCTCATTTTCAGAAGCAAAGGAGCACCAGCATATGGGCATTCTCTCCAACACCGTCAGCATCTGCCAGTTCCGGGCTATCGGAGAAATACCGGGCCATCAGGAGCTGTTTGAATGGGTTTCGGAACGTCTCTCACGCAACGGCTTCCGGTCCATCGAGGATTCCGCCGAGGAGGTCTCCACCGGATGGGTCCAGGTGGACGACCACAGCGACAGTTCGTTTTCCTCCCCTGCCGCCTTCTGGAGGGACCACTACCTCGTCTTCACCCTGCGCCGCGACCAGCGCCGTATTCCGGCCCCCCTCCTCAAGGCGTACGTAAGGGAAGAGCATGACCAGTTCCTGGCGGCAAACCCGGGGCTCAGGCGAGTGCCGAAACAGAGGCGGGAAGAACTCCTGGAAAAGGTTCGGCTCTCCCTGCTCGTCCGGACCCTCCCTGTCCCCTCCACATTCGACGCGGTCTGGGACACCCGGAGCAACATCGTAACCTTCACGGCCCTCGGCGCGAAACCTGTCGAGATCTTCGAAAACCTGTTCAAGAAGACCTTCGACGGCGTCCGGCTCGTGGCGGTACATCCCTACTCGCGAGCCGCCGACGTGATCGGGGATGAGCTGCTCCCGGCCCTTCAAAAAGCGAATCAGGCCACCACCGACGCAGTGCTCGACCTGATAAAGAGCAATCAGTGGATAGGCAACGACTTTCTCCTCTGGCTCATGTACCGGTCGATGAACGGGACCCCCTCCTGCATGGTTAACCGCCCCGGCCCCGGTGATGCCGGAACCGGCTTCACGGCCTACATCAACGACAGGCTCGTGCTTGTCGGCGGGGGGGAAGAGGGGATGCAGAAGGTGACCGTGGCGGGCCCCCAGGATCATTTCACCGAGGTACGCACCGCGCTGGCGGGCGGAAAAAGGATCAGCGAGGCAACCATCTACCTTGAGCAGGACGAGCACGCGTGGCGCCTGACCCTGAAGGGAGAGCCGTTCCATTTCGCCTCATTCCGGGCTCCTGCGGTGAAAATCGAAAAGGGTGACGATGTGGATGCCGTGAGCGAGCGGGAAGCCGTCTTCTTCGAGAGGATGTACCTGCTGGAGCGGGGACTGCAGCTGTTCGACAGCCTTTATTCCGCGTTCCTGCAGGAACGGCTCGGAGCGGAGTGGCCCGGGCGGGAAGGGGAGATAGGCAACTGGCTTGAGGAGGAACTGCCGCGAAAGTAGCGGAAAAGGGGGAAGGAGCGGCCGTCTCGGAGAAGCCCCGCTCCTTGTCAGGATTTATGCAGGGGGCGGGAGGGTTTCGCGAAGTGCGGCGAGAAGCCGCGAATTCTCTTCCGCCGTCCTTACAGCGATTCTGAAGAACCTGCCGTTGAGGCCTTTGAAATTGCCGCAATCCCGTATCAGTATCCGGGACGCCAGGAGCCGGTCTCGCAGTTCCGCAGCAGATGTGCCGCCGGTTATCTCAACAAGGATGAAGTTTGCCGCGGAATGAAAGGGATTGAGCCCAGGTACGTGTGCAAGCCCCTGCTCCAGAGCAGCCCGTTGCTCCGCCACCAGCGCAAGGGTGTTCGACCGGTATTCTCCATCCCCCAGCGCCGCGAGGCCTGCCGCCTGGGCGAGACTGTTCACGCTCCAAGGTTCACGATGGGACGCGATCCGGCTCACGAGCTTCGCCTCGCCCAGGGCATAACCCAACCGCAAGCCGGGAATTGCGAAGAATTTGGTGAGCGAGCGGAGCGTAATTCCTCCCCCCTCTTCCGCCACAAGCCCCGCCACTGAATCCTTCTCGCAGAAGTCGATGAAGGCTTCGTCGAGAACGAGCAGCGTTCCGGCATCCCGGCAGAGACGCAACACCTCCACAACCTCCGCCCGCGAAAGAAGTTTCCCCGTAGGATTTCCCGGATTGCAAAGGAAAAGAAGATCCCATCCTTCCGCAAGCCGCTCCTCCAGCGCACCCGCCGAAAGAGCGAAACCCTCCTCCCCTTTCAGGAGATGATACCCGACCTCCCACTTCTCCCGTGCCAGGGCGGCCGCATACTCCGCAAAAGCAGGCCCCACAATGAGCGCTCTTCCACCTCCGGCAACACGGGGGAGCAGATAGATCAATTCGGTGGAGCCGTTGCCTACCACCACCTGTTCCGGTGACACCCGGTGAAAGGCCGCCAGCGACTCCCGCAGTTCCACCGCTGAGTCGTCCGGATAATGCACGACACGGTCCAGCGCCGCAAGAACGGCATTCCGCACCAGGGGAGACAAACCCAGGGGGTTTATGCTCGCCGAGAAATCGAGAAGGTCCTCGGGAGCGACTCCGAGTCCTCGGGCAACGGCAAAAACGTTGCCCCCATGGGTAAAATTACCTGCCACGGGCAAATTCCCTCAAAAGCAGTATTTACAGGTGACAGCTACAACCAGTAGCCACCCGACGAGCAGGAGCCCTTCCGCCGCGTACATCAACCGAACGGCCCCGCGGTAGGCCCGCGGTGAAAGCGGAAGGTCCGGGTCTCCGATGGTGGGCTTCGCCACCGGAACACCGCCGTACCGGTTGGTGCCCCCAAGCTGCACCCCGAGGGCGCCTGCGGCGGCAGCCTCCGGAACCCCGCTGTTTGGGGAGGAGTGATTTCTTCCGTCCCGGAACATCATCCTGAGAGCCTGCTTTCCCGAAAGCCCCACCAGCGGTGCCGCCATGACCATCAGGAAACCGGTGATGCGAGCCGGCACATAATTGACGACATCGTCGAAACGGGCGGAAGCCCAACCCAACTTGAGGTACCTCTCGTTCCTGTACCCGACCATCGAGTCTAGGGTGTTCACCGCCTTGTACCCCAGCGCGAGCAACGGCCCCCCTAGCATCAGGAAAATGAGGGGAGCGACGACTCCATCTGAGGTGTTTTCCGCGACGGTCTCCACCAGCGCCCGCCATATCTCCGGCTCCGAGAGATCCTCGGTGTCCCTTCCGACGATGAAGGAGAGGTGGCGGCGCGCTGCAGCCAGGTCCCCGCGCTCAAGAGCCCTGGCGACTAGCTGCGACTCGCTGTGAAGGGACCGGGCGGCTAGACAACTCCACGCAAAGAAAATGGAAAGGGCGACGGCTGCCCATGGATGGACCACCCGCACCGAATTGGTGAGGGCAAAGGCCGTCCCGACCGTCATGGAGACTGTGCCGACAAGGAGAAGAACCCCGGCGAAACGCTCCGGCAGCCTTAATCTCCGCAGCACGCGTTCGAGGAGCTCGACAATTTTTCCGATGTAGACTACCGGATGGGGCATCCACCTGGGATCTCCAATGATGAGATCGAGGAGGACGGCCGCCGTAACGACAAGGATGTCCGGAGCGAACAGAAGCATTACATCCCTCCCATGTCGGGCAGACCGCAGATAGCGAAGAGACGCTCCATATCCAGGTGCCGCTCCAGGTGTTCCGCAAGAAGATCGAAGGAATCGGGTGCGGAACTCCGCGCCTCCTGTACCGGAAGCCCCTTGGCGGCCCTCAGCCGGTTCAGCAGCGACCTGCGGAAGCCTTCGTTTTCGAAGATCCCGTGGAGGTAGGTACCCACAACCCTGTTATCGGGTGATACGGCCCCATCCTCAATGCCGGCCTCACTCCCCGAGCGGGTGGCGATCCTTGCAAAGGGGCGGGCGCCTGCACCGAGGGCAGTATCCCCCATGTGGATCTCGTAGCCGGCCAGGCCAGGCTCCGCGTGCGGGAACGCCTCCAGTCCGGCATCGAGAAGATGCGCAGTCACCTGGTGTGTGGTCTTCTCCGGCAGCATCACCGTCTCCGCATCGAGCAGTCCCAGCCCCCGCGCCTCCCGGATGTTGGATTCCACGCCGTGGGGATCGAGCACACGCCGTCCAAGCATCTGATACCCTCCGCAGATCCCCATGATCGGTCCCCGGAAATCTCTGATGGCGTCGTAGAGCCCCCGTTCCATCAGAAGATAGAGATCCGCTACCGTCGTCTTGCTTCCCGGAAGGATGAGGAGATCGAGCCCTTCCAGTTGCTGCCGTCCCTCAATGTAGCGGACCTCCACGTCGGGCTCCGCATCGAGAGGGTCGAAATCGGTGAAATTGGAGATCCGGGATAGACGGACCACTCCGATGACGAGAGATTGCTTACGGGCCGGGATGGAGACTACCTTCTGCCGCTTCTGAAGCGCCACGCTGTCCTCGTCGGGGATATGGAAGCCGGTGAAGCAGGGAATTACCCCGAGGACGGGTATGCCGGTGCGCCTTTCTACGAAATCGATACCGGAACTGAGGAGGGTGGGATCTCCGCGGAACTTGTTGATGATCACCCCTTGAACGCGAGCCCGCTCCTGAGGGTCAAGCAGCTCCACCGTCCCCACGATCTGGGCGAAGACCCCTCCCCGGTCAATGTCCGCGATCAGTATAACCGGACAGTCCGCCATTTCCGCCACCGCAAGGTTGGCGATGTCATGGGCCTTCAGGTTTATCTCGGCTATGCTTCCCGCCCCTTCTATGACAACGAACCGGTATGTGTTCCTGAGTCTGTCGAAGCTTTCCCGCACTCTGAGGAATGCCTCCGGTTTGTACCTGTTGTACTCGGCCACCGTCATGTGGCGAACCGGCTTCCCCTGGATGATGACCTGGCTCCCGGTGTCCGAGCTTGGCTTGAGAAGAACGGGATTCATGTCGGTATGCGGCGCGAGTCCACACGCCTCCGCCTGAACCGCCTGAGCCCTGCCGATCTCTCCCCCTTCGGGGGTGACGGCCGAGTTGAGCGCCATGTTCTGGGACTTGAAGGGAGCCACCGCAATTCCGCGGTTCTTCAGAATCCGGCAAAACCCGGCGGTAATGACGGATTTACCAACATCCGACGCGGTTCCGCAGAACATGACGGCAGCGCCGGAGGATTGTCCGGGAAGCGGAGCCGTCGTGTCAGCTTTTGCCCCTGAAGCCCCACCCTCGGCGCCGGTTCGATACCCCCGCGGCGTGATTATTCGGCGGCCGGCGTCGAGGTATGTTGAGGAATTGCCGATGATGACGACGGAGAACATGTCTACGTGGCAGGAGAGCATATCCCCCAGATTGGTGACCGTCTTCTCCTCGCCGCTCCGGCAGGCGTTGCGGACAATCCCGACTGGCGTGCCTGCAGCCCGGGTGGAGAGAAGGATGCGCTGCGCTTCTTCCAGATGCCGTACACGTCCCTTGCTCCGCGGGTTGTAAAGCGCGATGACGAAGTCCGCATCTGCCGCCGCCCGCAGCCGCCGTTCAATCAGGTCCCACGGAGTGAGGAGGTCGGAGAGGGAGATGACGGCGAAATCATGCATTAGAGGAGCGCCGAGTACGGCAGCCGCAGCCTGCAGGGCGGAGACCCCCGGAACGACGACGATCTCCGGAGGTGCTCCGTTGAAATCGGGTTCGGCAGCCAGCTCCAGGGCGAGTCCAGCCATACCGTATATACCCGCATCACCGCTCGATACAAGGGCGACCTCTTTCCCTGAAGCCGCAAGCTGGAGGGCCCGACGGCAGCGCTCGACTTCACGTGTCATGCCGGAAGAAACCACATCTTTACCGGACAGGAGGGGCTCAATGAATCCGAGGTAGGTCTGGTACCCGACGACGACCTCGGCGCGGGAAATGGCCTCCCGTGCCTCCAGGGTCATATGATTCAGGCCGCCGGGACCGATGCCGACGACGAAGAGTGTGGACATGAAAACCTCGGGATTAACAGTACTGGGCTATAGGGACAAGCTGGCGAACTAGTTATTCCGTTTCCGCAATGGCCAGAGTAACGTTGCCGCTCTTTACCTTCTTCAGCAGCAGATGGCCACCTTCCGCCGCCAGCAGTGCAGCGGGTTCGGCTACGCCGGCGGCTCCGATGGCATTGATGGCGTGGAGCGACGGGGGGGACGGGATTTCCACCAGATTAAGCTCGCGGCTCTCGTAAAACAGTACCGGCACCTGGTACTTGGCGGCGAAAGCGAGCAGCCCCTCCTCTCCCCGCTTCGCCTCCGCTGTGGCGATGCACCTTACGCTTCTGATCGAAAGAAACAGGCGCTTCAGCTGGCTGCACGCCACCTGCTCGATCTCATCCGCAGAGGTGCCGCTGTTGCAGCCGATTCCGAGGACCAGGTTTCTCGGGCGAAGCACCAGGAGCCGCTCGGTGCGGATCTGTGGAGGAAGGTGCCGGTTCGTGACGAACACGAATCCTTTCGCCCCGCTCTGCAACGCCTCCACGAAAGTCTCGTGGAAAGTGAGGCGCCCCCGTCCGTGAAAGTAGGGGCGAACGGTATCGGAAAGATCGACCACCGCGATCTCCTCCCCGTCGAGAAGGAGAGCGTTGAGGACCTTAACGCGGGAAAGATCGTCGATGTTCCACCCCGCCTCTTTCGCAAGCATGTCGAAGGAGGGGAGGCAGTTGGCGTCGGTGGCGGTGGTAATGACTTCGCGGGCGCCGCTCAGGAACGCACAGCGGCAGGCCAGTTCGTTCGCACCCCCCAGATGCCCGGAGAGGAGCGAGATTGCGAAGCGGCCGGCATCGTCCATAACGACCACCGCCGGATCCCGTTCCTTCCCCTCCAGGAGAGGCGCCACCAGCCTGACGACGATTCCGGTCGCCATGATGAAGACGAAGCCGGAGACCTGCGGCCACAGCCGCGCCACAACCTCGCCAAGCTCGCCGTCGAAGGGGAGGGCACCTTTCCCGGCGGGACCCGCATACCTGCGCAGCACGTGCAGCTCCGCCCCCGGAAGACCTTCCCGGAGCCGCGCCGCCAGATGAGCCCCGTTACGGGTTATGGCGATGACGGCTGTCTTCATCCCGTCCTGCAAGCCCCCCGGCTCCACCGGGTGTCATGTGATGATTCCATCCCGGAAGCCGTGGCTGAACCCCTTGTCGTAGAGGAGTGACCTGGCCTTCATCCCCTCCCGGCGTGCCCGCAGCACTTCCCCCACGAGTATCACCGCCTGCTTCCCGATTCCCGCTCCGGCCGCTTTCTCAGAAATGTCTGAGAGGGTCCCTTCCAGTACCAGCTCGTCCGGCCAGGAAGCGCGGGCGACCACAGCCGCTGGAGTATCTGCCGAATACGCACCCTGAAGGAGTTCTTCGACAACCCGCTCGATCATGGAGACTGAAAGGTATATAACGAGGGTGGCCCCAAGGGCTGCTATTTGGGAAAGGCGCTCCCGCTCCGGCACCGGCGTTCTCCCCTCCATCCGGGTTATCACCACCGTCTGCGAAACCTCAGGCAGGGTCAGCTCCTGCCTGAGCGCCGCCGCTGCCGCAAAGGCGCTCGTCACCCCCGGAACCACGTCGTAGCAGATCCCGAGCCGGTCCAGTTCAGCCATCTGCTCCTGAATGGCTCCGTAGACGGATGGGTCACCGGTATGGAGCCGTACTACCCTCTTTCCGTCCGAAACCGCCTGCGCCAGCACCCGGGTCGTCTCCTCAAGGGTCATCCCTGCAGAGTCGTGCACCTCCGCGTGCGGCGCGTGAACCCGCACGAGTTCCCGGTCCACCAGGCTGCCGGCAAAAACGACCACCTCCGCCTCCCTCAGAAGGCGGGCCCCCTTGACCGTGATCAGCTCGGCATCCCCGGGTCCGGCACCTACGAAATGAACATTTACTGCCTCTGAACGCATGAGCTTCCTTATTGCGCGTGGATTACCGTCTTCCGCACGATCACCATCGACAGGTAATCGAGCTCCTTTCCCACGAGACTCGCCAGATCGAATACGACCTCCTCGGCGCTGGAGCCGACCCGGCGGATGAAGACGCCCCGATCGGCCAGCCCGAGCTCCTTCAGAACTGCATAGAGCCTGTCGAAGACCCGGCTCACTTTCATCAGGACAACGGTGTCGAAGTCTTTCAGGGTCCGGCGCAGTTCCTCATCCTCGTAAGCGGCCGGCAGGATCGCTATCCGCTCGCTTCCCATCCCGAGCGGCACGCCGGAGGCGGCAGCAGCAGCGCCGATACTCGTCACCCCTGGGACTATCTCGACGGGAATGCCCGGATATTTTGCGATAAAGATGCGATAGAGATAGAGAAAGGTGGAATAGAGAAAGGGATCTCCTATGGTGATGAAGGCGACATCCTGACCGCGGGCGATTCGGGCGGCCACCTCCTCCGCAGCCTTCTCCCAGTATGCATCCAGCCCCTCCTGGTCCATGCGCATGGGGAAGACCTGAACGAGCACCTCCTGCCGTGAACGGTCGATGAACTGCTCGACGATGGAGAGGGCATAACTGGACGCCTCGGCGGCGCCCGTGGGACAGCAGATCACCGGCACCTGCCGGATGATCCGCTCAGCCTTGCGGGTCAGCAGGTCAGGGTCGCCGGGGCCGATGCCGACGGCGTAGATTCGGGCAGATGTTATAGCGGGCACAACGGTATCCTTGAAAGCGAGTAACAGGGGAGACTACTCATCTCCCTTAGTGGCAGCAATGACGTAGACCGGGTTATGGGCCTCGAACATCTTGTATTCTGTAAGCCCCCTGGTCCGGGCGATGTTCACGCAGGTGACCTCGACGGTATAGCCATGATCTTCGAGGAATTCGACAGCCTTGGTGAGCGTATCGAGGGTGACGGCATTGATGACTATAATCCCTTCCGGCTTTAGGCGGCGGTCCACCGCCTCGATGATCTCTTCCAGCATGCCCCCCGACCCTCCGATGAACACCCGATCGGGGTCGGGAAGGTCATCTAGCCCCTCCGGAGCGAATGCCTCGATAAGCAGGACATTCCGGGCGACAAACTTCTTGAGGTTGTCACGAATGAAGGAGAGATACTGGGCGTTTTTCTCCAGAGCGAAGATCCGGCCGTTCGGCATGAGGTTGCTGGCCTCGATGGAAACCGAGGCGCTTCCCGCGCCGATGTCCCACATGACGAGGTCGTCCTGCAACTGCAGCTTCGCAAGGGTTATGGCACGCACTTCCTGCTTGGTGATGAGCTTCTTGGCGGTGGCGAACTCGTCGTCCGCGATGCCGATCAGCGGGTACTGCTCAAGGTTCGGCTCCCAAGTCTTGATGAAGATGAGTATGTTGAGCTCGGAAGCAGCGAGGTCCGCCAGTCCGCGCACATCGGTCCTGGTGAACTTTTCGCCCGGCAGCCCCAGGTCCTCGCACAGATAAACATCGTAGCCGTCGGCGCCACGCTTTATCAGCTCCCGGGCTATAACGGCAGGCGTGTTGACGTTGTCCGTCAGGACGGCCGCTTTCTCGGCGGCGATTATCCGGTCGATTGCACCTTTCAGCCCACGGCCGTGGACGGAGACGAAAATTGCATCGTCCCACGGCTCCCTGATCCTGGCAAAGGCGTACTGCACGCTCGTGACGTTTGGGAATATCTCGATCCGGTCCTTTGGAAGGTTACGCATAAGAAACCGCGCGACGCCGAAGAAGTTCGGGTCTCCTGAACCGAGCACCACCACCCGCTTGTCCGTGCCCTTCAGGAAATCGAGCATCGCGGAAAGCTCGCCAAGCACCTGCTTTTCCCCTGCAAAATCGGGAAAGATGTCGAGGTGCCGCTGATGGCCGATGAGGACGTCAGCCTTGCCGATGACCTCCAGCGCCTTGGAGCCGAAACCTTCCCAACCTCTTATTCCGGCACCGACGAGATAGATTTTCTGCATTCGTCCCTCCGTAAACGCGCAGTGCTCCCTGCGTCATGCGAAATATAGCACTTCATCCCGATACCCCGCCATAAAAACCTTGACGGCAAGCCCCGGCGCAAAATGACGGACTGCCTTCAGGGCACGGTGGCAGACAAGCGCGACGAGCCGGGGGTCGTAGCCCGACTCTTCCAGTACCTGGCGCGCCGTATTGGCACTTGTAACCAAGGATCGCAGCTGACCTATCCCCGGCTCCTGCGTAACCCAGTCAGCCAGGGTGCGCAGGTCCAGATCGGACGAACTGACATGGGTCTGTTCATGGCCGCAGGCTATCTTCAGCAGCTTGGCGAACTGACCCGCGAGAACAAGCTGCCTGACCCCCTTGCGCAGACAGGAACGTACCGCATGCCCGACGTGGTCCCCCATCATCACATACGCCTCTTCGGGCAACTGCTCACCTTCTGCTGTAAAATGGTGCTGCACCGCAAGCTCGCTGGATCTCCCGGTGGAGAGGACGACGGTGCCGCTCCCGCAGGCGAGAGCCACGTCGATGGCGGTATCGATGGTGTCGGTCCATGCCTGCGCGGAAATGGGCCGCACAATCCCGGTCGTGCCGAGGATGGAGAGCCCGCCCACGATGCCCAGGCGCTCGTTGAGGGTTTTTTTTGCCCGCTCCGCTCCGTCGGGGATGCTCAGCGAAACCGTCAGGGTCGCCGGAATGCAGCGCATGGCGAAGACTTCCCTGAGGGCGAGATGGATCATGCGGCGGGGGACCGGATTGATGGCCCACTCACCCACGGGAACGGCAAGTCCCGGTTTTGTGACACGCCCGATCCCCTCTCCCCCCTGGATGATGATCCGCCGGGGCGCGAGGAATTCGATATCGACCCGCGCGTGAACTTCGGCTCCATTGGTCACGTCCGGATCGTCTCCGGCGTCCTTCACCACGAAACAGGACGCTCCGCCGGCCTGAAGCTGCTGGCCGTGGAGTGGAAACAGCGCAGTCTCTCCCGTCGGGAGATTGAGCTCGACCTGGTGAACCAGTTCCTGGTCGCGGAGCATCTGCGCGGCCCCCTTCACGGCGGCGGCAGCGCATGCGCCCGTAGTATATCCGTGCCGCAGTTCCCGGTTCGCCATCCGTCAGTCGAGTACTAGCGGCAGGGTAGTCCCGGCTGTGAGAGCGGCCTCGATCAGCGCCTTGTGCTGGTCCTTGCCGAGGTCCTCCTTCCCCGAAATCTCGTCGATCTCGATGCGAACCACAGTTGTCAGCTCCAGCTTTTCCTCCAGGTAAGGACCGTAGCTTCCCTCCGGCTGGTATTTTGCCATGAGGCAGTCGAGCCCCCGCCTGCGCTCTGCTGGATCGGTTACAATAGTGGCCCTGCCGCGAATTATGACGCTCCGGTAGAGATATGAGGCCCGGCAGGGGTTCTCCCCGGTTCCCCTGACGTAGGCAAGCGGCAGGTCCACCTCGAAGCACACCCGGTTGTCGCGCCGGATTTCGTCGAGCTTCTCCCCGTCGTTGGCACAGTGAACATAGATGCGCCATTCCTGGTAGGCAAAATTAAGCGGCTTGATGTTGGGCCACCCGTCCCGCCCGATGGTCCCGAGGTGTCCCACATGGCACCGGTTTAGAAGGTCGAGTATCGGCGCCATGTCAGTGATTCGTTTCTTTATCTTGCGCATAGAAATAACCCCGCCCTTGGTACGATTGAATGCCCCGCTTCGCCGACCTGGGGCTGGGCCTATGTCGGTCGGGTATTGAAGCGATTAACCAGAACTATACCCGCTCCTCCGCCATGATCATGAGCGCGTTCACCACGGCTGCGGCGACATTGGAGCCCCCCTTCCGGCCACGGTTGGTGATGAAGGGGACCTCCGGAAACTCCTCCTCCAGAGCGAGCAGCGCTTCCTTGCTCTCCGCCGCGCCGACGAATCCGACCGGGAGTCCGATTATGAGGTCCGGCCGCACCCCCTCCTCCCGGACCTGGCGGAGCAACTCGAAGAGCGCCGTCGGTGCATTGCCGATGACGAAGATGCCGTTGCCGCTGTCGGCGGTTGCCTTTCGCATGGCGAGAATAGAGCGTGTCACACCTTGCTCCCGCGCCTGCCGCGCCACCTCATGGTCAGCCACGAAACACGCCGCCGGAATCCCGAATTTAGCCAGGCGCGGTTTTGAGATACCTGACAGGGCCATGGTGGTGTCGGTCACGATCCCTCGCCCCTTTTGCAGCGCCTTCACGCCGCGGGAGAGCGCCGTGGAGGAAAAGACCATGCTGCGGGCGTACTCGAAATCAGCCGCGGTATGAATAACCCGCCGGACCACAGGCCACTCGGCAGGAGACCAGGGGTGAGGCCCCACTTCCGCCTCTATGAGCCGGAACGACTCCGCCTCGATCTCTTCCGGCGAAAGGTGAACCGACATCAATGCCACCCAGTTGCCGTCAGCGCCTCGGCCACCCGCTCCACCGCCACTTCCGCGAGTTTGCGATGAACGCCAAGATGCTTTCCCATGGCAAATTTCACTCCCGGATGACGTTTCTTCGCCTCCTCCATTTCCGCGGGCAGGTCTTCCTGCACGTGGGCTCCGACAAACAGGAAGTAGGGCATGAGGAGTATCCGCTCCGCCCCCCTTGCCACGCAGGCATCGACTCCATCCTGGATGCTCGGTAGGTGCTGCTCCCGGAACGACACCTCTACGATGTCGTACTGAGTGATTTCCTGAACCATTGCCGCAATATCCCGGACAGCGTCGTTCGCCTCCGAAATGCGGCTGCCGTGGGCCATCAGCAGTACTGCTGTTTTCATCTGAGCTCCTAAAAAAGATATCTGTCCGAATACAACTAAACGGTTACGGGTGACAACACTACGTACGCCCTAACAGATGTCGCGCGAACTGGGGAATCTGACGACAGAGGATATGGGTGTTTTCATGGCCGCTCCCAAAGAAGAAGCCTAAGGAATCTGCAAGTTTTTTCAGGGTATTACCCGAATATATAGAAACATGACCGTTCCGCGGAGAGATGTAATTCCAGTTCACTCCAATATTCGCCATATCTTGTGGTTGGATTACAGTTGTGAAAAGCGCCATTCCTTCAGGACTCACAAAGGACGTAAGTTCTTCAAACGTCGCTTTTGGGTCTACTGTATGCTCTGCTACTTCAATGCTAATGACCAGATCATATTGCCTACTAGGCCTCGTCAGAAATTCGGCAGAAAAAGGGTCGTAAGTATCAACACACTGGAAGCCATAGGCTTTCATCATCTTGGCGAAAGTACCGTTCCCACCGCCGTAGTCCAAAATACTTAACGATCTGTATTCGCCAAACATCCCCGCGACGTTTTCGGCTGTTCTTGAGGGCCTTATTTGCGCATACTCCGGATCCACCAGGACATAATCTTGATTGTAGATATGGGTTACAAAATCCTTATGACTGAAGTTGTCGAACGCCGTGGTAAATATGAAATCACAATGCGCACATTTGTAATAATAAATAGGTATACCTGATACTGCAAACGGCGCAGCGGTCAGCTCAGAACAATTCTTGCTAAAATCCACAACGCCATACGGACTTGCAGCTCCACCGCAACACTTACAATGGGTAATGTTACTTACAATGGGCTTAAGCATACGAACAACCTTCCTTCACCTTCTACCAGAAGTTTCCTTGCATGCATTTCCGGCAGCTCGCGACTTGCTGTCGGCAATCATGGAAATCTCGCGCCGCGCCTCTCCGATAGTGAGGGGGACACGGTCAAAGGCGATACCATCCTCGTGCTTCAGTCGCCATATCAGCTCCGCAACATGAGGGAGTCTGAGCTTTACGTGCTCCATCTCATAAGGGGTTGTGAATACCTCCTCAGGTCGCCCTCCTCGAACAATCCTTCCCTTACTCAGGATATAGAGCCTGTGGAGGAACACGGGAACAAGATCCACACAATGGGTTGCCATCACGACGGTAACTCCATTTTCCCGGTTAAGCCGCATGAGGAGTTCCATCATTTGGTATTCACCCATGGGGTCAAGGCCTGCAGTGGGCTCATCGAGAAGAAGTATCTCATGTCCCATCGCGAGGAGCCCGGCAATGCAAACTCTTTTCTTCTGGCCGTAGCTGAGATGGTGGATACTCTTTTTGGCAAACTCACCCATCTCCACGGCGGCCAGCGCCCCACCAACCCGCTCATTCACCTCCCCCTCCCCTATACCCATGTTGCGAGGGCCGAAGGCGACATCCTCGTAAATGGTATGGGCAAATAACTGATCGTCCGGGTTCTGGAAGATGAGTCCCATTTTGCGGTAGATATCTTTCGGGTGTAGCTTTCGCACATCCTGGCCGTCAAGGAGCACCTGGCCGTCATATTCCTTTATGAGGCCATCCATGATCTTCAAGAGCGTCGTCTTACCTGAGCCGTTTGATCCAAGAATGGCGGCAAGCTCGCCTTTTTTTATATCAAGACCTATGTCAGAAAGTGCGACGGTTCCATCTGGGTATTGAAAGCTCTTTAAATCGATCGATAGTCTTATCATGGCAGTGAGTTTATCATTGATGGACAGGTTTTACAGGATATCCATCAGGTTTTCCATATAAATCCCATCATCAGCAGGAAGGCACAGCACCACATCACTTCGGCTACCCTGAAGGGCTCGTGCTGCAACAGCGGCAGCTTTCCATCGTATCCCCGTTGCATCATGGCCGTTGTTATAGTCTGGCTGTTGTCGAAAGCCTTGATGACAAGGGAGCCGGCGAGCGTCCCGAAGGAACTGAGGCTTCGCCGGTAACCGGTGTAACCGAGGCGGTTCTTCTGCGCCTGGTAGATCACCATGCCCTCCTCGTAGAAAAGAAACAGGTACCGCCATGCGAAGAGCGCCACCTCGATGAGAACCCTCGGCACCCGCATCCAGGAGAGTGCGGCCATCAGGTCGGTGAAGGAGGTGGTAAGGCCGACCGTCATCACTACCGACACCGCCCCGGCGATCCGGGTGGCGATGAGCGTCCCCTCCCGCAGGCCGTCGGCATGACCGGCAAGGGTTATCCCGAAAAGCGAGAGGGAAAAAAGCGGTTCATGGCCGGAGAAAAGCTTGAGGAGAAGCACCACCAAAGCAATCACCATCGGCTGGAGAAACCGGAGGAGCAGCAGCCGGGAAGGCACGCGTAGACATAGGCATCCGGCAACTCCCAAAGCGCAAACCATGGCGGGAAATACCGGAGTGGGGCAACTCAGAACCATCAAAAGAAGAGCCACTGCACAGAGGAGCTTAAGGCGGGCATCGATTCCGCTCAGCAGGTTGTTGCTCGGCATAGTATCCTGAAGAGCATGACGCATCCGCTACACCTTTCCTCTCTCAGTATCACCGGGAACCGCAGTGCCTTTACGCTCAGATACGAGCATGCGCCAGTAATATCCTCCGGCAAATCCCGCTACGCCTCCAGCCAGCAGAAACAGGAAAAGAAGCATGTCCCCCTGGGCTGCATCGAAGAAAGCGGTCTTTGCCTCTCTGCCATGTTCCAGAGCGATCTTCTCCACCACCGTTTCGTCCACTCCCGGCCATTTTTCCGCTCCCAACGCACTGGCTCCTATCCGGCTCATGGCGCCGGAAAGAATCAGAACCAAAGCTGGCAGCAGGAACAGGTATTTCCGGCTACCCCTGATCAGTTTGCCCTGTTTCTCCTCACGCACTTGCCGTAACCTCCCGGGCATCGATCACCCGCATTTTCACCAGCAGATCAGGGCGCTTCTTCCGGAGGAGCACCACCATTCCCGCTGTCATCGCCCCTTCTAGAACACCGAGGGGAAGCTGGGTCGGTACGAACGCGACGATGATTTTGCCCACCAGCGGCCAGAAGGGTGAGCTGCCCCGAATGCCGGCCGCCAGCTCGATGGAGGTGGTCATGTAGGTGGCCCAGTCGGTGAGGACGCCCGCTGCGAATGCAGCTGCAGCCAAACTCGCACCCATTCCACGAAGCCCCCGGAAGACAAGCCAACCGGTAAAAGAGCCGACCACTCCCATTGAGACTATGTCGGCTCCGAGGGTGGAGAGACCCCCATGGGCAAGGAAGAGCGCCTGGATGAGGAGCGCCACCGCCGTGATCGTGACGCTGACGAGGGGGCCTACAAGAATTGCGGCGATGGCAGTGCCGCATGGATGGGCACAGGTGCCGGCTGTCGGGACGGGAATCGGCATGCAGGAGATGATGAAGACAACTGCTGCCATCAGGCCGACGAGAGGCTTCACCGACAGATCATCCCGGGACAGGACCGTCACCCGCCGTATCCCAAGGGCCACGAAGGGGGCCGCCACCACGAACCAGAGCGCCGCCCAGGGGAGGGGTAGAAGCCCTTCGGCGATATGCATGGCATGGGCGGGAGAGACGGATACCGCCGAAAGGAGAATCCAGAGACACAGTGCCGCAACAAAAGGCCCCGAGCCGGAAAGCTGCTTTCGCCGGATTCTGCTTAGTATGGCAAGTCTACTCCTATAACACATTTTTTCCGCCCGTCTCCTGTCCTCCGTGTCTCCGACGCGGAAGCCTATATCTTGTCCCCGCGCAGGTCCCCGGCAAAAAGCTTTCCTGCGCCGCGTGAAGCACAAAAGTCGCCGCACATGGTGCAGGTGGCCTCGTCCTCAGGGGTCCGGCTGGCACGAATTGCACGTGCATCTTCCGGAAAAAGAGCCAGCTCGAACTGCTTATCCCATTTCAGATCGCGACGCGCCTTCGACATCTCCATGTCCCGCTGCCGTCCTTTTTCCGGGTATTTGTTCATGTCGCCGATATACGCCGCCACCTTCGCCGCCTTTACCCCCTGGCGAACGTCCTCTTCATTGGGAAGCGCCAGGTGCTCGGCGGGGGTGATGTAGCAGATGAGGTCGGCGCCGAAGCGGCTTGACTGGGCGGCGCCTATGGCGGCGGTGATGTGGTCGAACCCTGGAGCGACGTCGGTGGAGATTGGGCCGAGCATGTAATAGGGAGCTCCCCCGCTCATCCGCTTCTGGAGCTGGATATTCCCCTCTATTTCGTCCAGCGGTACGTGCCCGGGGCCCTCCACCAGCATCTGGCACCCCATCTCACGCCCCATTTCCGCCAGCTCGCAGTTGATGAGCAGTTCCTGAATCTGCGCCCTGTCGGAGGAGTCGTGGATGGCACCCGCACGCAAGCCGTTGCCGAGAGAAAGAACGGTATCGTACTTCTTCAAAATGGATACGACGCGGTCGAACTGTTCGTAAAGCGGGTTCTCACGGTTGTTGGCCAGCATCCACCCTACCATGCTTACCCCCCCCTTGGAAACGAGCCCCCCGTAGCGGTACCCCTGCCGCTTCAACCGCTCTACAGTATAGAGGTTGATGCCGCAATGTACGGCCATGAAGGCCATGCCGTCGGCGCACTGCCGCTCGATGAGTTCGAACAGCATCTCCGGGTCGAGCCGGTTCGGGTCGCCGTATTTACGGGCCGCCTCGCAGAATGCCTGGTAAAGGGGCACATTCCCCACCGGCAGATCGACGGCAGCGATGACCTCCCGCCGTACCCGGTCAAGGTCCCCACCCACCGAAAGCTCCATCAGGGTGTCCGCCCCCGATTCCTGAGCAGCCTTGGCTTTCCGCACCTCGGCTTCGTAATCCACGATGTCCGAGGAAGTGCCGATGGAAGCATTCACCTTCGTACGCAGCCCCTTCCCTATGCCCACCGCCCTCGGCTTTCTCCCGTGGTTCCACGGAATGACTATCTTTCCCTCGGCCACCATGCATCGTACATACTCCGGAGCGAGTTCTTCGTAAAAGGCAACGGCCTGCATCTGAGTGGTGATGACACCCTCACGGGCCAACTCGACTTGCGTTTTCATCGGTACTCCTTGAAAAAGAGATAGGAACATATCAGGTTCTTCTGGGAAACTTCCTGCAACTCTCGACAAATGCCGCTGCCATCGCCGGATTGCTGCCGAAATGGAGATGGACGTATGAAGCAAGACAGTTATGACGTAGATAACCTTCGCTGCCCATATCCTCTCCTCTCCGGGAAACCCGGTATGCCTGCCCTACCTCCGGGGGCATGCCCTCCATCTCGGAATAATGGAATTCGTGCCCGCGAGCCTGCATGCCGGCGGGTCCGAGGACCGTTTCCGCCGTCGTAGTTATCTCGCGGTAGCCGAGCGCTTTGCGCTGGGGCAGCATCTTCGTAGTAACGGGATAGATGCCGACGAAATGGCGGACGCCGGAGCTGCCGGTCCTGCGCCGCGGCGCCAGTCCCTCCGGCTCAAGTACCCCTCTGGTCAGGTAGATGAATCCGCCGCATTCGGCATAGACCGGCATTCCCTGCTCGATGGCGGCCCGTACAGCATTTTTCATGGCGAAATTGGCCGCCAGGGGTTCGGCGAAGAGTTCCGGATAACCCCCGGGAAGATAAAGCCCCGCCGCATCCTCAGGAAGTCTGCTGTCGTTTATCGGCGAGAAAGTCTCCAGTTCCGCTCCAGCTTCCCGCAGAAGACGAAGGTTGTCTTCATAGACGAAGCAGAAAGCCGAATCGCGTGCCACCGCAATCGGCACCCTGGCTTCCACGGAGACAACAGGCGCCATTGCCGGCTGTGCACGAGTCGACTCAGCGAGCCGCAGCAGCAGGTCAAGGTCTACCCCCCCTCCGACGAGTCTCGCCAGATTGTGCAGATAGTAGGGAGAGAGAGGATTCTCGTCCACAGTAACGAGCCCCAGGTGCCGGGAGGGGAGGAGAATCTCTTGCTGGCGACCGATGGAGCCGACTATCTCGACGCCGGGACAAGAGGAACGGATTGCTTCCCGCAGAACTCCGGCATGGGCGGCGCTACCCACATGATTGAGAATGACTCCGGCAAGCCGGACATCGGGATCGAATTCAGAGAAGCCTTTGACGAGCGCTGCAAGGCTACGGGCCTGGCCCCGGGCATCGACAACGAGAATCACCGGCACGCCGAGAAGCTTGGCGATCTGAGCCGTGCTCCCCTCATCGGAGTTGCCGCCGATCCCGTCGAAAAGCCCCATCACCCCCTCGATCACCGCCACATCGGCATTTTTCGTGTGGCGTGCGAAAGTTTCCCGCACGAAGTCCGGGCCGCACATCCAGCCGTCGAGGTTGATGGAGGGGCGGCCCGTCACCGCGCGATGGTAGCCTCCGTCAATGAAGTCAGGCCCCACCTTGAAGGGGGCGACAACGAACCCGCGTCTTTTCAGGATTTCGAGGATGCCGAGGGTAACGGTGGTCTTTCCCGAGCCGCTGTGGGGTGCCGCTATGATGAAGGCTTTCATATTGAAATCCTTAAGTGAGTGCCGGATCCAAGGGTGACCCTGGAATGCTGTTCCTAACCGTTCAGAAGCGTCACGACCGTCTTGCCGTCGGCGTAGTAGTCGATGATGTTGAGACAGCAGTAGGTCTGCTCTATGTTGAAGAAGGAAGTCAGCGGCGCACCGATGGCATTGAGGAGGATCACTCGGTTAAGCCCTCCATGACCTACCACTAGCACCTCTTCTCCACGGTGTTGCCGCACGATGCGCTCTACGACCGGCAGTGAGCGAGCCTGAAGATCAAGAAGGTTTTCCCCCTGCGGAACCCTGTAGTTGACGATGTCATTCAGCCGCGCCTGCCACTCCTTCGGGTAACGTTCGATGATGTCTCCCCAGGTCATCCCTTCCCATACCCCGATATTCAGCTCCCTCAGGTCCCGTTCCGCGGTAGGGATGCAACCCAGGTGGGCGCCCAGGATATCGGCGCCTACCCTGCAGCGGGTAAGGTCACTGGAATAGCATGCCGCTACGCGGCTTCCGGCAAAGCGGGGTTTCAGGTCGTGGTACATCGCCACTCCGCGTTCTGAGAGGCAAACGTCGGCATGGCCGTTATAACGTGGGGTGCCTGCACCTTCGACCTCGCCGTGGCGGATCAGGTAGAGTCGGGTTTTCTCCGTCATTTCATTCAGCTCCCATAAATCCTGCCGGCCCACACCAGAATTGCCAACAGGCATAGCATCTCGTTAAATTCACTGACACAGCCGATCACGTCGCCGGTGATGCCTCCGAGCCGCCGGTGAAACCATAATTTTGCAAGCCAGGTGAACAGGTACGACACAATGCTGATGACTATCCCCGCCCCCCCCAGCAGAAGGTACATGATAGAAACTGTAAGGGCGTACGCAATGAATAACTGCGCCGGCCCAGCCCCCCCGACGAAAAGTGCCCCCAGTCCGTCGCTGCGGGCTCGCTGCGCTCCCACCGTGAGCTGGACCTGGCTGTATCGGGCGAGCATTGGAAAACAGAAGAGCGCCTCCCGCCGAACCTCCTGTGGAATGAACGAAAGCGCCTGGTACTTCAGGAGGAGGCCAATGACAAGGCCTACCGCACCTACCGCACCTATAGCCGGGTCTTTCATCACCGCGAGAAACCGTTCACGCCCCCCGCGGGCTGCTAGCCCGTCACAGACGTCCGCCAGCCCATCGAGATGGAGCCCACCCGTGACCGCCGAGAGCAGTGCGATAAGAAGAACGTCTACCACCTCGCCGGGAAACCATGGCTCGATGAGATAGTCGGTCCCCGCAAGGAGAGCCCCTATGGTGAGGCCGGCAAGGGGGAAAAATGCCATAGACCGGCCGAGCTCGTCCTCCTGCCACCGCCGCGGAAAAGGGATGGGAACGATCGTCAGAAACTGTAGGGCGACGAAATAGAGCCGCATGCTCCTCCCTTTGACGTTACTGAAAAAATCATGGGGTTCAAGAATAAACAGATTGTCGCACCCGCAGAAACCCCCACGGATGCGTAGCAGCGCTACGCCGCATCGAAGACGCCAGCGGCGGCGCCTCCGCTCCTAGTATTCCCCTTCCGCCACACCCGCTTCGGCAAATGTAGCCATCTCATTCAAGATCTTGACACCGGATTCTATGAGCCCCATTGCCAGAGCGGCGCCGGTTCCCTCCCCCAGCCGCAGTTGAAGATCGAGGATGGGCGAGACGGCGAGGCGCTCCAGCATGAACCTGTGGCCGATCTCCACCGACTCGTGAGCCGCGAATATGTAATTCCGCACCACCGGATTGAGCTCTGCAGCGATAAGTGCGCCTGCGGTGGAGATGAATCCATCCACCACCACCGGAAGGCGATGAGCGGCGCAGCCCAATACGAGCCCGGCGATGCCTGCTATCTCCAGCCCCCCGACCTTCGAGAGGACATCCAGTGGAGACGTGGGGTCGGGACGATTCATCGCGATCCCCTGCTCGATCACCCGCACCTTGTTTTCCAGCGTCGCATCCGATATGCCGGTCCCGCGATGGGTGACCTCCCGCACAGTGCGCCGGGAGAGAACAGCAATGATTGCCGAGGAGGGGGTCGTGTTGCCGATCCCCATCTCACCGGTGCCGACCATCGCTACACCGTCTTCCTTCGCCTTCCGGGCAAGTTCTATCCCGACTTCGATGGCTGCAACGGCCTCCTCACGGGTCATTGCAGGCTCGCGGGTGAAGTTCCTGGTGCCGCGCGCCACCTTATTTATGATCAATCCGGCTTGCGGAGTGAAATCGAAATCTACACCTACATCCACCACCCTCACCTCCGCCCCGACGTGACGCGCGAGGACATTGACGCCTGCGCCGCCACGAAGGAAGTTCAACACCATCTGCGGCGTCACCTCCTTCGGAAAAGCCGAAACTCCTTCCTCAACGACGCCATGATCCCCCGCAAACGTGAAGATAACCTTCCTGTCCGAGCGGGGGGTCATGGTACCGGTAATGGCGGCAAAGCGCCGTGCGAACTCTTCCAACCTGCCGAGAGAACCCAAAGGCTTTGTTTTGTTATCGAGACGTGCCTGTGCTTCGGCAATCAAAGCCGTATCAACGGGACGAATCGCGGCAAGAGTCTGGTCAAGAAGGTTCATTCATGGCTCCTTGGTGATAATATTCAACATCATCTTATTCTAACCCTTCAGTTTAAGCGGAAGTCCGGAGATGGTCACATATACCTCATCAGCCGCAGCAGCGAGAATCTGGTTCGCTTCGCCGGCGAGGTCTCGGAAGAGACGCGCAAGCCGGTTCTCAGGCACTATTCCCATTCCTACCTCATTGCTAACCAGAATGATGGGGGATGAAACAGCCGAAAGCTCACCCGTCAATTCGTTGACCCTTCCAAGGACAAGGGATGAGTCGTCGGTGTCGAGCAGCAGGTTGGTTAGCCACAAAGTCACGCAATCGAGAAGGAAAGCCTTGAAATAGCCGTCGTGCCCTCTGATTGCCGAGACTACGTCAAGCGGCTCTTCAATCGTCTGCCACATCGGGCCCCGGCGCTCCTGGTGGGCCGCTATCCGGGAAGTCATTTCCTCCCCCTCCCTCCTGCCGGTAGCTATATACCCGAGAGGCTCACCGTACTCCTCGACCAGTTTTTCGGCAAACCGGCTTTTACCGCTACGCGCCCCACCCGTCACAAGAATCAGTTTCCCCATAAAAAAAACCCTGTCTCCTCTGGAGAGACAGGGTTGAAAATCTGCACCGGCAAAACCGGATGGAATTTCGGCCCTCTCTCACGGAGGATCCTCTTCCGGCCGTCCAAGACGGCCTGTTCACCGGCAGGTTTCCTGACTCATGGGTCACTTTACTCGCCGCGCCTTCCCGATGTATTCAGTGGCTTCGTGCGGCTTTCATCACCATTCACAGTTGCGGGACAGCGAAGGATTCGCACCTTCTTCCCTTTTAACTCCCTGGGGAGCACCTGGTGAACTTCATGTAGATTGTAGCGAAACTAGTAACAGAGGAGTACGTAAAAGTCAAAGCCTAATCCGCCGGTACAGCAGCCTCACCTTCATCCTCCGACCGGAAGAGCGTCCCTTCAAGCTCCTGCCATATCCGTTCTTTGCCTTCCTTTGTTAGTGCGGAGAAATAAAGCAGTGAATCCCCAGGCACCCCCATGGCACGGGAGATCACCCCCGCTTGTCGTGCACGCTCGTTTTTTGAAACCTTGTCGCACTTGGTAACGACAATCAGGGCAGGCACGTGATAAGCCTGAAGCCACGCGAGCATCTGCCGGTCCTCGTCACTCGGGACCCTCCGGATGTCGAGAATAAGCACGACCGCACGGAGCAGAGAGCGTCCCGACAGATACCTTTCGATCATCGGGCCCCACTGTGCCTTGATGGCAAAGGGCACTTTGGCGAATCCGTAGCCCGGCAGGTCGACCAGCATGAACTGCTCGTTGACCTCAAAGAAGTTGATGAGTTGGGTCCTGCCGGGAGTCCCGCTGGTGCGGACGAGGTTCTTGCGATTCACGAGCACGTTGATGAGGGAAGACTTTCCAACGTTGGACTTCCCCGCAAACGCTATCTCCGGAAGATCCCCAGGAGGATAGTGGGCCGGTTGCACTGCGCTTTTGACGAATTTCGTGCTCCTGATCTCCACGTAAATCTCCTTGATGTGCAACAACGAATGGGAAACACAACCACAACAAATCGGCAACAATTCTGGACAAACTGTGGGAGCTTTAAACTCCGGCTCCGACGTCTTTTAGTTTTATATAGGAGAACTAAAGATTTGGCAATCGCAGCCGAAAAGAGAGCAGGATGCCGAAGAGGCAAAAGCCACGGGGAAGAGCAATGAACAGGGAACTTGAACAATCCATCATGGCGGCAGGGGATTTGCCTACAATCCCGCTGGTTGCCACTAAAGTCATGGAACTTATCGAAAGCGAAGCCGCCACGGCCGAGGAGCTCGGACGGATCGTCGCTGCCGACCCGGCGGTAGCCGCACGGGTTCTCAAGATATCGAACTCCTCTTTTTACGGGTGCCAAAGGCAGATCCAGTCCCTTTCGGTCGCCATTGTAATTCTCGGCTTTAATACCCTGAAGAGCCTTGTGGTAGCAGCTTCGGTGAAGCAGGTTTACAAGCCCTTCGGGCTTACTGAGAAAATGCTCTGGGAGCATTCCTTCGGAGCTGGCCTCGCCGCGCGGATCATCGCCGCGCATACGCGCCTTGCCAACGAGGAGGAGGCATTTCTGGCCGGCATGTTCCACGACATCGGAAAGATCATCATGAACACGCTCGACCGAGACAAGTTCCATCTCGTAATGCAGCGCTGTTACAACGAGGGAATTCCCTTTGAAGAAGCCGAAACGAGCGTGTATCCCTATCGACATGATGAGTTAGGGTCATGGGTCATCAGGAAATGGAATTTCCCGGAAGTGCTTACCACCGCGGTAATGCAGCACCACCGGATGGAAATCGAGGAAAGCGACCCATATGAGGTGAATCTCACGGCTATTGTAAGCTTAGCCGACCTGTTCTGCCGTCAACTGGGGATAGGTACGAGGGAACCGCTGGAAATCGATCTCACGGCGAGTATACCTGCTAAAATTTTGAAGCTTCACCCTGAGCGGGTTAACCTCCTACTGGAAACCTTTGGAGAGACATTCGAGCAGGACAAGGATTATTTTTCCTAGTTACGGGTTTTTTTCCGACTGGGATCCTTCCGGCGCAACCGACGCAATACGTTCCCTGGCTTCAGCGGATATGGTGACCTTATCTTCCTTCTGGCCACGGCGGAAATTCCGGCCTTTCTTCCGGTCCCGGTCTGGGCTCCCCTGCTCCCTGTGAACCTTCCAGACCCCTCCAATTTTTCCTATGCCGTAATCCATCGAATCCTTACCGCTGCCAGTGGGTTTTGTGCGGTTTAAGCAGAAATCATGCCTGCTTGCGAATAATCAGCCCCTGCAGCGTATCGATTGCTTTCGCGATCTGCAGCATCTCCTCGGATGGGATTTGCCGGATGACCTCCCCCGTTTCCTTTTCTATCACCTTTACAACCGTCTTACCCGTTTCCTTGTCCACCGAAAATTGAAGGGTGCTGGATAGACCCTTGACGAATTCGTTAATTTTCTTAGTCGCATCTTCCAGCTGCTTCTCTTCCTGGGCTGGAGAAAGCTCCCTTATCGCTTTCATCGGAAGCTCGACAGGTACCGCATCCTTTGTTGCCGCCCCGAACGTTGCCTGCTTGGGAGAGACCGGCGACACTTCACCCGGCGCAGGTCCTGGCTGGACAAGCCCCTTGATAGAATCGATGCTCATGACGTAATCCTCCTTTGCAGTGGTCGTGCGTGAGGGTTTTATCGGCAATGTGGTGGGGAAACTTTAAGCTATTTTTCTTCATGTCCGGAGACGTTAAGGCAGAACAAGTGACCCCGGATGTCAAATATCCGACCAATCTCTAATAGGCAATCCTGTGCATTAAGGGTTATGAGGTCAATAATTGCCTTTCCTGGAAAAGGAATTGCGCCTAAAAATTTAGGCATTTAGAAGCTATCACTCAAGTCATTATATTGGCGCACGCACGGAATCCAGACATTACTTCCTGACAAAACAGGAGATTATTGGATGGCACGGCAGTTGCTCATCCGTCCGTTACGCATCTTTTGATCGGGCCATACAAATGCACGTGCAGCAATTTTGGATGGTTATTGCCTCACATCTCATGCGAGCGGCATGTCTTTTCAACGCATTCTTTAGGACCTTTTCTCCCCGAGCCTTGGAGACTCTAGATGAAAGCTAAAGCATATCTTGATGACATAAACAGATTCGATTCTTCACACCTTGATAGATTGAGCATGGTGCGTCTCGATCGAAACGAGCGGGTTACGGCGTGGGAGCCCGAAGCCTGGGAGGCGATTCGGCAAGTAATTACTCCGGAAGTCATTCTGTCGTACCCGGAGTTCGGACCGGTTTACGAAAAAATGGCGGCGCACCTCGATGTAAAGCCGCATAATCTGCTTCTTACCCATGGTTCGGATATCGCCCTTCGCTCAATTTTCGATGTCTACATCAATGCCGGAGATGAAGCAGTAATGGTTACTCCTACCTACGCCATGTATCCGGTATATGCTCAAATCGTTGGAGCCAAGGCAGTCGAAGTCGGTTTTCGAAAAGACTTGTCTCTACCATTTTCGGACATTCGAAATGCGATTACCGAGCGAACGCGGATTGTCTGTCTGCCCAATCCGAATCAGCCAATCGAAAGAGTATTCAATCCAGAAGAAATCGAAGAAGCAGTTCACCTGTCTGAGATGCACGACTTCCTCCTCGTCATCGACGAGGCATACTTTTACTTCCACCCGCATACGTGCGTACCTCTCGCCATGAAGCACGCAAATGTCATCGTAACACGTACGTTTTCAAAAGCTTTTGGTTTGGCCGGAGTACGTGCAGGCCTTATCGTTGCAGACAAAAGCCGTATAGCTGAAATCAAGAAGGTGAAACCAATTTCGGAGATCAACCATGTGGCGGTCAAGTTGATCGAGCTCCTTCTCGACAATATTGATTGGGTTGATCACTACGTCGAGCAGGTAAATGCGGGGCGGGAGGTCGTGCTAAAGCGTGCAGGCGCCATGGGAATTCAAACTCATGGGGAATCAGGAAACTCCATCCTGCTGAAGCTGAACAATGAAGAGCAGGTCAGAAAGATTGTCTCTGGTGCTAAGGAACAGGGTTACCTGATAAAGGGTCCATTTGAATACCCGGCTGATCACCATGTCAGAATCACACTTGGACCGCCGGAAATAATGGAGCGTGTAATGAACATACTAGAAAGGATCTACCAATGATGGAAAATCATCCGGCCTGGAATATAGGCGCCGCGGTTGAGTACTACAAAAATTGCCGGAATCGGCCAGAGGATATTTACGAATCGGAGCGTCAGTTTTTCTTCCCCTTGATAAGGAACAATAATTCCATCCTCGACGTTGGGTGCGCTGCAGGCGGAATTTACAACATCATCCGGGCCGTGAACCCAAACATGAAATATGTCGGCACCGACGTATCCGAAGATATGATTGTGGCCGCACGTACTCTCTTCGCTGAAGGGGACTTTCGGCTTGCTGCAGGGCTCCCTTTCGACTTCCCCGATGATTCGTTTGATGTTGTTCTCGCCCTTGGCGTATTGAACCACGTGCCAGATTACCAGACCTTCATTCGGGAGTGCTTCCGTGTAGCCAGACGATACTGCCTGCTCGACCTTCCCCGACTCGTGCCTCACGAGCACGCTTTCAGCATCGACAGCTCTTACATGATCCTGCACAGCAGGTTTCATGAGTCAGGCAATGAAAGCGTGGCGACAAAAGTGCCATATGTAATAGCTGATGCAGCTGAAGTTCTCAGCTTTTTGCAAACGGAATTTGCTGCGTCTCGAATTCTTGCAAAAGGGTATTTCGGCGCATGCGACCCTTCAGTGACTATGCCTTTCGATAAGGTTTGCTTTACGGTTGCATGCATCGACAAGAACTACGGATCGAGCGACATGGTAGTCGACCTCCCTGGAACTGTCCTGAAACGCCTGGAGGAACAGGGGGTATGCCACACACCCGTTTTCGAAAGGTTGCTGGGATGAATGGATTTATGGGGAAACGGATCTGGATAGTCGGCGGAGGAAGTGGCATCGGAAGAGCCATTGCCCTCCAGATGATCCGTGAGGGCGGCCAGGCCGCTATTTCGGGACGACGCGTCGATGCCCTTCGTGAGACTTTGAAATTGGCAGGAGAATTTGATAACCGACTCATAATAGCACCTTGCGACGCAACCGATCCCTCCTCAGTGGAAGCCACCGCAGATTATGTACGGCAGGCGATGGGGGGAATCGACATTCTTGTAGTATCTGTAGGACGTGCTGTGGCCGGCTCACTGCTTGATACCTCGTTAGAAGACTGGAAGGAGCTCCAGAAGGAACATCTTGATGCTCCTTTTCTTTGTTGCCGGGCGGTAGTAAACGACCTGGCCGACACTATAGATGGCAACATACTTATCATCGGGTCGATTTTCGGACTTCGTGGTTTTACAAACCGTCTTGCGTACACGGCGGTAAAGGGAGGACTCGCCAATTTTGTCCGTTCTCTGGCACTCGATCTGGCAGGGAAAATACGGGTGAACTCCATCTGCCCCGGGTGGGTCCAGACCGAGATGAGCCTGTCGCTCGTTAATGCTACACAGGACCCTGAAGCAACATTGCGACAACGACACGACTGGCATCCAATGGGGCGAGGCGGCACTCCGGAAGAGGTGGCCGAATTCGCCTGTTTCGTCACCTCAGAAAAGGCCAGTTGGATGACCGGCCAGAACCTGGCGCTGGACGGCGGGTTTACAGCGAAATAAGCGGGAAGGGACCGTACATGTCGCCAAGCAATCAGTCATGGTGGAGTCGGTCGGGCAAGTCCCTGCAGGGCCACTTTCTCGGCAACCTCGTCCTTGAAGAGGATTCTCCTGAAGAAATCCGTATCCAGAAAATCCGCCACCTTCTCCTGAATGACAATCAGCAACAGTTATCATTAAGCCGCGCAAGACTGTTTACTGAAGCGTATCGTCAGCACGAGATCGAACCTCCGGTTATTCGCAAGGCGCTGGCATGCGCACATGTCCTGAGGAATATCCCTATTCCGGTCATCGACAACCAGCTGCTCATGGGAACTCCAGCCGCTTTTTACGGAGCGATAGAGGTCGATCCGGAATACTACGCCGGCTGGCTTCTGTCCGGGGTGGAAGGCAATGACGTCACTGAACTTCAATACCTGCCTTTACGGGAATCGATGCGTGTCCATGTTTCCTCGGAAGATCTGAAGGAACTGGAGGATGAAATACTCCCGTACTGGGTGAAACGACATGCGGGAGCACACGTTAGGGCAGAGATGGAGCGCCTGTGGCCTGATGCGCTCGATTACATGTCTACATCCCGGGTATTTCTCCCCAACTTCGGCAAAGGCTTCTCGCATACCATCCTCGACTTCAAAAGTGTACTGGATAAGGGACTGGCCGGCCTCAAAGAAGAAATCCAACAAGCACATAAAAAACTCCTTGGCAGCCTGTCAAGCCACGACGATCTCGAAAAGCTGCACCACTACCAGGCTATGCTCATCTGCGCCGATGGCGCGATCGAGTACGCACAACGGTGTGCGGAGCGCTGCGAAGAGGAAGCCAGGAGCAATCCGGAGCGGGAAGAAGAACTGCGCTTGATGGCGGAGGTATGCCGGAACGTGCCGGTGAATCCAGCCAACTCATGGTGGGAAGTACTCCAGTCGATCCACTTCATGCATATGCTGACATACCTCACTGATGGAGGCGTTTCACATTCGTTCGGCAGGATGGATGTCTACCTCTATCCCTACTACAAGAAATGGGTCGGGGAAGATGATACGTCCCTAAAGCGGGCGCAGGAACTTATCGAGTGCTTTTTCCTGAAGTGCTTCGAGTACCAGCCTGTCCGTGACGCCAAGTCGGCCCGTGGACTGGCAGGCGACCGGAGCAACGACAAAATCACGCTCGGCGGCGTCGATCAAGAAGGTGAGGATGTCACAAATTACCTAAGCTACCGGTTTCTTGAAGCTCTTGCTCACGTACACCTCAAGGAGCCTAACGTCTCTATCCGTGTACACAGAAACAGCCCTGATGAATTTATTGCCAGCGCGCTGGAGGTGCTCCGCCTCGGGGGCGGGCTCCCTCAGTTATTGAACGACGAGACAATCATTCCTGCCCTGCTAGGGAAGACGCGCGTCCGGCTCGAAGATGCCCGTCACTATGCCGATGTCGGATGCACTGAGAATTACACCGACCCGAACAGCAGCCCCGGAGCCGACACTAACGGTCATAGCAATGCCGGGTATTTCAATCTCGCAAGGGTCCTCGAGCTTACGATGTGGAATGGTGTGGACACCAAAACCGGCAAGCAGGCAGGCCCTAAAACAGGAGAACCGACCTGCTTCGGCAAAATGGAGGATGTAGCCGCAGCCTTTACTGTGCAACTTCACCATGCAATTGCCATGAACGTGATGATGAACCACGCCATTGAGTACCATTTCGCCCGCACCTTCCCAAATCCGTATCTCAACCTGATGCATCCCGGACCTCGCGAAAAGGGGATCGACTACGTGGGAGGCGGCTGCCGATACAACTGGATCGGAGCAGCCGGTGTAGGGCTCGCAACTTGTGCAGATTCGCTGATGGCGATCGAGGAACTGATCTTTAACCAGAATGCCTGCTCTTGGGAGCAGCTCCTGCAAGCCTTGCGGCAGAATTGGGAGGGGCATGAAGCTCTCCGAGATAAATCACTGAAGCTTCCACGCTACGGTGCCGGCGGCAAGCGCGCTGAATACTGGGCGCGGTGGCTCGTCAACCGCTTTTGCGACGGCTATGAAAGCCACCGCGCGCTCAGAGGCGATGAAAGTTGCACTTTCGTCGCAGGCTTCTTCTCGATGGGCATATACCTTGTTCTCGGCGAGGATGTCGGGGCAACGCCGGATGGACGGCTTGCCCGGGAGATGCTTGCGGGTTCAACAGGCCCGAGCCTGCTTGCGCAATCGGCCGGTTTCACCGCAACACATGCCGCTGTCGCGGCCCTTGACTCATACCGGCTACCGAATGGGGTGACGTTTAATCAGGTTGTCCCCGCAAGCACTGTAGCCACGGAAAAAGATCTGCACAAATGGGCGGACCTGGTACGGACCTACTTCGACCTAGGAGGAATGTCGGTTCAGTATTCGGTGCTGGATGCTGACGACTTGCAGGCGGCACAAAAGGATCCTCTGCGATATCCAGACCTGATCGTTCGACTTGGCGGTTATAGTGCCAGGTTCGTCGACCTTACACGAGAAATACAGGACGAGTTCATCGCCCGGCTTTGCAACCGATGATCGGCAGGATCTTCAACTACCAGCGGTACTGCATTCATGACGGACCCGGCATCCGCTCGGTTGTATTTTTCTCGGGTTGCACATTGCGCTGCCAATGGTGCTGCAATCCTGAATCATACATGCCGGAATCGCCACAGCACTACGAGGTTTCTCTCGACCAGCTCTTTGACTTGATTCAAGAAGATAAAGCCTTTTACCGGAAGTCACAGGGCGGGGTTACCTTGTCGGGTGGGGAACCTCTTCTCCAGCCTGATTTTGCGGCTGCACTCCTGGAAAAGTGCCGAGACCAAAATATCGGAACTGCCATCGAAACTGCCGGGGACGTGCCGTGGGGTGCTCTGTCAAGAATGGACGGGCTGGTGGACTGGTACCTTTATGATCTCAAGGCCATCGACAATTCAGTGCATTTCTCATGTACCGGCACCGACAATACGCGCATCCTCGCCAACTTTGAGAAACTTTGTGCGAAAGGAGAGCAGGTGATCCTGCGGGTACCGCTTATTCCAGGGATAAACATCCATAGCGCATTTGCTCATAGCATCGGCAGATTCGTCAGTCGACTTTCCGTGCAGGAGATACATCTTCTGCCCTACCATAGAATGGGTGAGGCGAAGTACCGGCAACTAGGGCTGAATTATCCTCTAGAGGGGCTTGGGGATGCCTTGATCGAGCCTGGGGGACGCAACGAATCTGTCGAAGAATTCAAGGTACTGCTTCAGAACTACCACTCCAACATTCTTATCGGAGGATAAATAAAACATGATTGTCACGATGCTGTCAGGACGCAAGGGAAGCAAGGGTGTTCCGAACAAGAACGTTTTCCCGATGCTGGGCCGTCCCCTATTCTGGTATCCACTTCAGGCAGCAAAGCATTCGAAGCATATTGAGCGGATCTTTATTTCGACAGACTCTGATGAAATCTCGGATGCTGGCAGAATAGAGGGCGCCACGGTAATTCAGCGCCCGCCCGAGCTTGCAACGGACGAAGCACTGCTCGAGGACGTTCTTCTTCACGGCTTTCAGCAGGTATCGGACCACCTCGGCGAACCGCCGGAGATGTTCGTCATCCTATTGTGCAACGCAGCAACGATCAGAGCGGAAACCATCGACAGGGCGATCGAAATGCTGCGTGAAAATCCGGATGCAGACTCCGTCGCGACAGTGGCACTGATGAACCAGTATGGGCCGGTGCGGGCAAAGAAGATAGTGAACGGGCTGATGGAGCCGGCAGTGGATATGAGTCAATTCAAGGATCTGTCCTGCGACAGGAAATGCCTCGGCGACATCTTCTTCTGCGATGCCTCGCTTTGGGTCCTCAGGCCACAGTGCATGGACTATTCGCAGGGACAACCCCCGTTCAGGTGGATGGGAAAAAATATCCTTCCTCTTGTGCAACAGGGAGGACTGGACGTCGATGATGAACTCGGGTTGATTCTTACCGAGTACTGGCTGAGAAAAAACGGTTTCAGCGAGACCAGTACGCCATACGGGGCATCTAAATGATAAACGTGAATCCTCTTCCGTTGTACCGAAACCTTTACGGACGAAGCCTTTTTCAGAACCCGGACTCCCGCTTCCAGGAGTATCGCAAAAGGTGGGAGACTCAGCCTCTGGAGTTTGCTTCCGGCGATTTCCCGCTCTTCCTCGATATCGAAGTCACAAATATCTGCAACCTCAGATGTGCCTTCTGCGCAACCACATATTTCGGCCCGGAAGTAAAGCGGCAGCTAATTGACGACGACATCGTCTACCGCGTCCTCGACGAAGGCAAGGCGAAAGGCTTGTACGGTGTCAAGTTCAACGATAGGGGAGAGCCGTTAATTCATCCCCGGCTGGCATCTTATGTGAGGTATGCAAAAGAATGTGGGCTTGTTGACGTCTACTTCAATACGAATGCAATGCTCCTTACGGAAGAACGCTCCGCCGAGCTCATAGATGCAGGCCTTGACCGCATCAGCATTTCCATAGAAGGAGCGACGGCCGAAATATATGAAAAACATCGTCGAGGAGGGATTTTCGATACTGTCGTGGCCAATGTGCGCTCTCTGCATGGCTTGCGCGAGCGCCGCGGTTCGAATTTTCCAAAAATAAGGATTCAAACCGTTGCGCTGCCGGAGGTCGAGGCGGACCTCCAAACCTACATCGACTTCTGGAAGCCTTACTGCGACGAGATTGCCGCCATCGATTTCAAGGAGGAGTCTTCCGAGGAAAAACGGCTGCTGGACTACCCCTTCCCGTGGGCATGCCACCAACTCTGGCAAAGAATGGTCGTCTGGTGCGACGGCACCATTCTCCCATGCAACGAAGATGACCGCGGAATGCTCTCGTTGGGTAATGTAAAAACTACGACCATCGGTGATGCCTGGAACTCGTCAAGCCTGCAGCTGTTACGTAAAAACCATTCCATGGGAAACGCCCATGTAAGCAAACCATGTAACGGTTGTTACCTTCGTGACTCGCAGATAAAGAAAATACGGAGCATGGAAGCATCTTGACCCCCTCCTGAACTTCCGCCTCGCCAACTAACCCCGGTTATTTCTGGTTGAGGTTAGCAATCTGAATACTTTACCTGTGGCAACGGAGACTGAAACGGATATGACTCGATCTTCAATAAAAATCGCCGCCACATCGCCTTCTTTTTCAAAACATAATGCTCTTAGGAAAGAACTACTTGATCAGTTCCCCCAGGCGCTCCTCAATGTGACGGGAAACCGACTCGAAGGTGAAGATCTTTGCGAGTTTATCGGCGATGCGGATGGCGTAATAGTCGGCCTGGAATCCATCGATGACAGAGTGCTGTCTATGCTTCCCCGGCTGAAAATGATTTCTAAATACGGAGTTGGACTCGACAATATCGACTGTGACGCTTGCATCAAGCGTGGCATTCAGATCGGCTGGACTGGCGGCGTGAACCGGCTGTCTGTGGCAGAGATGACTCTCGGGTTCATGCTGGCCCTGTGCCGGAACATATTTGCATCGTCATTCCAACTTAAAAGTGGAACCTGGAACAAGCAAGGAGGACAGCAGCTCAGCGGAAAGACGGTCGGCATAATTGGTGCAGGCTACATCGGCAAGGAAGTCATCAGGCTTCTGAGTCCCTTCAACTGCCGGGTCCTCGTCAACGACATAGTCAACCAGGATGAGTTTTATAGGGAAGCAGGCGTCGTTGAAGCGTCAAAAGAACAGATCTTCCGGAACGCCGACATCGTCACCATCCATACGCCATTGACCTCTGCCACTCGTGCCATGGTGAACCTAGATACCCTGAGAATGATGAAGCAATCGTCGTTTCTCATCAATACGGCCCGGGGACCTATTGTTTGTCCAGAAGATCTGAAGCGGGCACTGCATGAAGGGTTGATAGCCGGAGCCGCAATTGATGTTTATGATGAAGAGCCCCCCAGCGATGAGGAATTGCTGGCCCTACCGAATCTGATCTGTACCCCGCATATCGGAGGGAATGCAGAAGAAGCCGTTCTGGCTATGGGAATGAGCGCCATTTATCACCTACGGGAGTTTTTCTATCATGAAGAAGGCAGTGGTTTTTGGAGGGGCAGGATTTCTGGGTAGCCACGTGGCTGATGCCCTTACCGACGCCGGTTATGGCGTAACCGTTTTCGACATCCGCCCGTCCCCCTGGCTTAGAGAAAACCAGAAGATGATTGTCGGGGATATCCTCGACGCGGAAAAAGTAGCCGAAGCAGTCTCTGGTTGCGAAGTCGTCTACAACTTCGCCGGGATCGCCGACATCGATGAAGCACGCCGACGCCGACTCGACAGCATCAAATGTAACGTTCTTGGGAACGCCTCTATTCTTGAAGCCTGTCACCAAGCTTCCGTCTCCCGCTACATCTTTGCCAGTTCTCTCTATGTCTACAGCAAGTCCGGCTCGTTCTACCGGAGCACGAAACAGGCTTGTGAGCTGTTCATAGAAAACTATCATGACCTCTTCGGAATTCCATATACGATCCTCCGCTACGGGTCGCTCTACGGCCCACGTGCCGATAACGGCAACTTCATCGAGAGCATCCTTAAACAGGCAATAGAAGAAGGGGTAATCGTTCGGGAAGGAAACGGAGAAGAAATCCGCGAGTACATTCATATTTTCGACGCGGCGCGGTTCAGTGTCGACATTTTGGCACCTGAGTTCGCCAACGAGCATGTGATTATCACAGGGAACCAGCAGATGAAGATCAAGGATCTGCTCCAGATGATCCAGGAACTGATGGACAACCGTGTCAAGGTCAAGTACGTCTCACCAAAGCATACCTATCACTACCAGATTACCCCCTATACTTTCGCACCAAAAATCGCACGGCGACTTGTAAGTAAAAGCTACCTGGATCTTGGGCAAGGGATACTTTCAAGCATAGAGCGGATTTACGAGGAATTGAATCCTCCTTCTCCTTCGTACCGAATTGCTGAAAACCTCAGATGACTGACGTGATACTTCTGTCGTGGCCAATCAGGCCAGGAATGCCTGCTTACCCCGGGACCCCCCCTGTAGTGATCAACAATGAAAGATCAATGGCGAACGGGGACTCCTGCAATACCTCCATTGTGACGCTCTCCAGCCACAGCGGCACGCATATCGACTTCCCGCGGCATTTTGACCCTAGGGGAAATACCCTCTCAGACTACAGCGCCGTCGACTTTATATTTCGGTCGCCACTCCTGGTTGACTGCCACAAGGGACCCGGCGAAGGTATCACCGCAGACGACCTGGCAGAGCTGAGAAAGCATCCTGAAACCGATCTTCTCCTTATTCGAACGTGTTTCCAGCGCTTTCGGGACACTGCCCCGGAAGTCTACTGCAGCAACGGACCTTGGCTGACGCCTGGGGCGGCAGGATGGCTGCGTCAGGAATTCTGCTCCCTACGTGCTCTCGGAATTGACTGCATCTCTGTCGCCTCCCCGTTCAAACGCGAAGAAGGAAGAAGGACCCATCGCACCCTCCTCGCCACTTCCGTAAAGATGCCGCTCCTCATCATCGAGGATATGTGCCTGCCCTGCGAATGCCGGAAGCTTAAGTCTGTTATTGTTGCACCCCTTCTTATTTCTGGTGCGGATGGCGCTCCCTGCACGGCATTTGGAGTCACAGGTGATTAAAGCTATTATCTTCGACTTTGACGGCGTGATTCTTGAATCGGTGCACGTGAAGACGAAAGCATTCATCACGCTTTTCAGTAACTACCCCGAGCAGATCGACCAGATTAAGGAGTTCCTCCTGAAAAATGGAGGAATGAACCGTTTCGAAAAGTTTGAAACCATCTACCGGGATATTCTTCAAACTGAGGTGGCTACTGAAGAGATTGAGCTCCTCGGGCAGGAGTTTTCGCAACTTGTATTTGCTGAAGTCACCAACGCACCTTTTGTTCCAGGCGCTAAAGAATTTATCGAAAGCAACAGCAGGAAATATTCCCTCGCTATAGCCTCGGCAACGCCTGAGCCTGAACTAAGACGTATTGTCGAATTAAGGGGGCTGTCACAGTACTTCTCGTCAGTTCTTGGTGCACCGGCCAACAAGGCACAGAACCTTCTCAAGATTCTGTCCCGGCACCAAGTTAAACCCATTGAAGCAATTTTTATCGGGGATTCCCGTGCCGATTACGAAGGAGCTCGCAAGGCCGGCATCCCATTTATCGCACGGGTCGTACCGGGATCAGACGTTTTCGATGGCATCCCCGTCCTTGGAGCCATAGAAGATCTGAAGGGACTTGATGCAATTCTTCGAACTTGTTTATGACACAGCCCCTGTTGCAGAGATCGACAAGAAGACCGCCTGTTTAAGCAGGAGACATGCATGACCAACTGTAAAAATGTTCTTATGTACATGATCGGCAACGGGGTTTTCGGCAACCTTCCTGCTTTGCTCGAAGAAAAACGGAAAGACGAAAGTGACTACTGCATTCTGTTCGTAGACGATTATTTCCGAGAATCCTCAATTCTGCTTCCGCTCAAACTCAACCCGCGGGACAGGATCGTTTTTGTGCCTACGGTGCACGAGCCCAAGACATCCTACATCAACGCCGTTTATGACGAGTTGGTGTCATCCGGCTTATGTTCCCCATGTACAATAGTTGGCATAGGTGGCGGAATTACTTTGGACACAGCCAAGGCCGTTGCCAACCTCCTCACCAATGGTGGCCGCGCTGAACAATATCAGGGTTGGGACTTGGTGAATAAGCCCGCTATATACAAAATCGGAGTTCCTACTATTTCAGGTACAGGCGCTGAGTCAAGCCGAACTTGTGTGATGACCAATGTTACGAGCGGACTTAAGCTCGGCATGAACAGCAACTACACCATCTACGACCAGCTAGTACTCGACCCTCAGCTGACGAAGACTGTCCCCCGCGACCAGTATTTTTACACCGGGATCGACTCGTATATTCACTGTTTCGAGTCGCTGGAAGGAAGGTACCGCAATGTTATTGGAGACGCATTTTCCGACCAGGCCATAAAACTCTGCCGTGACGTGTTCCTCGGTAACGACATGATGAATGACGATAGTCGAGAGAAACTCATGATCGCGTCCTACCTTGGAGGATGCGCCATAGCCCACAGCTTTGTGGGTGTAGTTCATCCCTTCTCCGCCGGCCTCAGCGTGGTCCTGGGCATTCATCACGGGGTAGGCAACTGCATAGTCATGAGAGGAATGCGGGAATTCTATCCAGAGAACTATGAGGAATTCTGGAGGATGGTGCGTACGCAGAAAGTCCATATACCCGAAGGCGTATGCGATGCACTCACTGACGAGGATTATCGTCGGTTATATGAAGCAACCATAATTCATGAAAAACCGCTCTCTAACGCACTGGGAGATAACTACAAAAACATTCTCACATATGAGAAAGTTCGTGAGATCTTCAAGATGCTGTAACGGCAGCTAACGCGTCAACGGATAGCAGTGACTGACAAATCAGGCCCCTTCGCGGGCCCTTTGTAAAAAATGCAAGGACTGATCAATGAGGATACTTCTAGTAGTATATGACAATGAATCGCACATCCATTATTTTCCTATCGGCCTTGGATACATAGCAGGAACATTAAGGGCCCACGGACACGATGTGGTTATATATAACCAAGACGTGCACCATTATCCTGAACGGCACCTGACACAATACCTTGATAAAGAACATTTCGACGTAGTGGGGCTTAACTTTATTGGGGGCTACTATCAGTACAAGAAAGCGCTGAGAATTTCCGAGGCAATAAACCTGTCAAAAAACAGACCGTTCTACATGATCGGAGGTCATGGCCCTTCACCCGAGCCCGCTTTCTTTCTTGAAAAGACAGGTGCGGACGTCGTCGTAATCGGTGAAGGAGAAGAAACAGTCATCGATCTTCTCAACGCCATAGTAGAAAAACGTTCCTTTGCCACTGTAAAAGGCGTCGCTTGGCGTGAAGGCGACAAGGTTGTCGTGAATGAACGCCGACCGCTCATAAAAGATATCGACAGCCTTCCACGCCCTGCATACGATCTTTTTCCCATCGATCACTACAGATTGATGCGTGAGCCCGGAGTAAGCAACATTGACTTCACTATGCAAATGATTTCGGGAAGAGGTTGTCCTTTTACATGCAACTTTTGCTATCGAATGGATGAAGGCTTTCGCCCCCGCAGCAATGAAGCAATTATAGAAGAGATGCAGCTTCTCAGGAAAGACTACGGGATCACTTACATATTCTTCTTCGACGAGCTTCTTATGACCGGAGTAGAACGCATTGAAAACCTTTGTAATGATCTTATTAGTGCAAGATTGAACATTAAATGGAGCTGTAGCGGCAGGTTGAATTTCGCGCGGCCGGACCTACTGAAACTTATGAAGAAAGCCGGGTGCGTGTTCATCAATTATGGCATAGAAGCAATGGACGATCGCATCCTAAAAACAATGAACAAGGCGCTGACGGTAAAGCAGATAGAACAGGGGATCGAGGCCACTCTGGCGGCCGGAATCAGCCCCGGATTCAATATCATCTTCGGCAATATCGGAGAGAACCGCGACACGCTTCGCAGCGGTGTCAACTTTCTTCTGAAGTTTGACGACGGCGCGCAAATGCGAACTATTCGGCCGGTTACACCTTACCCCGGTAGCCCTCTCTATTACCATGCGATTGATAAAGGCTTGATCCTAGACTGCAGAGATTTCTACGAGAACAAACATCTCAATAGCGACCTTCTTACTGTAAATTTCACTGACTTGTCTGATGAAGAATACTATGATGCATTATGTGAAGCGAATCTTACGCTCTTAAAGAATTTTTCTGAGAAGAAATACCAAAGCATGATCACCCAGACTAAACGCTTGTATTATGAGAAAGATGTCTCATTCAGAGGATTTCGTCATACATAAAGCAGCATTAACATAATATCTGCAGAGGACTAGCAATGTCAGAAACTAATAAGTTTAACGTTATGCTTGTAAGCGTTAACGATAGAATGCGTACACTCATACCTCTCAATCTTTCTTATCTTATTGCCGCTCTCAAGCAGGCCGACTTCCATACCTGCGTCTTCGACACATCTTTCTATGTCGAGCAGGAACGACTACAGGATGAGCGGAAAAAGGAGGAAGCGGGCATCTTTATGCCTGTCGATTATGAATCCATTGGTGTGCGACTGAAAACGACGAGCCTTGTTGACGATCTCCTTGAGTTTGTTCGCACTAAACGTCCTAATTTAATCGGATTCACCGTGTTTTCGCAGGCAAAAGATCTAAATTTCCGTTTGGCGTCAGCAATCAAGGAGCGGTTTCCCGAAATACCCATCATCATGGGGGGCATCCACATCAATATTGAGCCGACAGAAGTACTGCAGGAAGCTTTTGTAGACTACATTTGTGTTGGAGAAGGCGACGAAGCAATTGTAGATCTTGCCACAAGACTGGCGACGGGAAAGTCCGTTACGGATTGTCCCAATATCTGGGGTAAAGCAGATGGTGCGATATGGAGAAATCCGCCAAGACCACCATTGGGGATGGATGAGCTCCCGCTGCCCGACTGGGACTCTTTCGATTCGTACCACCTGTACGGCCCTTTCAGGGGAAAGCTCTACAAGATGGGAGTCGTGGAATTTTCGCGCAACTGTCCTTATCGATGCACCTATTGCGGTAACGACATCATGCGGGCGGCTTATCGAGAAGTCAATATACAGCTGAAGTACCGGCACAAATCGCCCAAACGGTGGGTAGAAGAGCTCAAGATAAGAAAAGAAAAGTACGGGATCGAGATGTTCTATGTCGCAGATGGAACATTCCTCGCCGCCCCGGACGCGGTGATAGAAGAACTGGCTGATCTTTATGCTAAGGAGGTGTCTCTCCCATTTTTCTGTGACGCCACTGTTCACTGCATTACTGACAGGAAAGTTGCTGCACTTAAAAAAATGGGTTGTATCTGCGTTCATATGGGAATGGAGTCAGGGAATGAAGCTTATCGAAAAAAATTTCTCGACCGGAGCATGACAAACGAAAAAATCTTGAAGGCCTTCTGGACGGTACGCGATGCCGGCATAGAAACCAGGTCATACAACATAATCGGGCTCCCCAACGAAACCCGTGAAGACATAATGAAGACTATTGAGCTGAACCGGCAGGCAAAAGTTGATTCAGTATCGCTGGCGATCTTCACCCCATATGAAGGAACCAAGCTTCGTCAATTCTGTCTGGATAACGGCCTGCTCGACCCAGACCGGCAACTGGTCGGGGATGCCACAGATCCAATGATTCACAATCCCCTACTCTCGGATCAGGAGCTAGTGGGACTCTATAACACCTTCGCACTCTATGTCAGCGCACCGGAATCCTATTTTCCTCTTATCCGCCAAGCGGAAGAACACACCGCTTTCGCAAATGAACTGCGAAAAAGCATAGCCCAAGCCATCGCTGACCTGCAGTCACCTCAAAACCGTCCGAAGGCTTAGCAGAGGGAGCATTTTTCCTGAGTCGCCGGGCTATCGTGCGGGTAGAGGAGTTTGTTTATGAGCGGATATCACCGTTATGTTTTTGACACAACCGAAAGGAAATTTGTCGGCAACTTCGAACAGATGTACAAGAATGAATCGTCGCAGGGTTACGACTCGTGGCATCAGGAAGACCAGCGGCAGATTCACAGAGTTTTTGATCTTGTGCTGCTTCGGGACTACAACTTTGACACCATCATCGACATAGGCTGTGGCAAAGGTTCCTTTACCCACCAGTTAAAGAAGAAAAATAACCGCGTCATTGGGATCGACATCTCGGAGACGGCGATCCAAACTGCAAGAGAACGCTATCCTGATGTTGAATTTGCAGCCGTGGATCTTGCTGTCCCTTCAAACTTCATTGAAATCAGTGAGAAAATAGTCGGAAATGCGAAAATTGATCTGGTTCTGGCATGTGAAGTGCTGTCGTATATCGAAAACTGGCGTGATCTCGTGGCAGCAGTTGCAGATCGTGCAGAATTCCTGCTTCTCAATCTGTTCATCCCGGAGGATGCTATCGGATTCGTTAAAAGCGAGCAGGAACTTATGTACGAACTGGAAAAGCATTTCGAAGTTATTGAATGGATCACGGTCCGTAACCGCCGCTTCACGCTTTTCTTTGGAAGGAGCAGAAAGTGACGTTCAGAATACCCTTCAGCGGAAGAGCCCATTATTATTCTGATGAAGAAATAGCTGTTGTCATCAATGCAATGCAAACTGCAGATCCTTTGACGCAGGGGCACTTCCGAACTAACTTCGAAAGCTCATTCAGCAGCTATATAGGAGTGGATCACAGCTTCGCCGTATGCAACGCCACTGCAGCCCTGGAAATGGCTGCTCAGCTCTGTCAGTTTGAGGATGGGGATGAAGTTATCATACCTTCCCACACATTCACATCCTCTGCCTATCCCTTCGCTAAATGGGGTGCCAAAATAGTCTGGGCTGACATAGATCTGCAGACACGAGTCGTCACTGCTTCAACGATCGCTGAACGCCTTTCGGAACACACTAAAGCGCTAGTAGTTCCGCACCTATATGGATATTGCGCCGATATGCCTGCAATAATGGACCTCGCAGAAAACAAAGGTCTTATTGTCATAGAGGATGCAGCGCAGTCGCTCGGCACTGAAGTTGATGGTCATAAGTCTGGATCCTTCGGAGATTTAGGCATCTTCTCTTTTCATTCGCACAAGAATATTACGACTCTTGGAGAAGGAGGGATGTTAACTGTAAAGAACAAGTCTTTTGCAGAGATCATCCCGATGCTTCGCCACAATGGCCACTGCGGATTTGGGTTTGATCGCGAAGATTACTGGTTACCTGCAATGGGCAATCTCGATTTTCCCCTTATAAACGGGGCGCCTCTGTGGCCAAGCAATTACTGCCTGGGAGAAGTCGAATGCGCGCTGGGCACAAAACTTCTTGAAAGGCTCGATGCGATCAATGAACAGAAGAGACGTCGAGCCATTGCATTTATAGACAGGATGTCCGATTTCCCTGAACTGAGATTCCACCGAGTAGACAGCCCGCGCCACAACTACCACCTCCTCACCGCAATGTTGACGAACGGGAAGAGGGACGAATTCATAAGAAAGATGGCTGCGGAGAAACAAATTCAGTGCGTGGTGCAGTATTATCCACTGAACCGTTATCCTCTTTACGACAGACTCGGCTTCAGCAAAGCAGATTGCCCTAACGCTGATTTTTTCTTTGACAACATGGTTTCCTTCCCCTTTCATCATTGGCTGTCTGACACAGATGCGACGTATATGATTGACGCCACCTCTGAAATTCTTCGAGCTCTGCGTAAATGAATAACTTCTGCGTTATCATACTGGCTGTTAAAAAGAATGTAGCTTTTGCTGACGACCTCGTAAAAAAGCTTGACGGGATACCTCTCGTACAACGTGCGATAGACAAAGCCAAGTCCGTAACAGAATCTTCACATATTTTTGTAGTTACTGATTCGGAAGAGATCTCCACCATTTCTGACAGAAGTGGTGTCAATTGTTACTATGACAAGCTCCTTAAACTTGACTCTCAGAGCTTGTTGAATTGCCTCAATGTGTTTTTGCTTCAGGTTTCTGCCACATATGAATCAACAATTCTTCTTTCAGCTTACACGCCCCTTGTTGCTGCAGATGACATCATAAATGGTTACGCTAAATTCGTTGAAAGCGGATGCGATGCGCTCGTTACGATCAAACAAGAAGCTATACAAATGTATCGGGCAAGAGGTGTTAATTTATTTAAATTTATTCTTCACTTTAACAAAGAGCCTGTCTTTGTAGAATCTAGAGCTTTTTTTATTATTAAATCAAGGTACATTCTGGATTTTAACGGTCACGATATCACTGTCTATCCATATGTACTCAAAGACAATGGAATCGAAATCACTAACTATACCGATTGGTGGATCTGCGAAAAACTGCTTCGCCGGCGCCGGATCGTATTCCGGGTCATCGGAGATACCGCAGTAGGAATGGGACATATTTTCAGAGCTTTGACACTTGCTCACGAAATTACTGACCATGAGATAGTTTTTGTTTGCGATGAGAGGAGCAGCATTGCCACCAATACTATCGCGGGCTACGACTACCTGGTGAAGACTTTTCCGGAGGAAGAAATAGTTGACCAGATCATAGATCTGCAGCCAGACATGGTAATAAACGATATTTTGAGTACGGATGCGGCGTACATACGTAGGCTCAGGGAGCGTGGGATCAAGGTCGTAAATTTTGAGGATCTCGGAAGCGGTTCGATGCTTTCGGACCTGACGATAAACGAGCTGTATGACAAACCCAACAGCTCTACCAAACCAGTTCGATGGGGACATAACTATTATTTTGTACGGGATGAATTTGCTACTGCCAAAGCCCACAAGTTCAGCAAGGACGTTACCGGTCTGCTTATTACTTTTGGAGGAACGGATCAGAACAACTACACGCTTTCGTCACTTCGCGCAATCCTCGATATCTGCAAGAATGCCAACATCAAGTTATACGTAGTGGTGGGGGGAGGCTACCAGCACGCTCCTGCTCTGCAAGAATTCATCAGGCAGGCGGACTATACGAATATTGAATATACCTCTGCAACCGGTGCTATCTCTAAGATAATGGAAAAGACACAAATAGCCATCACATCCAATGGGCGGACAGTTTTTGAACTTGCGCACATGCATGTTCCTTCCCTGGTAATTGCGCAGCACTCACGCGAGGCAACCCATAGTTTTGCTTGCCACAACCATGGCTTCATCAACCTTGGGTTATACGAAACAGGAACTACGGAAAGGATGTTGACGGAAGCCCTGTCGCGACTGGTCCACGACTCAGATTACCGCAAGGAACTATTTGACAACATCAAACGCTTCAATTTTTCCCAGAACAAGCAGAAGGTAGTAAAGCTCATCCTTGGACTCCTGGAAAAGGCAAAGAGCGATGCGTAACGATTCACCGCAACGCAAGGTGGTAGCTATCGCTCAAGCGAGGATGGGTTCAGCACGCTTACCGAACAAGATGATGCTTCACCTGCATGGTTTTCCGATTGTCGAGTGGGTATACCGTCGGGCATCAAAAGCATCCACCATTGATGCTCTTGTCTTTGCCATCCCCGACACTCCGGCAGATGATGCTTTAGCCATACAACTTTTGCGTGCAGGGGCAACTATATTTCGTGGAAGTGAAAATGATGTTTTGAGCCGGTTTTATTTGGCGGCCATGGAGCATGGTGCAACCGATGTTATGAGGATCTGTTGCGATAATCCACTGGTATCCCCGCTCGAACTGGACAATCTCGTAAACTTCTATTCCAGCGTGCGCTGCGACTACGCTTACAACCATATCCCCCGTGGGAACAGCTACCCCGATGGACTCGGAGCAGAAATCTCTTCATTTGCTGTTCTGGAGACAATGTTCAAAGAAGCCGTCCTGCCATCACACCGCGAACACGTCTTCAATTTTTTGTGGGAGAACCAGGAACGGTTTGTGACGGCAACGTTCAACCCGCCGGACGTCCGACTGCAGCGTCCTGATATCAGGCTAGATGTAGATACCGAAGAGGACTACTGCAGACTGCTACAGATGGACATAACGCCCGAACTCGATGGTGCAGAGATCATGTGCCTTTTTGGAGAGAGACAATGAAAAAAATCCGTGATCTTTTTTCCACTTCCAACAAACCCCACACTCTCGACAGTCCATATGTAATTGCAGAAATCGGTGTCAATCATGAAGGTAACATGGACTTGGCGAAAAGGCTCATAGATGAAGCTCAAGAAGGAGGAGCCGACGCTGTCAAGTTCCAGACGTATAAGGCTGAGACAATTGCATCAGTAAATTCTCCGGCTTATTGGGATACTACTAAGGAACCCACCCCCAACCAGTTTCAGCTTTTCAAGAAGTACGACAAATTCTGGAAGACGGAATTTGAGCAGCTTAAAACCTACTGCACCTGCGCAGGTATCGAATTTATCAGCACTCCTTTCGACGTGGAATCAGCTATGTTCCTGAATGATCTGATGGAGGTTTTTAAAATATCTTCCTCAGACATCACAAACAGGCCTTTTATTGAGCTTATTGGATCCTTCGGAAAGCCAATCATCCTCTCTACTGGTGCATCTTTCCTTTATGAGATTGAAGAAGCCGTTGCCTGGATCGAGCGATCAGGAGTCCCCCTTGCACTCCTTCACTGCATTCTTAACTACCCGACTGACGATGCCAACGCCAATCTTGCAATGATTACCGACCTCAGATTGAAGTTCCCCCGACACATAATTGGATATTCGGACCATACCCTACCAAAAGACATGAAGACGCTCGAGATTGCAGCACTTCTGGGGGCCGTTATCCTGGAAAAACACTTTACACATGACAAGACGCTACCCGGCAATGATCATTACCATGCGATGGATAAGAGTGACCTGAAGCTGTTTCGAGGCAACCTCTCCAGGGTGGCGAAACTCCTCGGGAGCGACCGGAAACATCCTCTTCCGTCAGAAGAGCCTGCACGACAAAATGCCCGAAGGAGCCTAGTAGCCGCCACGGAGATCCCCGCTGGGAAAACAATCGAGCAATCAGATCTGACATGGAAACGACCTGCTTCAGGCGTAAGCCCCCGGCTCCTCTCGGACATTGTCGGCAAAAAAGCTCGCCGCACCATTGTATCGGATGAAATCATCACCTGGTGCACGCTCGAGGAGTAACGGGAGTTACAACCTCTCATCTTGTTTTACATCAGGAGCAAAAAAGATATGTCAGTCAGTAAAGGTGTTTCCGTACTTATAGTGGAAGCTTCTCAGGATATCGATCTCCTGCGGGAGCACTCTGGCCATCTTAAAAATAAGATGTTTCTGGCAATGTCGGCAGAAGCGGATCATGCTTGTCATAGCGAAGGCGTGCCGTATGTAACAGTAGAAGATTTTTATTCAGAGCAGGAACTTTTCAAAGGTGCCAAAGATATGTACCGGCGGCTGGAAGAATTCTGCTCCATATTTGACAGTTACTTCCAAAAGATATTCGTCCACACTCCTTTTGAATTTACCTCAAAGCATTACCGGCACCAAGTCAAGGCCCTCCTTGATTCGCTGTTCTTCAGGTTCTACAGCCTGTCTCATGCTATCGAACAGCTACAACCGAAAGTGGTCGTTTACCTGAAATCCCCCGCTCTCCCCGTCGAGGACGACCTGTATTTTCTCCGGGACTCGTTGACAGCACGAGTCCTCCCATGCCTGGCGAAACAAAAAGGCATACAAGCTATCGAATTTTCACGTAAATCCTTGACGTGCGGACCGGCTGAGAGTCACAAAAAACATCTACAGTCACCTCCTCTTCCAGATCTTGAGAAGCCGACAGTGCTGATTGGCAGCCTCTGGACAAACAGCGAGATTCTAATAGAACTGCAGAGGTGCGGGATTCAGATAGTCGATATCAAACCCTACCTCGATAGCGGCGACATATCTGTGCCAGAACTCGATAAGCTATGTACTAAACTTTGGAAATCTTTATCAGACGATTCAAGATTGACCAGCTTGTTTAACTTTGGCGGCGTGGATCTTTTCTCATCAGTTTCAGATCGCATTTCCCATCTTGTCACGAACCTAGTCAGCCGGCACATCGTATTTCGACTTAAAGCAGACCTTCTTTTCAGCCATTTCAAAAGATCAGTCTTGCTTAGCAACAGCCCCGTCAGCCCGATGGATATTGCAGCCTTTGCTTCCGCACGGGCTAAAGATGTCCCTAGTATCGTGTACCAGCATGGCATCTTTCTCGGAAACCCGGACTACCTCTACGCGGAGACGCAGTTTCCTGACTACTGGCTGAACTACGGTCCAGGAGAAACCCAATTTGCTGAACAGCATGGCTGTATCGGAGAAAATGTAACTGCCCAGCCTGTTATGGTTGGGTGTATCGACTATGACAGACTCGTACAAAGGTATGCTCTCGACAACAAAGAAAAAAGCACGGACAGCTGCACGATCCTGTACCCCCTCGCAACTCTGCACGGTGACTATCGACCGCTGAGAAACCAGAACCAGGCAGACATAAGCTATTGGCGCACCATCAAGGAAACCATTCAGCTATGCTGCAGCTTTCCCTTTGTCACCTTGGTGGTAAAAACTTTTCCGCATGAACATGTACTGAATCCGGTCGCGTTGTGGGTGAAGGAACAGGGTATTACAAATTGTGTGGTAATTGATCAGCCTTGGTTCGCAGAGCTGGCACCTATTGCAGACGTCATCATTACCGACATCGTCTCCTCACCCATGATTCAGGCTACCGCAACACGAAAGCACCTAATAACATATGCCAACCCAGACCATTTTCCCCAAGCATTCCCGGCAGAAGCACTAAGGTTGCTGAGTAAGCGGGCTAGTGTCGCCTACACTAAAGACGATTTTTTTCAGAAAATAAAGGAGACACTGGTAGAGAAGACGTGGCTCTCGACGCCTCCTAACAACAATGAATTCCTCATGGGGCACGGAACATACCTCAACGATGGCCGATCTTCCGAACGTGCGGCAACTTTCATTTCTGAGCTGATACATTCTCCGGCCATTGGAACTGGGGAAACGTACTCGTGTGAAGAATGGCTGACCGACACCCAGAGGCTTTCCTACTCCGATTACTGGAACGATGAAAATATTGAGAAAAGCAAAGAGTGGTGGATTCTTGACGGCAACTTCGAAAAAATGGAGGAGTACCTTCATAGCACCGGGTTGCCAGCTTTGCTGGAAGAAGCGGTCAAAGCAGCAAAGGCTTCTTTCGGAAAGGAGATAACCGGAATCGGCTGTGACCTCGGTGCAGGCAACCTGTGGGCAGAACCCTTTCTATTCAGGCATGGGCAACCGGATAAGGTGTACTGCATCGAGTACTCACGCCACCGATTATTCAAACTCGGACCCGCAGTTCTCTCTCATTACGGCATATCACCGGCAAAGACATCACTTGTCCTGGGCGACTTCCACCAGCTCCATTTTTCTGATGCATCACTCGATTTCCTGTTCCTTTCCCAGGCGTTCCACCATTCTGACAAACCCGAATTGCTCCTCAGCGAGATGCGCCGCGTTCTGAAGCCGGACGGTTTCATCCTGCTCATCGGTGAACACTACCCGCCCGACGAATCCGCAATACAACCATTTCCGGTGGATTCAGTCACCGGTGACCACTACTATACTCTAAAGCAATATTCGGAGATGTTTTCCGCCGCAGGATTCGAGGGATGCAATGTAAGAATCAGAAACTCCGAATTTCAGGCGTTTGTTCTAGTTCCTGCACGCAAACTAGCTCAAAATGCCACAGAGAAGATCACCATTCTTCAGCCTAACGAAGCGGCATGCCCTCTTCCAGGCAACCCGTCGCGCTGGGCCTACCTTGGCACAAACGCACGCTTTGCACTCGAGCTAGAAGCAGGTTGCCTGAAGGATATCCCCCGTATCCAGACGGGCTTAGAGCTCCAGCGATCGGCCGAGCGCGTCAGGCAACCGTTTATCAAATGGCTGGATGATTTAAACAGTGAACGGGGAGGCTCCGTGGCGTGGTGGGCCTCCCAGACATCGTCTAAAAAACCCTACAGTCAGCTATTCCCTTCCCTCTGCTTTCTAGATCTGGCCATTAGGCTCCGGCAGATGTGTCAGGACGAACATCTCCTCCTCGTAGTAGAAAACGTCGGCCTGCGGCGGCAGCTGGAAAAGTTGTGGGGCGGCTCATCCTCGGCAGCTCCATGGGACACCGCTGCAGGGCGAATGGCAATCCAAGCGCATGCACAAGCGGTACACACGCAGCATTACCGCCACAAAGTGGCAGAACTGGAATCTGCAGCCGCGCTACCACCATCAGCCTCTTCACCGGTCGAAATTGCAATTCTCACGTATGTAGATGATGGCGTTCTGGACGAAACCGGCAACCTCCGCGACCGCTACTTTGGTGTACTCCCGCAGTGGCTCAGAGCACAGGGGCAAGATGTAGCCTGGATACCATTCATCTACCAGTGGACAATGACTCCCTGGGAAGAGGCTGTTCGCAGGGTGCGTTCGTGCCCAGACCCTGTCATTTTCATGCATGACTACCTGACACCCGATGATGTAGCCCGAAGCATAACAACGGCAGAGACAGACCTCGTTCCCTGTTGGGACGCTACGTCTCAATCCTGTGCAGGCCTCAGGGTAGAAGAGCTGCTGAAGGAAGAAGAAGTAAGGGCCTGGAGCGGAACCGACGTCCCGTCTCACCTGCTCTTCGTGCCGTTTCTGCGCCGGTTAAAGGAGAAAAACCCGGACATCACCACCTTTATCTACCCTTTTGAAAATCAACCTTGGGAAAAGGTGTTTTGTCTCGCCGTGCGGCAGTTCTTCCCGAGGGCTCGGCTCATCGGCTACCAGCATACGATGGTCCAGAACATGTGGCTACCCTACTTCCCGGAAGCTACAGAATGGACGGCAGGTCTTCTGCCTGACCAGGTGGCATGTGCAGGGGAAGCATCTCGGCAGATTTTCAAAAACAACGGGTTTCCCGAGAAGATGCTGAAAATTGGAGGTGCTCTCCGTTATGCCGGACTTCTAGGCAACTTAGAGAAAAAAGTCACGAAGATTTCAGTTGGAAACCGGATTCTGGCGACCCTACCAATCGGAGAAAATGATTCTGCTGCACTTCTTCACCAGCTCGTCGTAGCATTCGCCAATAATGCGGCAGTTTCGGTCAGGCTCAAGCCACATCCCACCCTCCTGCCACCGGAGCGTATCCACACACTGCTGCCTGGATCTTCATCATTGCCGGATAATTTTGAGGTAGTGACCGGTACGGCGGACGAAGCTCTTGCAGATGCTGATCTGCTCGTTTATTCCAATACCACTACTGCACATGATGCCTTGGGACGCGGTCTCCCACTGATTCACGTCATACCTCAAACCGTCATCTCCCTGGATTCCTGGTCATCACTCATCGACTTGCCCGGTTTCCGCTCCGTCGCAACACCAGAAGAACTGGCAGCTGCTGCTAATGAAGTTCTAAATCTTTCCACCACTGATCGAGATAAACATGCCCGGATGGCCAGAGAAGCGGTCGCTCGTTCATTTTCTAAGATTACGGATGAATGTCTTAGTACGTTCCTTCCCGACACCCCGCCCACCATCTCCGTCATCATCCCCTGCTACAACTACGGCAGATATCTCGGTGACGCAGTCTCCAGCGTCCTAAACCAGACATACCAGAACTTCGAGATCATTATCGTAAATGACGGCAGTCCGGATGATACGAAAGAGGTGGCTGAGAAACTGATCGCTGATAATCCCGGCCATCGGATCACACTGCTGAATCAGGAAAATTCCGGCCAGCCGGCAATCTCGCGTAACAACGGAATCAGGGTCGCAAAGGGTGAATACATCCTCTGCCTTGACGCCGACGACATCATTGCGCCAACCATGCTGGAGGAGTATCTCAATCTGCTGAAGGAGCACCCGGAAATATCTATCGCATACGCGGACTACGAGACATTCGGAGCAACTGAATCAAACATCTGCCACCTGCAGGAATACAACCTGAATGACCTTCTGACGACCAACCACATGATTTATTGTGCTCTTTACCCCCGCAAGGTGTGGGAAGAGGTCGGGGGGTACAAGACCAATGTCAGAGGCTACGAGGACTGGGACTTCTGGATTGCATGCGGTGAGAAGGGCTACTACGCGAAACGGATTGCAAAACCGCTGCTTAGTTACCGCATACACAGTGGAGGGTTGTACAACAACGCTCTGGACCGGCACCAGGAGCTTATGGCCAACATCATCCTCAACCATCCGAGCCTGTACGATCATAAGAGCTGCTCATGGGCCGGCGAGTTTGTGAAGTCAAAAAGAGATGAAAACACAACCTCTACGGCAGCATGTGCCGTCAATCAGAAACCGCTTTCACCCGAAGACGGGATCTGCAGAAACTACCCGCGCAACGTACACTTCCTGCTCAACGACAAGTGCAACGCCAAGTGCGTGTTCTGCGGAGGGGACTACTACCGGAGCAAAAGCGGCAAGGCGATCACTCTTGAAAAGTTCAAGAAGATGGCCAACAACCTGCACCTCGAAAATTTCGCCACCATATGCCTTGCAGGTGCCGGCGACCCCCTTCTGAACCCCGACTTCATGCCTATCGTCCGCTATACAAATCAAAATTATCCGAACGTTGGCATAACGGTCACTACCAACGGCATCGCACTTACGCCGGAACTTTCGGCGGAGATCATGTCGTCTGGCATTTTCCTGGTAAATGTCTCGATCAATGCGGCTACGCGTGCAACCTACCATCGGCTCATGCAGGTGGATCAGTTCGAACGCGTCTGCGCAAATGCCGCCGCTTTTACCGCGCAACGAGAAAAGAGCGGAGCTAGAGCTGCCCTGCAGCTGTCCTGCGCCATCAGCCGGATCAATATCGAGGAGTTGCCGGAGCTTGTAGAACTGGCAAATTCACTTGGCGTCAGACACATCAATCTCATGTACTGCCGGTTTTATCCCAAATCGCTACGTCACCTCAATATCGAGTCTAACGAATACCTGCTCAAAGATGAAGAATCGCTCTTTTTCCACCAGGAACTCTCGGACCGAAAGGTTCTCGAAGCAAAGGAACTTGCGGAACGGTACGGCATCTCCATCACTCACGAGCCGCTTTTCAGAGAAAAGGGGACGCCAAGACCGTGTACATGGACGACTACAGAACTGATGGTTGGCTTCGACGGAGAAGTCTTCCCGTGCGGAGGAGGCGAGCTTCACTTCAAGAAAAAAGTTAGAGATGGAGTTTACCACTTCGGGAATGCTCTTGAAGAACCTCTCGAAACCTTTTGGAACAACGATTTCTATCGAAGACTTCGCATCTCCAGCAAGAGAGCAGACGAGTGCTCGATCGAAGAATGCCGCTTCTGCGCAAACCTGATGCAGCACGACGACGTCCGCTCGCATATCATGGAGTGGAAGGAGTTCGATGCTGAGAGCACCGACCGACGACCGAACACCGCCCCCCCCCTGGTCTCTGTAATCGTTCCGACCTACAACAGACCACACCTGCTCCCTGAAGCTCTGCGAAGCATCCTGGACCAGAAGTATTCGAACATTGAGATTATTGTTGTAAATGACGCCGGAGAGGATGTCGAACGGCTCGTGAGTTCAATAAGCCCAGACATCGTCTATCTGCGTCATGACAGGAATAAAGGTTTGGCCGCAGCTCGCAACACGGGTATCCGGCACGCGCGCGGAAAGTACATCGCATACCTTGACGACGACGACCTCTTCTATCCGGACCATGTCGGAACACTCGTGGAATTTCTGGAGAGAAACAACTCCCAGGTAGCGTATACCGACTCCCAACGCTCTTACCAAATTCTTAGGGATGGTCGGTACGAAGTGGTCAAAAGAGAGCCTGCCTATGGCAAAGACTTCGACTACGACGAAATTATGGTCGACAACTTCATCCCAATCCTATGCGTGATACATGAAAAGTCTTGCATCGGTGTCGCAGGCTACTTCGACGAAAGCCTATGTAGACATGAGGACTGGGATCTCCTGATAAGGCTGTCCCGAAACTTCCGCTTGGATCACATCCCGAAAATAACCTGTGAGTTTTCATACCGCATCGACGGCAGCGGAATGACTCCGGGGACATTTCCGCTGTTCCAAGTCACAAGAAGTGCAATACATGCAAAGTACGACAGCCTTCTGTCTCCGGAACTTCGCAGACGGCAGCGCATCGCGACTTGGCATTTCATGACCGCAGTGCATTCCTTCATAGAAGAACGGGTAAAGCCGCTTCTGCCGCTTTTTCTGCAGGGCAGGGATGCCGAAGGAGAGCAGCAGCTTGCCAAGCTGGAGACAACCGGCGCCACAAAGACACAGCTTCGCTCGGCTCTGGCATTCCTGTTAGGCATGGAAGCCATCCGCAAGAATGATATCGAGGAGGCCGCCCAGCAGTGGGAAACCGCAGCAGCGATCGATCCGATGAATCCAACAGCTGCACGGCATCTGGCCGTGCTTTATGAAAAACTCGGGCGGCAGGCAGAGGCAATTCTTGTATACGAGCGTATCCTCTCCCACGACGATATCGACATAAACTCTCTTCTTTCTATTGCTGATCTCTACAGAAAGGAGGGAAGAACTAGTGAGGCTATAATGTCCTATCGAAAAGTTCTCGAACTGGATCCAGATAACGCTGGAGCTTCGGCGGCATTAGATGAGTTGCCAGGAAGATTTTCCGCCACAGGTACTATGTGTAATGACTCGCCGGACAAACCTCTAGTTTCCATCATCATTCCTCTCTACAACAAGGTGGAGTATACGAAGCAGTGCCTGCAAGCTCTGTCCCTTAACACTGATCCGCACCCCCCATATGAATTGATTATTGTTGATAATGCTTCCTCGGATGGGACTGCTGAATACCTTAGAACACTCTCCGGAGACGTGACAATAGTCGCCAACGTCAAGAACCTCGGTTTTGCGAAGGCTTGCAATCAGGGGGGACGGCTGGCGCAGGGACGCTACGTCGTCTTCCTGAACAATGATACGATTCCACACCCCGGATGGCTTGACGCTCTCGTCCGTGGTGTTGAGCAGGATGGAGCCGATATTGTCGGCGCAAAACTGCTTTACCCAAATGGACGCGTTCAGCATGCAGGGGTAGCCTTCAACGAACAGTCGATCGGCTACCACATCTTTAACGGGTTCCCCGCTAATACTCCGGCGGTCAGTCGGAAACGCTTCATGCAATGCATCACCGGCGCCTGCATGCTTATGCGTCGTGAGCTCTTCTCTGAACTTGGCGGCTTCGATGAGGGGTATGTGAATGGCTTCGAAGATGTTGACCTCTGCCTGCGGGCCGGACAGCGCGGCCGCCGCATCCTATACACCCCAGAGAGCATCCTAATTCATTTCGAGGAAACCAGTGAGGGACGTAAAGACCATGATCAGCCGAATATCAGGCGTTTCCTCAGTCGATGGCAAGGCAAGGTCCGCTGCGACGATATGGATATCTACCAAAGAGAAGGCTTTGGCTGTGAAAAGATGCCGGACGGCCGTATCCGCCTTTTCCCGACTCAACAGGTACAACCTGCAATTAAACAATATTCTGCCGATCAGCCAATAGTTTCTGGTAATCCTTCATTAGGCTCCCCGGCAACGCAACACGAGAAGCAGTCCGCGCTTGCATTAAAGGAAAAGGGACAAATCCAGGAGGCCCTCGAGTCACTTCTGAACATATCCAAAAGTGGGGACACTTCCGTGCTTGCAGACATAGGAGACTGTCTGGCAGCTCTCGGACATAATAACGAAGCAGCAGCGGCGTACGCGGAGGCATGTTCCGTTGACCCTTCTAATGTTCAGGCTTATGTGGGATTGGGAGTAATCGGAATTCTGGGTGAGAGCCTTTCGGAAGCCGAGGATGCTTTTCTGACTGCACTAAAATATGAATCGCGTTCCGTAAAAGCGACGTGCGGACTTGGCCTGGTTCGCACAGCGCAGGGATGCAGGGAGGAGGCTTTCGACCTTTTCATAAAAGTCCTCGATATCGACCCTGAAAATCTTACATCTCTGCACGAACTGGTCAAACTTGCGTATTCCCTAGGGCGTTTTGACCAAGTTGCGCAGTCTCTTGAGCGATATCTTCTATACCATCCAGGTGATACCGACATGCTCTTCTCTTTGGCTGGACTGTACTACAAAGACGGAAATAGAGAAAAAGCCGGCGAGGCAATCGAGCGAATTCTCATCCTCTGCCCTGACTACGAGGGAGCTGAGGAATTTCGCGCAAAGCTTCATGACCATCCGATACCGCCTGTCCATGAGGTAGCAGGGGCAACGGCTGATGACAAACGCAAAAGAAGTCCCAAGACTAGGGCTGAGGATCCGTTGAAGCTGAAAGATGCCGGGAGGTTTGAAGAAGCACTCGTAGCTTTCACTATGGCGCGAACTGAAGGCGACCTTTCAGTACTTACGGATATGGGTGACTGCTGTGCAAACCTTTCCAGATTCGAGGACGCCGCTCAACTCTACAAGCAAGCTCTTCAGGTGAACCGGAAGGACATCCGGCCGCTAGTAGGGCTGGGAGTAACAAGCTTGGTGCAGCAAAAATTAACTAACGCAGTAACATGGTTCAATAAAGCACTTAGAATAGACCCTGACAATGTCAGCGCCCTTTCCGGTTTAGGAATGGTGCGTAATATGCAGAACAAGTCGGCAGAGGCGATTGAGTACTTCAAACGTGCTTTAAACGCGGATGCCGAGAATCTAACCAGCCTTCATGAACTTATCAAAGCAGTTTATGCGACTGAAAAGTACCATGAAGCTCTGCCATATCTTGAACACTACCTTAAGTATCATCCTGCCGACCTCGACCTGCTTTATGCACTAGCGGGACTTCAGTTCAAGGCTGGACGACATTTAGAGGCCATGAACCATATCGAGAAAGTGCTAATGCTCTCCCCTCAGTACGAAGGCGGGCAGGAGCTCTGGGAAAAAATCAGGGAGGCGGCATAGCGGTAACAATCGAGAATACCCTCGACTATACCTGCACACCACATGACCCATTTCGAACGAAACATATCAGCATTAAAACGCCAGAATGCAGCTTTGGCAAAAAAAGTTATAGCGACTTCCCCATCTCCGGACATCATCGTGGAACCGGCTAGGAATGGGGAGGTAACAGCGAAGGTCCAAGACATATACCTTCACTCTTCATACAACCCGTCTCGCGAGGCTGACGAATGGGTTCGGCAGCACTGCTGCAAATCCTTGCCCAATACCCCCATTACCGTCATCGGCTTCGGCCTTGGCCATCACCTGCAGGTATTGGCGCGGCAGGGACAAAAAGGCTGCGTTATAGAGCCGAATTCTGCAATCATCAGAGCGGCGTTCGAAAACACTGACCTAAGCGAGACGATCGGCAAGTTTAGTCTACTGGATGGATCCAAAGATGTAATCTGTCGCCGCTATCATCAGCTCCTGAAAGAAAGAGTAGCTGTTCACCCCGGCTCCGCTCGAGTTAATGAGGCTCTCGCGCGCCTTGGCAAGCATGCCGAAGGTCTGAAAGTAGCAGCGAAAGGTGGCTTACGTATACTGTTGGTGAATCCAATCTACGGGGGTTCCCTCCCGATTGCCCACCACTGCGGGCATGCCCTTCGCAGCCTCGGGCACCACGTCATTCCATTCGACAGCGAACAGCTTGCTGCGGGAATGGAATTCGCCAAAGGGTTCCGCTACAACCAGAGCCGCCGTGCATTTAACACAGGCCTTGCGCAGCTCCTCTCGCAGGCTGTGGAAATACGGGCACGCGAGGTGCGCCCTGACATGATCCTTGCGCTCGCCCAGGCACCTCTGATGCCGGAAACGATGCTTCGGCTCGATGCCCATGGCATCCCCACTGCCTTCTGGTTTGTTGAGGACTACAGGGTTCTGCCTTACTGGAAAGAATCGGCTCCAGCGGCGTCTTGGTTCTTTGGGATCCAGAAAGAAAATATCGCCTCAGAATTATCCAAACTCGGTGTCGCACGTTACTCCTATCTCCCCACATGCGCTGCACCGGAAGTACACCGCCCTCTCGTATTGAAAAAACATGAGCGGGACGAATTCGGAAGCGATGTCTCTTTCGTCGGCGCCGGATACTTCAACCGGCAGATATTTTTCAAAGGATTGACCGATTACAACTTCAAGATATGGGGAAGCGACTGGCCGCTCATCTCGCCACTTACCCCCTGGATCCAGCGGCGTGGGGAAAGGATTGATACAGAAACGTGCGTCAGAATTTTCAACTCCTCCCCAATCAACCTGAATCTTCACTCATCGACAACCTGCGATGGGGTTAATCCTGACGGGGACTTCGTCAATCCCCGCACGTTCGAAATCGCTGCCTGTGGGGCGTTCCAGCTCGTTGATCGGCGCAGCCTTCTTCCCGAGCTTTTCGAGGAAAACGAGATTGAAGTTTTTTCGAGCCTCGTTGAAGCCAGGGACAAGATCGACCGGTACCTCCGCAATGCAAACGCACGGCGAGAAGTCGCAGAAAGGGGACAATTACGGGTTATCGCTGAACATACCTATGAACGTAGAATGGAAGAACTAGTCGCCACCATGGTTGCCGAATTCCCTAATGTTGCGGATCGCGTACTAACACGAATTCAGCGGCGCGAGGAGATTGAGGCGGACCTTGATCGTCATCCGGGACTGCCAGAACTCCTGGCGAAACTTCCGGACAAGCGCTGGTTCGCGTTGGGAAACGTACTGGGCGGAATCGTCACCGGCGAAGGCAAGCTTTCGCGTGCAGAGAAGATATTCCTCATGCTCCAGAATGTTGAAATCACATGGGATAAGATACCAGAATGAAGCGAATTGCAATCCTTGCCATAGCGCGCTACGGTGACATGATCCAGGCCTCACCCCTCCTGCGTCAGCTCAAGCATACTTATCCCAAGGCGGAAATAACTGTAGTGGTGGAAGACCGTTTTTCCGGCATTCTCCCCCTTATGCAAGGGATCGATCGGACGATTATCCTTTCGAAACGGGAGCTCGCCTGGGAGATTGCAACAGGGGACTCCCCCCTGACAGCATACATGCAAATGGATACGTTCGTCCGAAAGCTGGAAGAGCGTTCATACGATCTGGTAGTCAATATAACGTGCTCAGGTCTTTCCGCCTTTCTTGCGTCAGCTATGAAAGCTGCTGAATATTCCGGCTTCTTCGCAGATGATACGGGGCAGCGGGTTATCCGCAACCTCTGGGGGCAATACGTCTTCAGCTGGTTTAATGACCATATTAGGAAGTACAACCCCATCAACCTCGTCGATATCTTTACCCGACTCGGTGGTGTAGTGCCCGATGGAAAACGTGTCGAGCTTGTTCCTACGACAAAGGGAGAAGAAGAAGCCTCCCGAATAATTCAGGAAAAGAGGCTCACCGGAAAACGGCTTGTAGGTCTTCAATTAGGAGCCAGCGAGGAAAACCGGTGCTGGCCCGTGGATCACTTCGCTCGCCTCTCAGACCGTCTCCAAAAGGAACTTGGTGTAACGACCATCCTTTTCGGTGCTCCCAACGAAAAGGAATTGGCGGATAAAGCTCTTGCGGCCATGGAAATCCCTGCCGTGGACGTTGTCGGTGAAACAGGGATCGAATCACTTTTTTCCTTAGTAAGACGCTGCGAGGCTCTCGTTTCCAACGACACCGGCACAATGCACTTTGCAGCCGCGGCCGAAATCCCTGTGGTAATGCTTTGCATCGGCCCTGCATTCTTTCGCTGTACAGGCCCATATGGCGAGGGTCATCTTGCTCTCCAGCCAAACATCCCTTGCTCCCCATGCCCCTATAACCTGGAGTGCGGCGACCCCTTCTGCCGTACAGCCATAACTACTGACTCTGTTTTCAACGCCGCTCGACTTCTTATTGACGAGGGATATGAATTTTCTGTCAGTGATTTTGCGGGTAGTAAACTTTTCAGGAGCAGCTTCGCCTTAGATGGTTATCTAACTTGGGATGACTTATGCGATGCAGATTCTCAATCGGAAAAACTCACGAAGCGACGCGAAAAGATGTGGAAACGCTGCTTCAATGATAATGATCCCGGGATGGCAAAACCCACAGATGCAGTTCTCGGTGAGTTTTACGAGCTTATGCATCAGGGAATAAAAGTCACCTCACAAATCATGTCCACTGCCCGCATAAACCCACTGCAGGTCTCTAAACTTAAAGATCTCGGCGAAAAAGAAGCAGCCGTAGAAGCAGAGGTGAAGCTGATGGGATACAGCCATGAAATTCTGGCTCCTATAACGAGTTTTCTCTCTCTTATGCGCGAGAATATCGTGGCCGGTGAAATTTGCGATGTCGCCGCTGAAACAGCAAATATCTATCGATTAGGAGCTGCACTCTCAGCCAATCTGTAATGCTTGCAGCGCCTTTTTCGCTAAAGCAAATCGCGCATCACACCGAATCTTAAAAATATCAACACTTAAGAGGATCGATGCCATGATAAAACTCACACGACTGGACGGATCCGAGATATTCCTCAATGCAGATCTGATAGAGGTAATAGAGGAAACTCCCGATACCCATCTCACCCTTTCTAACGGCAATCGTTACCTCGTTCTTGAACCTGCAAAGGTCGTAATTGACAAAATAGTCAGGTTCAAGGCCCGTATACTTCTGAAGGCCGGATCGGACCCATCGGTGAAGTATCTAGCCAAGCGACGCAGAAACGACTATAGACCTTTCTGTCGATTGTAGTTTTGGGGCACTAATATTCTAGGGAGCACAAGGTAGAGCATCTATGGATATAGCAACTATAATCGGTCTCATAATGGGTTTCGGCGCAGTAATCGGCGGCCAGATCCTTGAAGGCGGGCATGTCAGCGCCATCATTCAGCCGACCGCTGCAATCATTGTTCTGGGCGGTACATTTGGGGCCACTTTCGTAAGCTTTCCGATGCCGACGATCATCCAGGCAGTCAAGGATGTCAAGAAAGCTCTGTTTCCACCGGCAACGAACCCAGAAATAATAATCAAGGATATGATCGGGTATGCCGCCAAGGCAAGGCGCAACGGGCTTATATCTCTTGAACAGGAAGCACAGACAATCAATGATCGCTTTACCAAGAAAGGCATATCTTTGGTTGTTGACGGAATCGACCCTCAGAAACTGCGTGAAACAATGGAAATAGAACTCGCCTCCTACGAAGAGCATTCTAAAGCAAGCGCTGAAGTCTTCGAGTCTGCCGGCGGTTTCGCTCCGACTATCGGCATTATCGGTGCTGTACTAGGCCTCATTCATGTCATGAATAATCTGTCTGATACTTCCAAACTCGGAGCAGGTATCGCCGTCGCATTCGTAGCAACAATCTATGGACTTATGGTTGCCAACATCCTCTGCATCCCTTTCGGCACCAAGCTTAAACAGAGACTTAAAGCAGAGATACAGCAGAAAGAAATGGTCATTGAAGGGTTGATCTCGATCCAGAATGGCGAGAACCCCCATTTCATCGAGCAGAAACTACGCGCTTACATGCACGATGAAAAGAAGGGTAAGTAGATGGGGAAGAAAAAGAAGGGACACGAGAAGGAACCAAACCACGAGCGTTGGCTGGTTTCGTATGCAGATTTCATAACGCTTCTCTTTGCAGTATTTGTCACCCTGTATGCAATGTCGCAGACGGATAAGAAAAAGGTTGAAGAAGTAATCGCTTCCCTGCGCGAATCCTTCGGCTACAGCAAGACCTCTCCCGCAAGCAAACCGAACGTCATTGACGCCGGAAGCATTAACATAATTCCCAGCCTCGAATCGAGAGTCGCTCCCCCTCCGAAAAAAACCGGAAGAAGCGGAAAAACTCATGCCGAGGAAGTTGATTTCAAGGCAATAAAAGCCGCTATTGAAGCATATCTTTTGAAAAATGGAGCTCAGGAGAAGGTAAGCGTAGAGATTAATCGTCGAGGATTGGTAGTAAGCCTCAAGGAAGCAGGCTTCTTCAACTCAGGAAGTGCAACAGTCCGTCAGGATTCTACTCAACTCCTTGCGAAAGTTGCCGAAGCTCTGAACAACTTTACAAATCCGATACGAGTTGAAGGTCATACGGACAACATGCCGATCAGCTCATACAACTTCCCCTCCAACTGGGAACTTTCCACGGCCCGGGCAACCAATATCGTCCAGTACTTCATCCGGCAATACAACTACGAGCCAGCCAGCATATCCGCCACCGGCTACGGTGAACACCGTCCTGCGGCAGATAACGGCACTTCCGAAGGACGGAGCAAGAACCGGCGCGTTGACATTGTCCTTCTCTCGCACGATGGAGAGCGCGGCGAACCGTAGCCTGCGCAACCAGCATTACTACCTGAAGACTTCCTCAAGGACCTGCTTCATGCGATGCCGATACGTGTGTTCAGTTTTGACCCGGCGGCAGGCCTTTTCCATCATTGACTGCCTCAATAGCGGCTTGCGCCTGTAATATTCCATCCGATGCGTCACATCTTCATGGCTGTCATAAACAGCAATCTCGTCCTCATCGAAGATCTCGAAAAGCGCCTCCTGCCGATCGGTGAGTAAAAACCCGCCGCAAACAGGCACATCGAACACGCGCTGGTTAACGGCCCGCGGCATCTGAAAGCTTGTAACATTTACAGTAATGTCGGAAGATCGATAGACACAAGGCAACTCGTGGAAATAATTAACATCAGGACGGGCATCAATCTTCCCACCGAATATTTTTTGCCATCCCTCCGGGTCACCGAAGAAAACCAGATCGTACGGAAGAAGTTTCTGCAATACTGCAGTCCTGTAGACAGTAGTTGCACCGTGTAGGAGGTAGGCACGCCAGAATAGATTCTGCTCGGGGTCCTTAAACGACTCTCTTCCCGTCGCCAATTCTTCCAGGACCTCAAGCTGTCTTCCCCGACACCCTATCAACCTTGAGATCGCCTGTTCCGCCATATGTTCGGTCTCACCGTTGATCGGAAATTTGGATACCAGCCTGGCAAGGAATCCACTCGCAAGAGAGTTTCCTACAAAAGCAAGAGGCGCTTGGAAAGCCTGCTTTAAAACTGCCGCACCTCCCAGATCCGCATCGGCAGCAAGAGGAAGATACGTTGTGTTAAACCCTCTGGAAGCGGTCTCCGAAATGTAGCTTCTGTCCCACATGAAAATGCTGCATATTTCTTTGGATGGCAGGTGCGAATGAGGGAGAATAAATTCCGGAGAATCGACGAACCAGAATGCTACGGGTAGCTGAAGTTCACTCATGATCCCGGCCATGATCCCCCGCCCATCCATCCCTCGCATATTTACAGAAAAAACAAGATCGGGAGGAGTATCCAGCAGGATTTCACGAAAAGAACGAAGTATTTCCTCCTCACTGCGCCTGTATTCGAATGGAATGACATGATGGCCCAGTGACTGAAACCCTCTTATGCACTCGTTCTCGGCATAATACGCACCGAAAGGAACCAGAATAGTGCGGCACTCTCTGCTACCGCTCCCAAGCCACCAAGCTTTAGATCCACAAGTTGTCACTTTGGCATGAATGCGGGAGTACCAGGTCGGGTTAGCTCTAACAGAAGGAGGATGAGAGACAACGAAAAGATCCCTGGCATCCAAGTCGGCCGGGAGATCTGGAGGAGCACCCGGCTGATCGCCAGATGACGTAACTATATCTACTGTGATTCCGCTGCAGGCGCAGCCATGTGCCGCTAATGCTGCGAGGGAGGGATAAATTTCGACTAGGATGACGCGGACAACTTGAGGGTTTTCATTTAAGGTAAGAGGAATGTGGTATCCGAGCCCTGTACCGAGAAAAACCAGAGTGCTGGCCTTTACCGGTCCCGGGACGAGAGCAGCAGCCTCTGTAACAGGATCGTAAGCTGAATGAAGATAAATTTCTTCAGTAGTCTCACCCAGCACCCGTGCCGTCAGATGCCCCCGCCGCCCTTCAATTATTTCCGCTTCGAACGCTATGCAGGTAGACACAACCCCGTCACCTGCCTGTTGACTTCTTCATTTTGAGTTCGCGGCGTTGCTCATTGAACAGAAAAGAGATAACCTCATCCCTGTCCTTTTCATTGATTAGGTTGAATTTCATCGCTGACATGAATCTATGGTCTTTACCCCAGAAGAGGGTTAGTTCTTGGCAGCGAAGGACTTCAGCGATGACACTAATAGGGCGGGGTATTGCAGCGGGAATGAATAGTAGGAGAGCGACCTGCGTCCCGGGCTTGACGTACCAGGGGATCCGCATGCTTAGCCCACCTCCACTGAGGTTGATTCGACAGGGAAGCACCTCTGAATGTCCGCCCCACCGAACCAGCTTTACCCCTTTTTCATATGGTTGAAGAACGGGAGGAGTTCCTTTTTGTGTATCAGCTCTCAACTCCTGCCACAGAGCTTCTAATGAACGAAAATCCTGATCTTCAGGTACAGTTAGAACAGCCGGAAGCATCACATCGAGACGGAAGTATTCCCTCCGCTGCTGTTCCTTAACCTCGCCGACCAGCTTCAGAGAGATCGACCCACCTCGGTTCAACCCCGACAGCAGTGCCGGCACACGATACAGAACTCCACCCGTCCAGGCAGAAAGAGCGGCTTCTGCCCCTGACTTGATGGCAGCCATTTCCGGAAGTTCTTTATCGTAAAGCTCCAACTCGACGAGATCACCCTGTATACATGCTATAGAAGCTGTTAAATTAAGAAAGTCCTGCTCTGAACGCCGCAACGATACAGAAGCGGACTGAAGCTTTTCAAAAAAATGATTGTAATCAAAGGATTGAATGCTCATTTTCTTCTTCAATGTTGTTATGGCTAATGCTTCGCAAGATTGTTGATTACCTTGTCCCAACAGTTCAGATGATCTGCTAGTTCATACTCAAGGAGATCCGAAAGGAAGACCCAGTCTTTCTTTTGTTGAGCCGTTACTATCGTATTTAGATGTGAATTGAATTCTTCAACGAGCAATGAGAGGGGCTTCATACCTCCAAGCACGGCGTCACTTTTGAGGTCAAGTACCTTCCATATGCAATCCAGCGTTGCTACCAGGAGATCAAGGCCGGTCACCACTTGTAAATACAGATCTTTCGCCTGTTGCTCGTGCCCTGTTCTGAATAGTTTGGCTGTCTCAAGGGTGGCTTGACGGAGCTCGGTCAGATGTGTAATAGCGTCCTTTAGCACTTCATCAACGAGCACAGTATCAGGCGAGGAGGCTTCCACCATGCTACCCACCGTTGCGTTTCGGTCAACCGCTAGCTGATTCATCGGTACTCCTCCTGCTGTTGATTATCTTCGTCACGCGCAAACTGCCTCCACGCTCTCCGACTACGCCTTTCCGTTAACCTGTTGAGGTTCGCTCCTCCTGGGAGGATCATAGCCCTTTCGAAGAGTCCTCCCGTCAGAAATGGCCGTAAAATCCTTTTGCAACACAGCCAACTTTTTGTTGGCGAGAGCCAAAGAAACAGCATCCAATTCCAGGATTCTCTCCGTCAGTTGTTTCTGCTGCTCACGGAAATGATTGATATGCAGTCCATCAACAGTTTTGCCTGTTTCTCCTCGTGAAACCTCTGAAGTGATCATGTCGTCAATTCTTTGAATCTCCTGTACTATTTGTTGACGACGAATCATTACAGCCTCAAGGTCTTCCACCGTCAGAACGTCAAGCTTTTCCAGCAAAAAGGACGCGGCTTCAAGAAGCTGACGGTACAGTTCTTCACCAACCCTAAGAGCAGCTTCTATTTCTTTCCTATTCACAACTGGCTCACATACGCAGCTTGAGAAACCTGCGGTGCCGCTGCAATAGCTTTCTCCTTCTTCCATATATCGATAGCTTCGACCCAAGTATCACGAAGAATGGTCAGAATTCGGATTGCGTTTTCTAGAGGAACTGGAGAATTGTTAATGTTTGCTTCAAGGTATTGATCTATTACATAAATGTACAGTTGCTCGAGGCGTCGGCTTATCTCTCCACCAACCTCATGGTTCAGTGAGTTCATCAGCTCTCCTACGATAGCTTGCCCCTTGCTTATGAATCTCCCTTTCCCCGCTCTGTCACCCTTAGCCATCATTTCCAATGCGATCTTGGAAAAATTCAATGCACCGTCGTAAAGCATCAACATTATTTTCTCAGGGCTAGAGGTACTAACCTGGGTATTCTGGTACTGATTGTAGGGCGTCTGCATCAATTTCTCCTCCAGCTGTCGCGGGTTTTCGGAACAACGTGTATATGCCTACTGCCTGTAAAGAATGTTTAGAAGGCTACTCCCCTGACCCTGCAAGTTGCTAACCAATTTTTCAAGGGCGGAAAATTGCTTCTTCAAATTATCCTCTTTTTGCACCATTCTTAGCTCCATTGCATCTATTTGGTCGTTGATATTTTTAATGGTATCGTTCAAGCCGCGTATTCGGGTTGAAATGAGACCGTTTGCCGTAGAGGTTGGCCCCTCATAAGCATGCGTTAAATTATCAATAACAAGTTTATACTGTTCCGCCACACCATATTCACTTGTTTGAAGACCGCTGACACCCCCGTTTTGGGTAAACAGCTTAACAACATCATCAAAGTTGGAATTCAAAGCTGATGATAGTTGAGTAGAATCCAAGGTGAGAGTTCCATCAACATAGTTTGTCTTGATGCCTATCTCCGCCAGAATAGAATATTTTCCAGTGATACCGGAAACAGGTGTAGTCAAAATATTCTGGAGTTTATCTTTTATAGTTCTAAGCGTAGAGTCTCCAGAAAGTACGCCACCTTTTTTTGTTGACGCGTTATAATCTGTTTGCTTGTCAATTTGTGACATTATGCTGTTATATGAACCGATAAATTCGTTTATTTTTTTTGTTACTCCTGCGATATCGTTACCAATTGAAATATTGGTTGTGGCACCCCCTTCTTTTAGGAGCGTAAAAGTTACACCCGGTATGACATCACTGATAGTGTTGGAAGTTTTTGTAATAGCTACACCATCAACTGAGAAGACAGCAGCGCTCCCTGCCTGATAAGTAGGTCCAGCTTTGATAAAAGATGGATTGACATAAGCTGGACCGTTCGGAGCGACGGGTACTGTTGTCAGTCCTGAGAAATCTACGGCATAATTGCCAGTATCTTTCCCAGTAATTACAAGCCTATACGGGCTGCTTGTGCCGTCATTAAGAACCGATGCTGTTACGTTAGCTCCAGAAGAATTTATGGCCGCCGCGATTCCACTCAGGGAATTCTGTCCTTCTGCAATAGTTACATTTACAGGCAATGCCCCACCGGTAATGACTATAGTCCCGGTATTCAAATTCAAGTCGGTTGCACTGTCATAACCGGTCTTTCCGTTAATGGGAGTATTGTCTGAAACCTGCCGCTCTGACTTCGCAAGGGTCGTCACTACTATGTCATGAGCACCTGTGGCCGCCGTACTTGCTGCAGTCGCCGTCAATACAGTGCCGTCTCCGACAGAGGAGGTTTTTCCAATGAAACTCGTGGGAGTATTCATCCCGGCAACAATAGATTTAAAAGAACTCAACAAACTGTTGATTGTGGTGAAGGCGTCAACCTGCCCTTGGACCTTATCCCGCTTGCTGGCAAGAATCTGTTGCGGCCGGCGCTCCAGCTTCATCAGTTGAGAAATTAGCGTTGTAGTATCGATCCCAGTTGCAAGTCCACCTATGGATAGATCTGCCATGACGTTTCCTCCTTTTGCCGTTTAAGCAAGAATTGCTCCAGTCAAGTTTCGTACTAATCTAAAGTCATTCAAAGCAAAAAGGGGAAGGCAGCAAAGCCTTCCCCTTTTCAAGACAACTTCCAACTACTACCTGAGGAGCGACAATGCTGCCTGCGGCGTCTGGTTTGCCTGTGACAGAATTGCGGTGCCGGCCTGGGTGAGGATCTGGGCCCGTGTCATCGCAGCCGTCTCGGAAGCAACGTCTACGTCACGGATGCGAGACTCCGCTGCGCTCAGATTCTCGACCGATACCTGCAGGTTGTTGATCGTTGACTGCAGGCGGTTCTGAACTGCACCCAGCGTACCACGGATGTTGTTGACGCTGGTTATCGCTGAGTCGATGGATGAAAGAGCTGCTGAAGCAGCGGCGGTGGTTGACCCAGAAACGCTGGCAGTGCCGACACCAATACTGGAAGCACCCGCAGCATTTATGGTCACGGCAATAGTGTCGTTTGTAGTTGCACCCGCCCCGACCTGGAAGGAAACGGCAGTGCCACCCGTAGCTGTAAAGAGGCTGGTGCCGTTGAACTGGGTCGCGCTGGCGATACGGTCGATCTCGTTCTTCAGCTGATTAAACTCGTTGTTGATGTAGCTCCTCTGGTCAGAACTGACGGTTCCGGTTGCTGCCTGGGTAGCGAGCTCACGCATCCTTACGAGAATGTTGCTCACCTCATTCAACGCACCTTCAGCGGTCTGTACGAGAGAGACGCCGTCGTTCGCATTGCGCACCGCCTGGTTCATGGAGCGGATCTGCGAACGCATCCCTTCCGAGATGGCAAGTCCGGCGGCATCGTCGGCGGCGCTATTGATCCGGAGACCTGAAGACAGCCGCTGTAGCGATTTCGAGAGTTGGCTCTGGGTGATGGTCAGGTTTCGCTGTGCATTGAGTGACGGGATGTTAGTGTTAACTGTAAGTGCCATGATCTGATTCCTCCGTGAGTTGTTACAGGGCTTCCTTACCCTGCATGTTGATTGCTACTTCCGCGGGTTTGGCATGAAAGGTTTCGCGCCTCCTTTCTTCCACGTGTGGTTGAGCCAAGTCTCCACGTTAAGGTACGTATCGGCCGGAATGATCTCATACTTAAGGACATTTTCGGGGCAGCTCTGTAGACTCTTTACCCTGAGAATTGTCCTCATCCTCTACTTAATCGAATCAAAAGCCGTCCCCCGTAAAAAAAGGGGGAAGCTAAGCCTCCCCCTCGTTATGGATTAGAGCACCGTACTTCTACCTGAGGAGCGACAATGCTGCCTGCGGCGTCTGGTTTGCCTGTGACAGAATTGCGGTGCCGGCCTGAGTGAGGATCTGGGCCCGTGTCATCGCAGCCGTCTCGGAAGCAACGTCTACGTCACGGATGCGAGACTCCGCTGCGCTCAGATTCTCGACCGATACCTGCAGGTTGTTGATCGTTGACTGCAGGCGGTTCTGAACTGCACCCAGCGTACCACGGATGTTGTTGACGCTGGTTATCGCTGAGTCGATGGATGAAAGAGCTGCTGAAGCAGCGGCGGTGGTTGACCCAGAAACGCTGGCAGTGCCGACACCAATACTGGAAGCACCCGCAGCATTTATGGTCACGGCAATAGTGTCGTTTGTAGTTGCACCCGGACCGACCTGGAACGAAACGGCGGTGCCACCCGTAGTCGTAAAGAGGCTGGTGCCGTTGAACTGGGTCGCGCTGGCGATACGGTCGATTTCGTTCTTCAGCTGGGTAAATTCGTTGTTGATGTAGCTCCTCTGGTCAGAACTGACGGTTCCGGTTGCTGCCTGGGTAGCGAGCTCACGCATCCTTACGAGAATGTTGCTCACCTCATTCAACGCACCTTCAGCGGTCTGTACGAGAGAGACGCCGTCGTTCGCATTGCGCACCGCCTGGTTCATGGAGCGGATCTGCGAACGCATCCCTTCCGAGATGGCAAGTCCGGCGGCATCGTCGGCGGCGCTATTGATCCGGAGACCGGAAGACAGCCGCTGTAGCGATTTCGAGAGTTGGCTCTGGGTGATGGTCAGATTTCGCTGTGCATTGAGTGACGGGATGTTGGTGTTAACGGTAAGTGCCATGGTGAATTCCTCCGTGATGTTTTTTTACAGGGTGTCCTTACCCTGCGTTATAACTACTGCTCGATTTTGGTCTGGTCGGTCCCGCTAAATTTCTGCGCCTCCTTTCTTCCATGTGTGGCAAGAGTCAGGCTGCCGACGTTAAGGTCCGTATCGGAACTTTTCCAGCGCAACTTGAGAAAAAAAACAAAAAAACCTCCGTCCCTAGTGGGAGGAGGTTTTTCACAGCCTTCATGGCACCTTTATCATGCCGCCGAAACAGCCTCCATAGTTTTCCCCCTAGCAGCTATCTGTTCTGCTGCTTCCAGACCTGATCTGTAAAAAAGCGGGTGACGTGTGCTGTAATTTATCCCGTCAAGGACTATCTGCTTTGCCACCATCTTATCAGGATTGAGGGCTATGGGGCCCTGCAGATTCACTGTTATATCCGCAGGATCTGCTGCCATGGTTACCACCGCCAGCAGCAATAACTCCCCACCTTCATGAACCTCCAGGGCAGCCAACTCTTCAGCAGTAAGCTTCACACAGTAACCCTGGTTGAAATCAGAAGGATCGACAACCACAAATGCCAAATCAGGATTGTCCACAGCCTGAAACCAGCAGAAAGGTCCCATGTTCGGTGGAGTCAGTATGATGAAATTAGTTTCTCCGAACCCGAGCACCCCCTCCGGCATGCGGATAAGCTTGCTGTCATCTATATCAAGTTCTCCGAAACGTGTCGTCTTTACCCGCACGAGTTACTCCTTTTTCTTGGTTCCTATGGCACTCACTGCTTTTTCAAGGTCCGCTAGGTTCCACGCAGCTGCGTTGCGATTTTCCTCCTGCACCTTCTGATAAATCTCTTCCCTCAGAATGCGCATTTCCTGCGGAGCTTCGATTCCCAGCCTGACTTGGCCCCCTTTGACTTCTACAACCCTAACAATAATTCGATCCCCAATAGCGATCGACTCACCAAGTTTTCTCGTCAGAATAAGCATGGACGCGCCCTCCCTGGCGCCAAAAAAGCTTTACTACCTTAGGTAATCGAGAAGTGAAACTTGAGATATCTTTGCAGAAGCAGCAATGGCAGCTTCGAATGCAGTCTGTTGCTTTGTGAGATCACTCATCACTTGCATATAATCAACATCCTGCTTGTCCGACATGATTTTCGTAAGGCTGAACTTCATGTCGTCAATTACCTTACGTGCACTTTCAAATCTGTTTATGCGTGCTCCAGCATCTGTCCGAGACGCCAGAATCTGTTCAAGCGAACTTGTTAAATTCGGCAGTTCAGCTCTGGCTGCAGTGGTATTGTTTGCATTCAGAGCGGTTATAATATTGTCGACAGCACCTATGACGTCGGTCCCGGTACTGCCGGGAGGTGTACCTCCCCGCAGTAGATTACCTCCCGAATAATTTATTGGAACAAAAGCACCTCTATCTATCTCAAGCTCGACATTATCGTCAGTTCCCCCAAAATTGCCCGCGGCATCAAAGGGGGGTGTATCATTCATAAACCCGCCAAAGATGTACCTCCCATTCAGCTGCGTGTTTCCGAGCAGAACCAACTGCTCCTTAAGCTGTGTCATCTCTTTGACCGTAGCGGCTCTGGAAGCATCATTGTTTGTACCGTTGGATATCGCGATTGTGAGTTCTTTGACACGGGAAATCACATTACCCATTTCCGACATGGCCCCTTCGGCCATTGTGAGCCAAGACACACCATTGCTGATGTTGCGGTCATACTGTTCACCGGCGGAGATGAGTCCCTTCATATAGAGTATCTGCTGAGCACTGACGGGATCATCCCCGGGAGCACTAACCTTCTGTCCGGTAGAAGCATACTGCTCCAACTTTTCCGTTCGTTGCCTGATGACCTGAAGACTGTTAAGCACCATATTGGCGGTGGTATTCTGGGTTACACGCATGGCTCCTCCTATCGAACAAGACCAAGTACCGTATCCATCATCTCGGCACCGGTGTTAATAACCTTGGCTGCACCTTCGAACGCTTTTTGGTATTTGATCAGATTTGCCAATTCCTCATCAAGGGAGACCCCCGAGTTCGATTCCCTCTGGTTCTCAAGCTGCTTCAGAATTCCAGCGCTCAAGTCCGCTCCGCGTTTCGCTTCCTGCACCGCCACACCTACTTTACCCACCAATGAATTGTAGAAGCCGGACAATGTCATAGTCCCTGCAGACATTGGCAATAATTTATCGTAGAGGCTTGCGATATTCTTCCCGTTTTTGTTGTTGCCCGTCCCTCCCAATGCAGGATCGGCATCTGCGGCAGCTATATCGTTCGCACTCGCAATGCCGAGGGAAATGCCCCCAGGGCCGCTGTAGCCGGCAGGAAAAGCCGCAGAGCTGAAAAAATCCAGACCGGTGGATCCGTTGAGTCCAAAACCGGTAGAATGTAAAGTGTTCACTTCGTTGGAAAGTGTAAAAGCGAGTTCATCAAGGTCATTTAGGAAGCCATTTACAAGGGTATCTCGTACATGCAGCACCCCTCCCATCTCCCCAAGGCTGTTGTTCGCGCCACCGACCACGGAAGTGATGTTGACCGCTGTACTGCCGCCCGGAGACGTAGCATGAATGTCGTAGAAGCTTCCATTGAGTGGATTAGGAACAAGAGAGAATACGGCGGCTTTGTTCCCATCCACCAGCGGCTGCCCTGAAACAAGACTGACATTTATCGTCCCATCCGTCTGCTCGAGATAATTCACTCCTATCTTCTGGGCTAGTTCACGTATAAGTAAATCTCTTCTGTCGCGCAACTCGTTCGCGGAGCCACTTGAAAGTTCTATCTGTTTGATCTGGTCGTTCAGAGAAGCTACCTGCGTCAGCTTGTCGTTAATGTCCGATGTAAGTCCTTCTAGAGTCTGGTTTGCATCACGCTTAACATCACTGAGATAATTATTCAGACGGTGAAAATCTTCTACCACCTGCTGTGCCTGAGACAAGACAGCCTGCCGTTCAGGCTGCCCTTGCGGATTCGCCGTCAGATCCTGCCAACTTTTGAAGAACTTTTGCAGAGATATTCCTAGTCCGTCTGCAGATAGATCGTTGAACAGTTGCTCTACTCTGGTCATGGAAGATAGTTGTGTCTGGTTCTTCCCGAAAGTTGAATTTTCTGATTTTAGCTGTCGCTGTAGGAAATCATCATACGCTCTGCGCACCTCTGCAACATTCACCCCGCTTCCGAGAGGAAAACCTCGTTCCAGTGAAACCGGTGCCGTCTCTAGGACAGTCGTCTGGCGAGAGTATCCTGCGGTATTGACGTTTGTGATATTTTCGCTGGTGACTTCGAGGGCGAGCCGCTGGGCATTGAGTGCGGTCTTTCCAATATCGAGAATGCTGAGAATACTCATTCATATCTCCTTGCGAATGATGCGGGCATTGGCAGTTGCCCCAACCATCTGACCGCCAAAGCCGTAAGTTGCACTCCGGCTAAAGAGGTTCCTGAAGAACTCAAGAGAACGAGAGACGCTATTGAATGCACCCTGCAGAAGTTCACGGTTCCGCGCTACAGTTGAATCAAGATTTTCCTTCAGCTCCAAAATCTTGCGCTGCAGAGCTTGCAGAGACTCACGATGCCCCGACGGTAGCTTTTCCAAGATAACCGACAGCGATGTACTGTCAGTTATCTGCAGCTCTTCCCCCACTTGACGGATGAGCTGGCGGCAAGTGTTGGATGAAGTTTCAAGCTTCACGAACAGCTCCTTCTTCTTTTCTCCTATATCTTCGAGCCGCTCAAGGTCGAGTCCCGCTATGGAAGCTTCCTCCAGTTCAAGAAGCCGGATAAGCTCTTCTATCATTCCTCGCTGTGCCGATAGCTCGGCTACAAGATTAGGTGTTGTTGCACTCATGCTTCCTCCTCGCGGGTTTCACCTCTGACCTGCCTGCTACCGTATCTCTACCCCTTCGGGACGAACCATCCCCTCCCCCTTCTCCTGCCGGACCAAATGGTTCTCAATAGTGGCCGCTACCCCCAATGCACCGCTCTTGGCCGCCGCAGCAGCGAATTCCTGATCGAGAAGCGAACGGTATATCTCCTCTCCCTGGCCCCCTCCGGTCAACGTATCCTTCCCGACAGTGGAGCGCATAGACTTAAGCATCATTCCTACAAACATAGCCTCGAATTCCCTCGCGGCTTTCTTGACGGCAGCGCTTTCCTTATCGGCCACCCTTGCCTCAGGCTTGAGGCGCTGCTGTAGCATTTTTTCGTTGCCCAACACCGGATCTGGCTGAACTCCCGTCAACTGCATCTGTTCACCTCTCTGGTCAAATAACCGTCAATTCTGCCTGAAGGGCTCCAGCTGCCTTTATGGCCTGCATGATCCCGATGAGGTCCCGGGGTGTTACTCCTAAAGCATTCAGTGCGCGCACGACCTCCCCTATTTCCGCCCCCTGTCGCAGAACAGCCAGCCCTCCCGGGCTCTCCGTCACGCTCACAGAGGTCCTTGGCACCACAACCGTCTGCCCCGTGCTCAGTGGTTGAGGCTGTGAAACCTTAGGTGTCTCCTTGATGAACAGCGTCAGATTCCCATGGGATACCGCCACTGTGGAAATTCTGACATTCTCTCCCATGACAATCGTTCCAGTCCTTTCGTTGAGGACAACCTTTGCCAATGTGTCAGGCTGTACCTCGAGACGTTCAAGCTCCGCCACGAATTCTACAGTCCTGCCCTGAAAGGGCGTGGGTATCGTGAGAACTATTGTTCCGGGATCGCTGCAGAAGGCCACTCCCCCCTTGAACTTGTCGTTGATGGCAGCAGCCACCCGGGAAGCCGTTGTAAAATCGGACTGGCGGAGATTCAGTCTAAGCTGGCTCCGATCCGCTAGAATGTTCGGCAGTTCTCGCTCGATGAGCGCCCCTTCCGGCACTCGTCCCGCAGTCGGATGGTTCTTCTGCGCAGAAGCAGCCTGTCCGCCGTAAGAAAAGGAATTCGTCAGGATTCCCCCCTGGGCGACAGCATATACCTGGCCATCAGCGCCCTTCAGAGGTGTCATGAGGAGAGTTCCCCCGGCTATGCTTTTGGAATCCCCCATGGAGGAGACAAGCACATCGAGCTTGCTTCCCTGCTTCGCGAACGGAGGCAGAGTTGCGGTTACCATCACGGCCGCCACATTCTTAACCTTGATTTCCGATCGATTAACCGTGACACCCATCCGCTCAAGGACGTTAACAAGCGACTGGACAGGAAAGCTGGTCTGGTCGCTGTCTCCGGTGCCGTTAAGACCTACGACAAGGCCATATCCGATCAACTGGTTGTCCCTGACACCGTCAAAGCTGGCCAAATCCTTGATGCGTATCGCCATAGCTGAATTGGGCAGGAGCCCCAGGATGCATACGATCAGAAGTTTCTTTAGTAAATGCTTCTGCATGCTCATCTCCTCGCGCAATCTAAAACGGCCAGACCGCGTCGAGTATGTTCATCAGCCACCCCGGCCTCTGGCGGTCGCTGATGATCCCTTTCCCGGTATAGGTAATGCGGGCATCCGCAATTGAAGTCGAATAAACCACATTGTCGAATGTAATATCCCTCGGACGCACCATCCCCTGCAAAAGAATGATCTGCTCCTCGTTATTTACCCGTACATTCCGACGACCTTCGATGAGGAAATTGCCGTTCGGAAGTACGTCTATTACGCGAGCAGTAATAGTAGCGTTAAGGTCTTCTCTTCTCGTAGTTGAGCCTGTTCCGTCGTACGTGGAATCGGTGCTTGCATTGATGAGCCTGCTTAGGTCCATCCAGTTCTTGATGCCGGTCATCTTGGTTTCCAGCCCCAGCAGATTGGGAATACCTGCGGAAACACTTGCACTCCTGCTGGTGCCGGTAGTCGCCTCATTACTCGCACTCGCCTGCTCTGCTATAACCACGGTAAGGCTGTCACCTTTTTTCCGGGCTTTCATATCCTCGGCAATTCCTCCCGATGACGCCTGCCAGATTGAGCCGTCAGCATAGGAACGCCGTGGCGCCTCTATCTCGGCATAATCGGGTGAATCCCTTATATCGCTTCGAGGCGCGGCACATCCAGCGAGGCACAGCAGTACGAGGAAGGCAATTTTACTGGCAGCGTTACTCATGCATGTTCCTTAAAAATCGACTTTCACTGTCTGGGAATCCACCACCCTTGCCTGGATCTCCTTCTGGGACACAAGGTTCTGCACAAGAACCACATCCCCTTCCGCACCGGCGTTCTTCACTCTTCCGGTCGAAGTAAGACGAAGCAGATCATTTTCAAGCAGGATCGTCACAGTCTGTCCACTTTTGACGAGGGGCACCTTTTCGAGGTGTTCCGGGCGCATAGGGGAATTCACGCGTACGGCAGTGCGCACTCGCTTCCCCACCACATCCTCCGGCTGTCGGTACCATTTTCCGTTGACTGCCGCCAGATCCCGCTTTTGAAGCACCACATCCCCTATCCCCAGAACCTCCCCCCTATCGAGAGGACGAGCAGCAACCACCACATCTGCAAGAGCTTCGACTTCGACCGGAAGCTGAAGATTCCGCTCGACCCGCTCGTCAACACGAATGATAAGCGCGAGATTCCCCTTCCCCCACCCTTCCCATTGCCGCGGCGCAATGACCTCGAAGCTCGTCTCCCCTTTGGGAACCCTGACGCCTCCGCCGTATCCGAGTTTCTTTACATTAAGCTCAACGCCTAGATTGGCTGTCCTCTTCCTGAGAAAGTCGGTTACCACCTGCCGGACTTCCCCTTCGGTCACGACAACCGTTTCCCTAGCCGAACAAGGAAGGACCGTCAGCAGAACAAACCCTGCTATGAGCACCAATCTCCTCATAGTTACCTCACCCGCCCCTTATGCCTTAGCGGCGAAGGTTGTTTGCCTGCTGCAGCATGTCGTCAGCAGCCTGGACCGCTTTTGAATTTATTTCATAGGCTCGTTGGCCAACAATCATGTTAACCATCTCTTCGACTACACTCACGTTGCTCATCTCTAGGAATCCTTGACTTATGGTACCAAGGCCGTTCTGGCCGGGAGTGCCGGTAGTGGCATTGCCCGAGGAATCGGAGGGCTGATGGAGATTGTGGCCAAGACTGATCATCCCGGACGGGTTCGAAAAGGTGGCAAGCTGGATGTTGCCAACGGTGGTCGCATTGTTCTGGCCGGCCTGCGTTACCGCTACAGTTCCATCGTTCCCGATGCTGACCTTGGTTGCGTTATTGGGAATGACGATCTCCGGAAGGATTGGGTAACCATCCGAAGTCACCACACGCCCCTGACTGTCCCGCTTTAACGCCCCCGCACGAGAATACGCGGTAGTGCCGTCCGGAAGCTGCACTTGGAAGAACCCGTCCCCCTCGATTGCAAGGTCCAGTTCGTTGCCGGTCTGGTTGATAGCGCCGGGAGTGAAAACTTTTGTCACGGCAGCGGCCTTCGACCCAAGCCCTATCTGGATACCCGATGGAATCTCGGTAGACGTCGTCGAAGGTGCTCCGGTCGTCTTGACGTTCTGGTACATGAGGTCCTGAAAGTCGGCCCTGCTCTTCTTGAAGCCGTTGGTATTGACGTTGGCAAGGTTGTTCGAAACGACATCGATATTGAGCTGCTGTGCCTGCATTCCCGAAGCAGCGGTCCATAATGCTCTGATCATCTGTATCCCTCCTCGCGTTTACGCTTTGTATTTATACCTTGCCTAATTCGTTGGCGGCCTTCGCCGTCATATCGTCATATCCCTTTACAACTTTTTGACATGTTTCAAAGTAACGGTTCGCTTCGATCATGTTTGCCATCTCCAGAACCGTGTTGACATTGGATTCCTCCAGCGCCCCTTGGGCCACCAAGGTTCGAGCCGCCGGTTGCGGCGCAGCCTGGTTTGCAGGTATGAACATCGCATTCCCGATCTTCTGAAGCGCATACGGCTTCGGGAAATCAACCACCTGAAGCATGCCGACCGGCTCTCCGTTCACAACCACGGCGCCTCGTGCATCGATATCGACCTTGCCGATGCCGATATTTATTGGGCCGCCGTTTCCAAGCACTTCATGGCCGTCTATAGTTACCAGCTTTCCACCTGCGTCCCTCTTAAAATTCCCCTGCCTGGTATATGCCCTCCCCTCAGGGGTGTTTATGACAAAAAATCCTTCCCCTTCGAGTGCAAGGTCGAGAGTGTTACCCGTCTGTCGCTGAGGGCCTGCGGAATAATCGGTATAGAAGCGCTCCGCCGAAAGAACCGGTGTGTCGGTCAGCCTCGCCTGCTGACCGCCGTTCAGCAAGCTCTCGAACTGGAGCCGGTCTTTCTTGAACCCTGCAGTGTTGGCGTTGGCCAGATTGTTGGTAACTATCTCAAGACGCCTCATGGCCGAAATGTTGCCGGAGAGAGCTGCATAGAGACCGCTGTTCATGGAACCTCCTATTTATGGTGCTTCATCTTCGTGCGCAGGCGCATGATCGCCTGGCTGTGGAGCTGGCATATCCGCGATTCGGTGAGGCTCAGCACCTCCCCAATCTCCTTCAGGTTCAGCTCCTCGTAGTAATACAGTGTTACGACGATTTTTTCTTTTTCGGGAAGCGTATCTATGGCCTCCGCAAGGATTTCTATCATTTCCTTGGCCATTATCTGCTTCTGGGGGTTCTCTGTCCCCTTGTCCTCAAGCACATCGAGAAGACCGAAGGGGCTGCCATCCTCGTCTTCCCACGAATCGTCCAGACTTACGACGGATAGAAAATGAACTTCTTCGAGCAGACGGAAATAATCTTCCAACTCCATTCCCATTGCGCTGGAGACTTCTTCACTCGTCGGGTGGCGCCCGAGCTTCTGTTCCAGGATGGAGAACTCATGCTCCAGCCTCTTGAACTTCTCTCGCAGAGACCTGGTCAGCCAGTCCTGGGAGCGCAGCTCATCCATTATGGTCCCTCGAATCCGCTGCTCGACAAAAGTCTTGAACTGAACTCCCCGCGTCGGGTCGAAACGCTCTGCCGCAGTGATCAGGCCGATAACTGCCGCACTCATCAAATCTTCTCTGTCCAGGTGAGGAGGAAGTTGTGCGGCGATCCTGCCGACGAGGAACTTCACCAAGGGAAGATGGGAAACTATCAGTTCGTCCCTTTCCGGAAGAGGAACCCGTTGTGTTTCTTGTTCATAAGCTTTGAGAAGGCAATTCATAAGCTCTCCATTCCCAATGCAGGAGCGAATCTCTGCCTGAAGAAAAATTGGATGTTGCCTTTGGGTCTGTTTTCTGCCGAATGTGTGTCCACCTTCCGCGCAAGATTGGCAAAACAACGGGATGCCTTCGCGTCCGGGAAAACCTCGCATACCGCCTTCTGCCGCTTTACCGCCTCCACAAGCTTTTCATCCCAGAGCACGCAGCCCAGGTAGTCAAGGGAGATGTCGAGAAAACGGCTTGTGGCGTTGGAAAGACGTGCGAAAACTTCGAGGGCGTCATTGCTGTCGTGTACCATGTTGACAAGGATCTTGAAGCGGTTCTCGTTGTAGCGGGTCGCCAGAAGCTTGATAAGCACGTAGACATCGGTGATCGAGGTCGGGTCCGGGGACACCACCATGACTATCTCCTGCGCGGCAGTGTTGAAGTAGGTGACATTCTCGGAAATCCCGGCCTCTGTATCGATGATAACGACATCGAGGTTTTCCTCCAGACGGTCCAGTTCATTCAGGAGCCTCAGCCGCTCGTGCTGCCCTAGATTTGTATACTCCTGGATACCGGAACCGGCCGGCACCAGCTTGATGCCCCCCGGTCCCGAGACTATCACCTCATCGAGGCGCATCTCACCTGAAAGGACGTGGTTGAGGGTAGCCGTGGGAGTGAGGCCGAGAAGGACGTCGATATTGCCCACGCCGAGGTCGGCATCAATGATAAGAACCTTTTTTCCCGTCTTCGCGAGGGATATGGCAAGATTGGCGACTACGTTGCTTTTCCCGACCCCCCCCTTTCCGCTCGTAACCGAAATGACCCTGACGCCCTTCCGCTCGTACATTCCTTTCCCCGAAACGGGGCTTTGCTTCCGCTTGTTCGAAGACCTCGCGAGCTTGCGTAGCGAATTGGCCTGATCCGTCTGAAAACCCGTCAAGTTCATTAACCGTTCTCCCTCATTACCAGGTTAGCCAGCTTTCTCGGTGTCGCCACCACGATGTCCTCCGGTACCATCTGGCCGTTGGTAAGGTAGGAAAGGGGGAGCTTGCTCCGCATGTGGGCGTTTATGATCCCTCCAAGGCTCTCGCTCTCGTCGAGCTTAGTGAAGAGGAGCCGCGAGATGGGGAGTATGCCGAACCTTTTCACGATCTCGTAGAGATCCTTGTCCTTTGTGGTCGCCGCCAGGCAGAGGTGGGTCTCAATGGCCGGGCTCGATTCAAGAAAAGCCTTGAGCTCATCAAGCTTCTCCTGGTCCTTGGGGCTTCTGCCCGCAGTGTCTATGAAAATAAGATCCTTATCGGAGTGGCTCTCAATTGCCTTGGTCATCTCCTTGGGGCTTGAGGCTATCTCCAGCGGAACCCCCATTATCTTGGAGTAGGTCTTAAGCTGCTCGAACGCACCCACTCTGAAGTTATCAGTCGTGATGAGTGCGACATTGGCTCCCTTGTTTATAGCGTACATCGCCGCAAGCTTGGCGGTGGTAGTCGTCTTGCCTACACCCGTTGGACCAACGAGAGCGATGACTCGCGGCTTCCCCTTTTTTGTCTTTATAGGCCCAGTGCATTTGACAAGGTTGGCGAAAGCTTCCAGAAGCGAGTAGCGCAGCTCGTCCTTCTCTTCCCCCTGCTCGGCTGCAGGCTTGATGTATTCCAGAAGAATTTCGACTCCTTCCTCCTCGATACCGCACGAGCGGAGCTCTTCAGACAGTTCAGTCAACGAGATGAGGGAATCGTCTTCACGTTGTTCTGCGCTAACCGCAATCTTCTCCTTCGCCTCGTCGCCACGCGGGAAGACATAAGGAGCCGGCGCGGTCTTTTCCCGTGCCACGACAGCATTGAGGAGGAATTTTTTTAACTCTTCCATATCCTCCTTCGGCAGGTTCTTCATCGACACCGGTTTTTCCGCCGCTGGCTCCGCAGGCGCCCGGGCAGCCTGTGCCTGAAAATCGGGCTGCTCCGGCGGCTTGTTCATCAGGTTATCCACCTTTTCCCGCAGCGCTTTCAGCTCCCTCGCGATCGGCCCGAGCATCGAATTCTGGAATTCTTCGCGGGTCGACAGCATCTTCTCCTCCCTCTCCTGATAAGGATTGGGACGTGGAGCCGGTTTGGTTTCGAGTGCCGCCGTCACCTCGAACACCGGCTTCGTGAAGAAGCCGAGGATTCCCGGACGACGCTCCTTTTTGGAAGAAAGGATCATGGCGTCCGCACCCATTTCGACCTTGATCATTTTCAAGGCCTCCGACATATCGCCTGCCTTAAAGGTTCTGACTTGCATTGAGCTCGACTACCCCCAGTGATTGAATTTTGATATGAGGTGGTATCTCGTTGTATGAAAGGACCGTGACGTTCGGCATGAACCGCTCAGCAAGCCGTTTTATGTGCCTGCGTATATTCGGGGATGAAACCATGACGGGGGTGGCTCCGTACTGGTCGAACCTGTCCATAAGCTGCCGTGCGCTGTTCAGTATCCTCTGCGCCATGGCAGGATCTATGGCAAGATAGCTACCCTGCTCCGAGTGCTGGACGGCGTCCCCCACCGTTTCTTCCACATCCCTTGCGAGAGTGACGATATGGAGAGTATCGTCCCGCATCTTGTACTGCTCGATTATGTAACGGCCGAGGTTCTGCCGTACGAACTCAGTCAGCATCTCCGGGTCTTTGGTAACCCCGCCGTAATCCGCAAGGGTTTCCAGTATCGATCGGAGGTCCCGGATAGATACTCCCTCCTTGAGGAGGTTTTTCACTACCCGGAGCACGGTACCCAGATTGAGTAGAGACGGCACCAGCTCTTCCACAACCTTCGGAAATGTCGCCGCTATGTTGTCCAGAAGCTGCTGAAGTTCCTGGCGCCCCACCAGCTCGTGAGCGTGCTTCTTGATGATCTCGCTGATATGGGTCGCCATTATCGTGGTGTTGTCCACAACAGTGTAGCCGTAAAGCTGTGCCTGCTCCCTGTCCGCCGCCTTGATCCAGAGTGCAGGAAGATTGAATACGGGCTCGGTCGTATGAATCCCTTCCACTCTCCCGGTGGTCGCTCCGGAGTCCATCGCCAGATACTGGCCGTTGAGCTCTCCCCCTCCGACCTTAGCGCCTCGGATCAGGAAGTTGTATTCGTTCGGCTTCAACTGAAGGTTGTCATGAATATGGATAGGGGGAACAACGAATCCCATCTGCTGGGCATACTGCTTCCGAATGGAGCGGATACGCTCCAGCAGTTCCCCTTCCTGAGAAGCGTCAACCAAAGGCACGAGACCATAGCCGACCTCCAGCTCCAGAACATCGAGAGGCCGTATCGTGCTCACCTGCTCGGTGGCTTCATCGGCGCTGCGCTGCTCGCCTATATCCTCCTCGTCCACCGTGGAAAGCTTCTCCCTCGACATGCGCCCGACCAGGTACGTAACACCCGAAAGAAGGAAAAAAGCGAAGTGAGGAAGGCCCGGAATCAGGCCGAAGACAAAGAGAACGCCCGATGAGACGTAGAGGGCTTTCGGGTAGTTGAGGACCTGCCCTGACAACTCGTGCCCGAAATTTTTCTCGTCGGCAGAACGGGTGACTATGATACCGGCGGCGGTCGAAATGATAAGCGCGGGAATCTGGGCAACCAGACCCTCACCTATGGTAAGCAGGGTATAATTGGAAAGTGCGGTGTCCAGAGGCATCCCCTTCTGCCACACGCCGATTATAAAGCCGCCGATAATGTTGACGAGTGTGATAAGAATGCCGGCGACGGCATCTCCTCTCACGAACTTGCTCGCACCATCCATGGAACCGTAGAAGTCGGCTTCGCGGCTGACCTTCAGTCGGCGCGCCTTCGCCTCCTTCTCGTTTATCAGCCCACTCGACAGATCGGCATCGATCGCCATCTGCTTCCCGGGCATCGAGTCAAGAGTGAATCTTGCAGCGACCTCGGCAACGCGCCCCGCGCCCTTAGTTATGACGACAAAATTGATGATTACGAGAATGATGAAGATTACCGCGCCTACAACATAGTTCCCGCCTACCACGAACTGTCCGAAAGCCTTGATGACGCTCCCTGCTGCTTCGACCCCCTCATTTCCGTGGAGCAGGATGAGACGTGTCGATGCTATGTTGAGCGACAGCCTGAAAAGCGTAGTTATAAGGAGCACGGACGGAAATACTGAAAAATCGAGGGGCTGGGTGGTGTAGAGGGCTACGAGCAGGACCGCCAGAGAAATGGTTATGTTTGCCGCCAGGAAAATATCAAGAATGAAAGCCGGCAGCGGAATGATCATCAGTGCCAGGATGCCGATAAGCACCAACGCCATGTAGATGTCGGAGTTCTTCCTGAAAGATGTCAGCTCGAGAGCTTCTGCGGCGGAATTTGCCATTGAATCCGGACCTTGAGGATATCTGGGATCTGCAGCACATCTCTTTGTGCAACCGTTGTGCCAGTAAAACCTCGGTCACCGTGGAGCCTTTTGCAGCCAGCTTCGGCAAGATCAAAGGGTGAAAATGAAGGAGTTTCGGGAGAGAAAACCGGAAGGGATATGCTAGAACAGCGTCATTTTGATGATAAGGGGTCAATGCTTTGACAGGCAGGAAAAGCATTCTTGAAGCGGCTAGCGATGACAGTCATCAGGAGGCCGACGTCGCTGCCGGACTAGACTTTCCCTCTGATGCTGTAGACATATGCAAGCACCTCGGCAACCGCCGCATAAAGTGATTCCGGAATCGGCTCCCCTTCCTTTACGGTTGCATAAAGTTCACGGGCGAGAGGACGGTTCTCAACAAGCATCACCTTGTGCTCCCGCGCCATCTCCTTGATCTTCTGGGCCAGAAAATCAATTCCTTTGGCTATGACGACCGGCGCGGCCATGGTCTCCCTGTCATATTTGAGGGCTATTGCATAATGGGTGGGGTTAGTAATGACAACGTCGGCAGTCGGAATGATCTTACTCATCCTGCGGCGGGCCTGCTCGAACTGCATCTGTTTGATCTTTCCCTTGACCTGCGGGTCCCCCTCGGCATGCCTATGCTCGTCCTTGACCTCCTGCTTGGTCATCTTCAGGTTCTCAATGAACCGCCACCTGACGAATGCGAGATCCACAACAGCTAGAATGAGCATGACCCCGCAGGTGTGAAGCACGATCTTGTAGGACAGGTGACTCACGAACTCGACGATCCCCTGAATATCGCGCTCCACGAGGTAAATCACATCGTTCACCTCTTGTTGAAGGATTCGATACGCCACATATCCGACTATCGCGATCTTGACGAACGACTTCAGGACCTGGAATGCGGATTCCTTGTTGAGCAGTTTCTTCATTCCATTGAGGGGGTTCAGTTTCGTAAGATCGAAGGCCAGTTTCTCGGTGGAGAAAATCAGCCCTCCCTGTGAAATGGAGGAGACGATTCCTGCGAGCATGACGATGAGGACAAATGGCCCTAGGACTATCAGAAGAATAAGGAACTGCTTCAGCATGAGGCTGTACGCACCTGCTGAAGTCACTTCGTAGGTCCCGATGTTGGAAAGGATATCGCGGCTCATATTTTTAAGAGTGGAAAACATGAACCCACCGCTGGAATAGAGGGTAACAATGGCGGTGAAAAGCGTGATGGTAGTTGTCATTTCCGCGCTTCGCGGAATGTTCCCCTTCTTCTTCGCCTCATCGAGCCGTCTTGCTGTGGGTTGTTCTGTTTTGGAGTGTTTGTCTTCTGACATGGGCCGAACCTACGTGCCCAGCAGCTTGTAGAGCGCCTTGATGTGCTGCCCTACGCCGCCGAAGGCATTCTGCAGCGTGTGCAGGAAGACGAGGAGGGAGAGTCCGAGAATGAGGAATCCAACCCCGATGTTCAGTGGCATGCTCACCATGAAGATGTTCATTTGTGGAAACGAGCGCGCCATGATTCCCAGCACCACACTCGTCGCAAGGAGCGCCACCATGACCGGAGCCGCAAGCTTTATTCCTAGGATGAAGACATTGCCTACGCTATCGATGATAAAACTGACAAGTTCGCCGCTGATGTGCCACCCCCCGATGGGGATCAACTGGTAGCTCTCCACAATTGAGCGGATGAAGATATGGTGCACCCCCAGCGTCATGAAGAGGAGCATCGCCAGAAGGTTCTGAAAGGCCGCCATGGTGGAGACCTGATGTCCCATTGTCGGATCGAACATCGTTGCGATGGTCAGACCCATCTGCATCCCGATTACCTGTCCGCAGAATTCAACTGCCGTGAAGATCGTTTGCGACACAAGGCCAAGGGCAAGGCCGATCAGTGTTTCGCAGACAACGAGAAGCACGAGGGAGATGGGATCGGTGGGAAGAGTAGTGTTTCCCAGCCGCAATATCGGGTGGAGTGTCAGGGCCATTGCCAGGATGACTGCCATCTTGATCTTAGCCGGAACCGCCTTTCCGCCGAAAAGGGGGATCGCGGTGAATATGCCGGCCATGCGCCCGAGAATGAGTGTGAAGAGCGTAAACTCGTTGAGCGTTGAAAAGGGGAGCGTAAACCCCATGGCGTCAATGCCTCATCGAAGCTATAAAGCTGTAAATTTCACGTGTGAAGTCGCTCATGTAGCTCATCATCCAGGGAAAAAAAATGACCATGGCAACCATGACGGCAACAATCTTCGGCACGAACGCCAGGGTCGCCTCCTGAATTGAGGTCACCGCCTGGAAAATGCTTATCAGCAACCCAACCGTTAAGCTAAAAATGAGTATGGGTGCGGACAATATAAGGGTCGCTTCGAAACTCCTTCGGGCCAGTTGGGCCACCAGTTCGGGAGTCATTGTTACCTCCGGTTACTTAAATACTGTTCAGGAATCAGCCGAAGCTTTTCACGAGAGAGCCGATGACGAGGCCCCAACCATCGACCAGGACGAAGAGAAGTATCTTGAAGGGGAGCGAAATCATCACCGGCGGCAGCATCATCATCCCCATCGACATAAGTACGGATGCGACGACCATGTCCACTACGAGGAAGGGGATAAAAATCAGGAAACCGATCTGGAAAGCTGTGCGCAGCTCCGATATCATGAAGGCGGGGATCAGTGTCAGCGTAGGGATGTCGTCCGCGTTCTTGGGCCGAGGGTGCTTCGACATGCTCAGGAAGAGCGCGATGTCCTTCTCCCGCGTCTGTGTCAGCATGAACTTGCGCGCCGGAGCGACTGCCCGCTTGAGCGCTTCCTCCTGGCTGATCGTCTGAGCCTTGTAAGGCTGCAGGGCCTCCTTATTTATCTGCTGCCAGATAGGGCTCATGATGTAAAAGGTGATAAACAGCGACAGGCCTATGAGTATCTGGTTGGACGGCGCCTGCTGTGTGCCTAGAGCAGTACGGAGAAATGAGAGAACGACCACAATCCTGGTGAAGGAGGTTGTCATGATCAGCAACCCCGGCGCCAGGGAGAGAACCGTCATCAGGAAGAGTATTTGCAGGACTACCGATACGTCTCCAGGCTTGGTCGCTTTGCCGACACCGACACTGACTGTTGGCAGACCGAGAGGCTCTGCCAGCGCCGGCACGGCGGAGAGAACGGCAATGACGCAGAGGAGCACTATGGTGAATGCTCTACCTCTCACAGCTGCGCACCGACTTTTTTTCCAGGCACCTGCTGCGGTTTGAATGCAAACCGCCCCGCAAGCTCCGTCACCCTTTCCTTCATCCCTTCGGGGACGAACTTCGCCAATTCCGGCGTCGAGACTATTTCAATTTCTTCGATCATATCGATCTGCTTGATAAATTGCATTCCTTCTCCCGAGCTGCCGAGGAGGAGATACTCACCACCCACTTCAACCAGCATTAGTGACTTCTTCGGCGCCAGGTAGCGGCTCTCCACGAGGCGGATGTATCTGGCCCCCCCCGGGCTCTGCCCCAGGCGAAGCCACCGGTTGGAGATATAGCAAACTACCAACATCACTCCTATGACGACTGCAAGGGAAGCGATCATCTGGAGAAAGCTCCCTGCGAGACTGAAGCCCTGATCGGCCCTCGCCACGCCGGAAAATACCGGGAGCATCGCCACTGTAAGGAGAATTATGAGGCCCCTGCCGGGTCTGCCCATCACAGGACCTTTTCGACCCGTTCATTGGGGCTGATGATGTCCACGAGACGGATGCCGAACTTCTCGTTCACCACCACCGCTTCCCCGCGAGCGACCAGTTTGGAGTTGACGAACACATCCAGCGGCTCTCCCGCGAGCTTGGTCAGTTCCACCACCGATCCCTGATTGAGCTGGAGCACATCTTTCACAAGCAGTTTTGTTCTCCCCAGCTCCACCGTCAACTGCAGGGGTATATCGAGAATGAAATCGAGGTTTTTCTGCTCGGTGCCGACCTCTTTTATTTCCTCAGCTTCGTTACGCTCGCTCACTGCACGCCTCCCCTGTTCAATACTCCACTGATACGTGCTGCCTTGTTGCCGTTACGCACTCCGGCGATCCCTGAAAACTTGTCCACTCCCGCTACTTTTACCGTCAGTTCGTTCTGGTTCGGCCGATCCTCCAACAGAATGGTGTCGCCAGGCGCGAGGTGGAGGAGTTCCGCCATCGTTATTTTTGCCCTTCCCATCTCAACCGAGACATCGAGAGGGGCTTCCGTCAATTCGGCAGACAGCCGGTACGACCACTGCGGATCTACCGCCAGCAAATCAAAATGGGACCCGCTCTTCAGCTTGTCCCGGATCGGGTCTATTGTCATATAGGGCACGGCAAAGACCATGGTGCCAGTGGTGGCTTCTACCTGAATTTCAAGCGACATCGTTATGACCTGGTATTCCGAGGGAACAATGCTCACCATCCGGGGGTTAACTTCCATCTTCAACAGGTTCATGCGTGTGGCGTGAAGAGGTGCCCAAGCCTTTTCCATATCGGTAAGCATGTCTCTGACTATCTTTTCCATAAGCCGCAGCTCGATGGATGTAAACAGCCTGTTGTTTTGTGGAATATTCGGCTTTCCCGTCCCCCCCAGGATGCTGTCGACGATCGTGAAAACGAGAGTGCTGTCCATTGCGATGAGTGAGGCACCCTTGAGAGGATCGATTTTATAGATCGCCATGCAGACCGGTGAGGGAAGCGTCTGGAGAAAATCCTCGAACTTGAGCACCTTCGCCCCTACCTTCCGGTATTCCACCAGCTTCCGCAGACGCGCCGACATGTTACCGCGGTTGTAGCGGATAAAGCCGTCGTAGATTATGTCCAGATTGGGGACAAAGCCCTTGTTCGGATCGGTGGAGAAGAGATTGTAGTTGGATACTCCTCCTCCCTCCCGCGCCAGCTCCTTTTCCGGGTCGATCTTCCCCTCAAACACAGCCGACAGAAGGGCTTCTATTTCTTCCTTGCTCAGAATGTTTTCCATGGCCATGCCTCTTAACGCACCTGCTGGTTTACTGGACTACGAAATCGGTGAAGTAGACCCTGGTAACCTTACCCGGGGGAAGAATCTTGTTGGCCGCTGTAAGGATCTCGTCACGCAACTGGTTCTTCCCCTGCAGGTCCTGGATGTCCTGCATGGTCTTTGTCGTGAGCAGCACAAGGATTGCGTCACGCAGAGGCGACTGCCTAGCCTCGACTTCCGCTTTGGCTTCAGCGCCGGCTGTCTCGAACTCAACCTTCACCTTCAGGTACCTCATCTCCTGGCCGTCATAAACGTTGACTATAAAGGGTTCAAGCGCATAAATATTTGCAACCACGCCCTTTTCACCCGGCTTTGCCTCACCGTGCCCCGCCTTCGCCTCCGCAGGTTTTTCCTTCTCTTCCCCCTTCTCTCCCTTCCCGCCGGAGAGAAGAACGGCGACCACCACCGCCACGACAACCACCGCTGCTGCGATGATGATGTACAGCTTCATCTTATTGTCGGCAGGCTTGTCGTCCTTGGCCTGATCGTCTTTTGCCATCCCCGCTCCTCCTGTTGTGTGTAGTAATGCGTACCCGTCGGCCATTGCAACGTGAGTGCCAGACCTCACAGCCTCCTGAAACCGCAGGCCAGATGCGGACTCACGTCAATGTGCGTTTGAAATAAAGGTAGAATCGATCCGCGCTATGCGCGGTACTTTTGACAGAATCATCGTTCGCTGAGGGTAAATGCGGTATTTCAGCTCAATGAAAGGTCGATATTTTGACGTTTATATCCAGGAAGAAGAACTGCAGCCTCTTCTGGGAGATACACATATCCGAAAAAAAAACCCCAAGCCGGAGCAGCTTGGGGTTTTTCAGGTTAGCGCACTGATACTCTACCGTTTCAGATTCAGGACCTCCTGCATCATCTCGTCGGTAGTGGTAATGGTTTTTGAGTTGGCCGAATACGCGCGTTGGGTCGTGATCATCTTCACGAACTCTGAAGCCATATCCACGTTGCTCTGCTCCAATGAGTTGGACAGCACCTTGCCGACCCCGGGTGTGCTTGCGCTCGATATCTGCGGCTGTCCGGAGGCAAGTGTCTCCTCGAATAACGAGCCCCCGACCTTGGAGAGACCAATTGGAGCAGTGAAGCTCGCAAGCGCTACCTGGGCGATTTTCTGCAACTGCCCATTGGAGTAGGTACCGCTGACGAAGCCTTTATCATCCACGGTTACTTTGACGAGGCTTCCCTGGTAGTAACCGTCCTGAGTCTGCTGGTTTATGATAGACGCGCTTGCATACTGGGTGGAAGCACCGATTCCCATATCGAAGGTGATCGGCTGCGGAGTCGTTACCCCACCGGGAAATCCTATGTTTTGAGCCGCACCCGCCGCAGGTACCTGGGCCGTCAGCGCACCGGCAGCATTGAACGTGAGGCTGCCGTTGATCTGATTCCCCGGAACTCCATTGACAGTAGTGGCATCGGGAATGATCGTGTGAGTATCCCAGGCGTTGGCACCGGTCTTGCGAAAGTAGGTGGTGGCAGTGTGCGGATTGCCCTGGGAATCGTAGACAGTAAGGCTAGTGGAGAAGTTGGAGGTAGCGACCGGATTTGCCGGATTGAAGGCGGCTGGGACGGTCGCGGTGGAGTCGAGGTTGAAGTTCATCTCAACCGAAGAGGTGAGCCGTGGCGGCGTCGTCGCAAAGTTGGTGAGGTTGATGGGTCCGAGAACGCCGTTGGACTGCCCAGTTGCCGGAATGATGCCAGTCCCGAGCACCTGCATGCCCTCCGGATTCACCAGAATGTTGTCCCTATCAAAGTGGAAAGCGCCGGCCCTGGAGTAGAAGCGCCCTGAAGGGCTCTGCAGCATGAAGAAGGAATCTCCCTGGATGGCAAGGTCGGTACTGCTCTGGGTGCTTTCGAAGGACCCTTGGCTAAAAAGATTCTCCACACCTTGAATCTGCACGCCGCGCCCCACCTGTGATCCTCCCGAGATGGTGCTGGAGAGGACGTCGGAGAATAGCATGCGACCCGACTTGAATCCGGTCGTGTTGACATTGGAGATGTTGTTGCCGATGACGGTCATCGCTTCGCCCTGGGCGGCGAGACCGCTGATGCCTGTGTAAAGCGCTGAAGTAATACCCATGATATGCCTCCTAGCGGACAGCCATATTATCGGCTGCCGGGGTTGTCGGGACGCGTCTGTCGGTCGGCGTCCCCGGGCCCCCTGAGAAGGACCGGCCCGTTAATAATTGTCAGATAACCACCGCAGAATCTATGTTAGTAAAAACATTTCCCTGCATGCTTCCTCTGTCCATTGCAGTAATAACTGTCCGATTCTTGACACTGACCACCAGAGCTGCATCGCCAAGCATGATGAGTGATTCTCTCCCACCCTTCTGTGCGACGCTTTCCACTGCTCCCTGTAGCTGCTTCATATCGGTTTCGCTCAAGCTGATTCCGCGTGCCCGAAGCCGTTCCTGGGCATGCTGGCTGAATTTCACCTCTCCGGCAGGCAACTTCTGGCCGAGAATGTTGGCGAAATCCGGGTTCTGCTCCCCGGGACGCTGCGTTTTCGCATTGGGCTTCTGTGCCTGCCCGATGGTTAACGGTTCGGGAAAAAGGATTTTGTCGATCATGCTACGTCGCTCCTTTCACCGACAACACTGTTGAAAGTGGCACGTCCATCCCGCTCACCGTGAGCATCGGTTCGTCCCCTTCGAGAGTCACGGCCTCAACCCTGCCGGACATGAGCGGCTTTCCGTCAAACTTCTTGTCATCGCTACCTGTTGCAGTGACGGCATAACCGTATGTCCCCGGAGGAACGGCCCTGTTGTTGCCGTCTTTGCCGTCCCAGCTAATGACACCGTCTCCTGCCGGTGTCGTGCCCGCGGTGAGAGTGCGTACGAGCTTCCCGGCGACATCCCGAATCTCGACGAGAACTTTTTTGGCCTGTGCGGGCAGACGGAAGCCCAGAGTCGGGGTATCCCCGGTTTTAAGGCTGAATCCCCCACCTTCTGCGACGACGCTCTTGCCTATAAAGGAAACAGCTGACATTTCCTGTGCTCCATTAGCTGCGGCAAGCAGTTTTCCCAAGTTAGTGTTGGTATTGTAGGACTGTTCCACCTGGGTCAGCTGCGCCAGTTGGCCGATAAACTCCGAGCTGTCCTGAGGCTTGAGCGGATCCTGGTTTTTCAGCTGCGTTACGAACAGCTGAAGGAAGTCGTCCTTGTTCATTCCCGTCGCCTTCTTCATGGCGGCCGCTCCAGCCGTTGCGCTGGTAACTGCTGTTGCATCGTTCACCATCCTGCATCACCTCCCATCGCTATAATCTTAGATCAATCAACGAGCTTCCCCTCGCCTTCCAGTGGGTTGCCACTGTTGGCGCATCGTCCGCTCCGGCAACTCCAGTCGCCGCGTTCAGAGAGGGATAGGAACGCGTCCTGCCGGTACGTTTCCCCTCCCGGAACCCCTGCTCGGGGCCTTGGCCTCCGGTTGAAACAGCGAACCTGTCCATGGTGATGTTTTGGCGGGACAGGGTTTCACGAAGGGTGTCCATGTTCTGCATGAGGGCATCCTTCACCGTCTGGTTCTGCGCGACGATTTCCACCTTGAGCACCTGATCCGCCATCTGCAGCCTGATCTTCAGCTCGCCAAGCTCCGCCGGGCGCAGCTTCAGGGTCACCTCTCCCTGGTCCTTGGTCATCGGTTGGAATTCGAGCTGTTCCTTCACCTGCGCCATGATCTGCTCATGGTCTACCGGTCCCTTCTCCGTCTGGAGCTGCCGTGCCTGTACTTCGGTCACCTTCTGCATCTCTGGAAGCACCGGATGCGCCGTTTGTGCCGGGGTCTCCGGCACCTGTTCCGGCGTGTGTCCGGCCATTCCCACAGCTTCGGGTGCCTTCGTCTCTGTCGCAGGCACTTCCACCGTGATTTCCATAGGAGCGGCACCCTGCCCATCATTACGTAACAGGCCCGAAGCAACCGCCGCCTGATCCCGCTTTACCTCAGGCCCCTGGACCTGTCCGTCCACAGGAGGAAACACCGTGGTGGTGTTGCTCTTGGCCTGTGATGCCGTTACTGCCGCCGAAGGTTCTTTCTGCATGCTGACATCGACCGGCTCCTGGGTCTGCCGACCCTCGATACCGCCCGTTGCTGGTCTGCCGGTTACGACTTTCTCATTTCCTGCCTCCGGCTTGTAATTCGCATGCAGGCTTACCTCTGCCGTTTCGCCTGATTGCTGCGTCGGCTTCTGCTCAAGCATCCTTTCTGCCGGAAGATGAGTATTGGTTTCTATCTCTTCCGGCTGTACAGCGGGTGCTTGGGACATGGCTGTTGAAGCGGCTTGTTGTGCAACCTCACGATGCGTGCCATTAAAAGAAGGCTGGGGTACCCTCTCCCCTGCGACCTCCTGCTTCCCCTGTTTCCGCTCTTGAGCTTCGACAGGCACAGAAAGAATGGATTGCTCCCCTTCAGCGGGAGCGGCTGCAGCAGATACTGTAGTCGCTCCGGTAGCGGTTGACATGGCAGCCACAGCAACGTCCGCCCATACTTCCAAAGGGATGGCTGCCGTTAAAGATTCTTCCGACGACTGCTCATCCTTTACGGGCTCTTCTGCTTGTGACGACCCGTCTGCCGCGAGAATCCCAGCCTCTCCTTTTTCCTGCACCAGCTTCGCAAAGAGGAGATCGAACAGCATCTCTCCCTTCTCCGCAATCCCAGAGCCCACTGCAGGCGCCTGCACTGCATCCTGTCCAGGCAGAACCGGCAATTGCGGCATCATTTGCATCATTATCTCCATTGATTTCACCTCCTTTCCAGTGAATTTGACTCCTGAAAGATTATATAGCTGCGTTATCTAACCTGCAGGTTCTCCTTAACCCACTTGACGACTCTTGGCTGATTAAGGTGCGGGATGAGCTTCACCGCCGTCTTCTGATCCATCCTGTCGAGAAAGTCGATGGCTATATCCTCGTCGAGCTTGTCGACCAGCTTTGCCGACTCTTCCGGCTTCAGCTTCTTGAAGAGCTTGAGCATCTTCGTGTAACGCTCCCCGCTCTTTTCAGCTTCCGTCTTTCTTTTGGCGGAGAGGGAGTCTTCAAGCATTTTTTTGGTGTTATTTATCTCCCTGATCCTTGCATCAAGCTGTTCCGTTAATTTTTTGAGCTCCTGCTCCTTTGCAGCCAGGGCCGCCTCCTTCTCGGCAAGCTGTTGTCGCCGCAGCTCCAACCCCTCCGCCTCATCCTGCGGAGCCTTCTGAGTGGCAGATCTGGAAGCAGTGGCTGGTGTCCTTGCCTGCCCCCCGCCAGCCGGAGCGCCTGCTGCAGCTTCCGACTCCTGGACCTGCGAGGTGCCGTGAACGGAAACCAGCATGTTCCATAAAATTGCCATGCATAGTGCTTTAGATATCTTTTTCATCACTTAGCGCGGTTTCTCTGGATAGCTATTTCATCAAGAAACGCACGCTCCTTCTCCGACAACTCCTGCCGGTGCGCCGTCAGCTTCTTGTCCTTGAAGGCCTCCAGAACCTTTTTATCCTTCGCTGCCTCGAGCAGCGTCTCTCGCTTCTCGGTCACGTTGCGGTCAAGACAATGGAGGTTGTGCCGCTGGAGCTTGATGTCCACGCTCTTCTTGCTTGAAAAGTTGGCGTAGAGCTGCAACTCCGATGCAAGCACCCCCGCCGATTGCTTGCCTGTAAATTCAAGCGCCAGCCGGTCGGCTTCCTCTTCTTCCCGCTTAAGGCGCTCCTCTGCGCGCTTATATTCATTTCTCGCCGCATTGAACTCCAGCTTGCGGACCTTCTCGATTTCCTGCCGAAAATTCAGAATCCTCTCCAGCTCAAATCCTCGCTTCTGCATGAGCTACCTCGCTGTTGCCTTACTGTCGTCCGAAGACTGATTCCAGTCCCGCCACAGCCTGATCGAAACTGACCGCATCGTGCACTCCCTGCCTCTGATAGGCCATCATCTCTTCCATCTTCCCTATGGCCTCATCTATCTTTGGATTGCTTCCAGGCTTGTAGGCACCGATGTTGATAAGGTCTTCCGACTGGCGGTAGGTCGCCATCAGCTCCTTGAACTTTCCGACAAGTTCCTGCTGGCCCTTTTCCGTTACATCCATCATGACTCGGCTGGCACTTGCAAGCACGTCAATCGGTGGATAAATGTTCCGCTCAGCCAGGTCCCGGGACAGCAGGATGTGGCCGTCCAGAATGCTTCTCATGGCATCGGAGATCGGCTCGTTGAAGTCGTCCCCCTCCACGAGCACGGTGTAAAGACCCGTAATGCTCCCCTCACGAAAGTTTCCGGACCGCTCCAGCAGCTTCGGGAGAGCCGCGAAAACCGATGGTGTGTATCCTTTTGTAGTAGGAGGCTCACCTATGGCGAGCCCAACCTCTCTCATGGCCATTGCGAAACGGGTAGCCGAGTCCATCATTAGCAGGACCTTCTTTCCCTGTGCCTGAAAGTACTCCGCAATGGTAGTGGCGATGAACGCGCCTCTCATTCTGACGAGGGGAGGCTGGTCCGAAGTTGCCACGACCACGACCGATTTCTTGAGCCCCTCCTCCTGCAGGTCCTTCTCTATGAATTCGCGAAGTTCCCGGCCACGTTCGCCGATAAGGGCGATGACATTGACGTCGGCCTCTGTATAACGCGCTATCATGCCGAGAAGCGTCGACTTACCCACTCCGGAGCCTGCCATGATCCCGACACGCTGCCCCTCTCCGCAGGTAAGCAGGCCGTTGATTGCGCGGATGCCGAGATCCAGAGGTTTTCTGATGGGGGCACGCTTCATCGGATTGACCGGTGTGGCGTAAATCGGGTACTCCTCGTTGGCTATGACTGGTCCCCGCTCATCAATGGGGGCACCAAGCCCGTTCACCACTCGTCCAAGCAGTCCCGGACCTACCTTTAGTGTCGCCTTTTTCCGGCGCACAGAAATAAGACTCCCCAGCCCTACCCCCCGCAGTTCACCGAGAGGCATGAGGAGGGTCTTGTTATCTCTGAATCCGACAACTTCCGCAGGAATAGGGCTTCCTTCGTGTGGGTGGACTTCGCAAAGGGTCCCCACTGCCGTGTCCGGGCAGTATCCTTCGATGACCAGTCCTACTACCTGCGTCACTTTTCCGAGGAACCGTATCTGCCTGACAGACTCGACACCGGGCATGTACCGGGACAGGTCAACTTTTTGCGTCATCATTCTGACTATCCTCTATGGTCGACGGCACCCCGGGCATCCCCCGCTCTTCCATGAATTTCCGGTAGATTTCTTCCAGTTGAACGTCAATGCGGGCATCTATGGTCCCAGTGACCGTCTCCACCATGCACCCCCCGGAAACGATGCTTTCATCGGGAGTAAGGGTAATGCGGGCATCGCTTCCCGTACCCGAAAGATAGCGCTCCCGGTCAGCGATCACCAGCTGGTAGTCGTTGGGATTCAGGCGAATGTTGATCTTGTCGAGTTCAGTGCATACACCTATGGCCGCTGAAATGATATTGGCGAGTATTTGCGGATCATGACTGATCTCCTGCTGGATGATCTTTCTTGCAACCATGATGGCGAGCTTTAACAGGTCGTCTTCGCTCTCTCGCAGCACCTTTTCGCGCAGGCCGGTAATTGCTGCAATCCCTTCCCGAAGAGATTTGAATACATTGGCGAGCCCACGCTCCGCGGCCTGGCGACCTTCATCCACCCCTCTCTGATAGACCTCCTGCAATCTCTGCTGCAGCTCCTGTTCGACAATTACAGCCATCTCTTCCGACGAAACTGCAGGGTCCGCAGAAAACTGCTCCTGCGCCTCGGGAGCTGGTTCCGGAACCTCACCTGCAGGAGCGAAAAGGAGCGGAATGAAGTCGTCTTCACAGGTTCCTCGGACAGTAGACGTTTCGCTGGAAAGTACCGCGTACATGACACTGCTGATTGCGTGCTCCGCAAGCCGTTCCGACTTGATGACCTTAGACGAGGACATCATCCGCTCCACGGCCTGCCAATACAACCTTCCCTTCCTCTTCCATCTTCCGCACGATCTTGATGATTTCCGTCTGTGCCTTTTCCACGTCAGAGAGCCGTACGGGACCCATCACCTCGATGTCCTCTTTGATCATCTCCGCCGCACGGCTGGAGATGTTGCGGAAGACCTTCTCCCTTACCTCTTCGCTGGACGCTTTTATGGCCAGCGTCAGAGTATCGTTGGAAACCTCGCGCATGATCCCCTGGATCGTGCGGTCGTCGAGCTTGAAGATGTCGTCGAAGGTAAACAGGTGCTTTCTGATTGCCTCGGCAAGAGGCGGGTTCATCACGTCGAGGCTGTCGAGGATGCGCTTCTCCCTGCTCCTGTCCAGGTGGTTGAACATCTCGACGACCTTTTCGACGCCACCGACCTTGAACCGCTGAATCCCTCCCATGGCGGTCAGCTCTTTCCTGATTACATCGTCGATGTCCGAAAGAATCTCTGGTGAAACCTGGTCTACATCTGCAATCCGGATAACGACCTCGGCCTGGAGCTCCTGGGGAAGATGGCTGATGATCTCGCTTGTCTGCTTTGGGCGGAGCTTGGCTACAATAACTGCTATGGTCTGCGGGTGCTCCTGACTCAGAAAGTTGGCGATGGTCTTCGGGTCCATGTTCGCAAGGATGTCTTCCAGATCGCCGAAATTGGAAGTACTCAGCTCCTGTAGGAGCATCTCCGCCTTCTGCGGACCGAGCGCTTTCTCCAGAATCTTCCGAACGAATTCGTCCCCTTGGGAGAAGAATCCGGATTCAGGATTTGTTATCTGTGTGAACTCCTCCACAACCTCCTGTATAACAGGCAGAGTCACGTGGCCAAGATTGGCCATTGCCTGGCTAATCTTCTTGATCTCGCTGTCTTCCATGTGCTGAAAGACCTTGCTCGTAGCTTCAGTCCCCACATATAGAAGGAGGATCGCTGCTTTTTCGGTACCTGTCAGAGTGGAAACATTCACGTTAGATCCATAAGGAGGCTAAATTGTGACTCGAAATGCTGTTCATGCGGCGGCTTCTCTAAGCCTTGTTCTTGCTCTCGATCCAGTTTTTCAGGACCTGCGATGTCTGATAAGGTTCCTGCTTCACCTTCTCAATAAGTTCGAGCTGGTTCACCGACTGGCTAGCAATTTTCGCTTTTTGAGCTGCGAGCATTTTCTGCACCTGCTCTTCCGGCGACTCCAGCGGCTCGAACTGCGGCAGACTTTCAGGCCTCAATGCCTTCAGAAGCGGCCTTACGACGAATAGGAGCAGCGCAAGGAATCCGAGGCCGATCAGGCCGTTTTTCAACAGTGACACGAACACTGGAGCGCTCCACCAGGCAGGAGAGGTTTCACCTACCTCTTCCATCTCCTGGAAGGGGATGTTTGCAACGGTGACCTGATCGCCGCGTTCAGCACTGAATCCGACTGCGCTTTTGACGAGCGCTTCGATCTTCTGCAACTCCTCCCCCGTCCTGGGCTGGTATTTCAGCTTTGCCGCGGTTGCGCCCCCCTTTTGGGCAGCAGGAGCTTCATATTTCCCATCCACGAGGATAGCCACCGAAACTTTGGAAAGCGTTCCAACAGGTTCGATAGTGCGAGCCGTGGAACGGCTAACCTCGTAATTGAGAGTCTCGTCGCTCCGTGAACCGCCACCTGTCATGCCGGAGCCCGGGGCTGTTCTGCCCAGGTTGGTTTGTACTCCCGGCACTCCAGCGGCGACATTGGTCCCGCTATCCTTTTCCTCGCTTCGCTGCTCGCTGCGCACTGCCGCAGAATCTGGGTCGTATCTCTCCTCGTACTTCTCGACCTGCTTGAAATCGAAGGTCGCCGATACCCGTGCAACTGACCTTTCTGCTCCGACAACCTTGTCCAGCAATGACTGCAGGCGCTCTTCCATACTTTTCTCGTAGGCGCGCTGAGTCTCCTGCATTGTGCTCGTCATCTTGCTGGTTGCATCGGAGGGAGAAATCCTGCTCAGAACTTTGCCGCGTCCATCTAGTACGGTGACATGCTCAGGCTCAAGCCCCTCCACCGAAGATGCCGCAAGGTGAACGATCCCCTGTACGTCGTTTTCTCTAAGTGACCGGTTAGCTTTCATCTTTAGAACTATGGAGGCTGTCGCCGGTTTTTCGTTTTCCATAAACAAGGATTTTTCGGGAATGGCAAGATGTACCCTGGCCTGTTCGACCCCGGAAATCTGGGATATGGTTCGTGCGAGTTCCCCCTGAAGAGCTCTCTGATAATTCAGTTTCTGCACGAACTCCGTCATGCCGAAGTTTTTCCGGTCAAAAATTTCGAAGCCTATTCCACCTCCCTGGGGAAGTCCTTCCGAAGCAAGCGAGAGCCGCAGGTCGTAGACCTTGTCAGCAGGCACGAGGACGGCCTTGCCGTCAGACGCAATCTGAAACGGGATCTTCTGTTCCTTCAGTTTTTTGACTATTTCGCCGGCATCTTCACTGGTTAGGTTGGCAAACAGCGGCTTGTAATCCGTCTTGTTGGCAACCATGATCATGACAGCGAAAGCCACGACGGAAAGAGCTACTACTCCGCCAACAATCCAGCGTTTCGCCGGAGGAAGGGCCAAAAATGGTTCAAATAATCTGCTCAGACTCTCCGGCATTGGTCTCCACCATCATACATACGTCACCTGCAAAAGTTCTTGATCAGCACCAGTTGCCTGGAGCTACCGCAATAGCCTCACGATCAAACCGGCATTCTCATTATTTCCTGATAAGCTTCAACCGCTTTGTTGCGAACTTGCGTGAGAAACTGGAAGGATACGCTCGACTTCTCCATGGCTATCATGACCTCGTGGAGACCCTTGGCCTCCCCTGTCATGAGCTTCTGGATGGCACCGTCGGCCTCACGTTGCGCCGAGTTAACTTTGCCTACCATATCACCGAGAAACTTGCTGAAATCCTCGGTCGGAGAAGTTGGCTTTGCTGTCCCCCCGCCGAGTGGCAGAGCCTGTCCGAGTGCTGCGCCTTCTATTTGATTGATCATTCATTTCCTCCATGTACCGTGCGGAACTTTTATAACTACCTGCCCAGTTCGAGTGTTTTCAGCGCCATGTTCTTGGCAGCCTGCGCGGCAGTCACATTCGCCTCGTACGCTCTCGTAGCTGAAATCATGTCGGCCATTTCTTCAATGACATTTACATTCGGAAGTGCAACGTATCCTCGCGCATCCGCATCAGGGTGTGAAGGGTCGTACTGCATCCGCGGTGGATTCTTATCCTCTGTTATCTGCACCACCTCTACGCCTGCAGGCCCCTTACGGTTTGCCCGCCTCAGAGCATCACTGAAAGGTTCGGCAACAGGAGACGCGGAAAACACCACATCTTTCCTTTTGTAAGGCCCGCCTTCGGCCGTTTTGGTAGAATTGGCATTCGCAAGATTGCTGGAAATCAGGTTCATTCGGGTGCGCTCGGCTGTCAAAGCGGAAGAACTGACATCCATTGCGGTAAAGAAATCCATTAGTTACCTCCCTTGATGACCTGCTTGAGCCCTTCGAATTTTTTTGCAAGTATCTGCACCGAAGCGTTGTACATTATCTGGTTCTCCATCAGCTTCGACATCTCGTTCTCAAGTTCGACGGCGTTGCCGTCTCGACCGATGGCCGACGCGGGAGTATCGACCACCGTTCCTTGTACCCCCTGAATATCGTTGGCCCTGCCCTTTAGAGGAATGTGCCGGGGATGAGTTATCGCAGGAGTAGCACCCGCTTTTCCGCCCGCTTTTAATGCCTGCTTAAGTTCACCCTCAAATGAAAGAGTCGACGGCACATATCCTGGTGTCTCCGCGTTGGCAACATTGGCCGAAAGATGATTATGATTTCGGGCTCGCAGGTCCAGGCTCTTCCCGAGAAGATCTACGGTAGTACTGAATATACCTTTCAACGGCATGTCGACTCCTTTCCACCCCATGAACAGCAATTCCTGTACCAGGAGACATTACCCTGTCTTTTCGGTAGCATAGACATGCGGAGACAATAACAGGAGGTGTTTTGTATTTCAGCCACAGTCATTTTTTTGACGTAAGTTGCTGACGTACATTTTTCTCCACCCGTTCCCGCCACTCGACATCTGCCAGGCATTCCCCCGCAAGCTTCTGCCAAACCGGGTCCGAACCCTCCTTGACGCTCTTTTCCCAATAACTTCTGGCTTGGTCATGAAGCCCCGCCTGCTGGCAGAGCTGTCCCAGCTTGTAGAGGAACTGGTCCCGCTGCTCCGGCAGTGCATCTTCTAGCCCCTCACGTAGCCACCTGATGGCGCCTTTTCGATCTCCGGCAGCAACTCTGGACGACGCACAAACATAGTAGGCATCGGCAAGAGTCGGAAATCTGGCACCATCCCCCCTGGTCTCTGAAATGAAGCGTGCCATCGCCTTCTCGGCTCCCGTCCATTTACCCGTATCCGACAAGGCTTTTCCAAGGAAATAATGGCTCTCGGGGGAAATGGCCTTACGATGCTCTCCCAGTAGCGGTGTGAGCTCCGCCACTACCCCGTTCATGTCCTGTTTCCTGTAGCAGAGTCCACCGAGTATTTCTCGTACAGCCGGTGCCGCAACATCCTTGGGAAAGCGATCGAGGAATTCCCGGGATTTGTCTTCTGCCAAGGGATAATCGGAAATAGAAAGAGCATTATCGATGATCCGCCTGAGCATGAACGGCACTCCCACTGCCCATTCGCGGGAACTGAGATCGGAAAAGAGAGAATTTTGATTTTTTATCGTGCCGGCAGTGCGGAAAGCAACGTCGAGCCGTAGGGGAAACTCGGCATCCGTGAAGCATCGGGAGAGGTAATCCTTGTGATCAAGAGCCAGCGCTACGAGTCCTGCCTGGTCCTTGGCTTCATGCAGTTCACGGCCGCGGATGAGTAGAAGTTCTTCCCGCATCGACTTGGCTATATTGGTGAATACGCCCCGCGGGTACCTTTTCTCGTAGCTCACGACGAGGCTCAGGCCATTGTCTGCGGGTCCATAGAGCGACTGAAGTAGTGCAGCTTTGAAAAGCGCCTCTTCACGGATGGAAGCGTCCCCGGCCTCGACCGAAAGCTTCTTGTATTCTTCGAACAGGGATGCGTAGGTGTCGATCGTAACGCCAGGGAAGCGCCTGTCTGCTAACTTAAGCGCGGCGTGGTTGCCCGCTTTTGTTTTCGGAAAATGCTCGTACACAGTGCGATAAATCGCCACCGCCTCCTGATCATGCCCCTGCCTGCTGAGAATGTCGGCAAGACGCACAAGAAGCAAGGGGGCATAGTATTTGTCGGCCACAGAGCATATCATGCGGCCCAGCATCTTCCTGCCGCCGGGAAGATCGCCGCTTCGTACCATGCTGTCCCCGTAGTAGAAACTCATGGATGGATTCTGCTCCATGTATTCCGGCCAGAGCCGTTCCCCCCGCCGGAATGCCTCAAGAGCCTCGGAATACTGCTGAAGCACATAGAGGGCCTCTCCCAGACGGTATGTTGCAAGCGCCCGGACCGGTGTCTCTCGCTCGGTGAAAAAAGAGAAAATCTCCTTCGCCTGAGCTGCATTTCCCTTATAAAGCGCCGCTTCCCCGGCCAGGACCAGGTTGGTCTCCTCCGGAGAGAGCAATGCGAGAAGTGCCCGCCGGTCCGTCGGATGAAAAGGAAGGTTAGCCTTCAGCGGGGGATCGAAGTTGCGGACGAGCTCTCCGGCCCCTTTCCATATGTTCTCCCGGCCGGCAGGAAGCTCCGAGTACGTGCGTGCCGCCACTGCAGGACCCACATCAATCACAACGCGGGTCATCTCAGTGTCCCATATCGTACGGTAGACAGGAGTGCCCTTGGCAGGTATGACCACCCGTACATCCTCACCGCGTGTCGATATCCGAACACCTGCTATGTTTGAATCCGAGTAATGGCGCAGCTTCTTGTGGGGCGAAGAGACGGTGTTCCTGAAAGTCAGACTGATACTTCCCTGCGGAAGCACAGCAAGGCTGTAGTTCGGAACTCTATCGAACTGGAACGAAATGCGGGTATGTCCCGATCGCGGACGAACCACAACTTTCGTGACGGATGCAGGGTCTTCAGCCGCTGCAGTTTGTAGCGGCAGCATCGACAGGCAGAAGGCAAGCGGTAAAAATGTTTTGCCCCTCAAAAAATTAATAATTGGGACCACAGGCATACTTCTTCCTCGCGAGCAGGCAATACTCCAGCCCTCACAACGCAAATGCCATGCCACACATCACGCCATAAAAAGTTTGAAGTTTCAGGAGGTTATATATACAAAAAGGGGGCCGTTACGGATAAGTCAAAATAAGGGCACGCATATGGGGGGTATATTTGACGCTTCAGGCAGCCTTTATCAGCCGTGTCACCTTTGTAACCAGTTCTTCTGCACTGAAAGGTTTCATGATGATATCACGGGCTCCATACTTAAGGGCCTTCAACACCTTGAGCCGCGTCCACTTATGGGCGCACATTATGATAGGAACCGGAGCGTCCTGACATAGTGCATTTATTTTTATGCAAAGAGCAAGATCCTGATCATCGGGGTCAGACACACCTATGACTGCGACTTTTGCCTCATTCTGGCTAAAGATTCCCTTTATGTCTTCCTGTAAGGATCCATCGACAAGCTTTAGCCCTGTACTCGCTAGAAAACTCTTTACATGCTGCCGATCAAGTTCGTCGTCATCCAGTATAATTACCGCAGCTCCACTTTCAGCGGCGGATTCTTCCAGTTCCGATGCGGGAGCAGCTTCCTCTTCAGGGGCTTCTGTTTTGTCAGCCTCCGCCGTCTCCTCCACAACCGGGTCGGGCATCAGGAGGTTCGCAAGGACTATCGGAATCAGAATGTTCAACTGGTCCATCTCCAGCCCGTCCATCTGCAACTGGGAACGAAACATGATGTACTCGCCGGTTGGGATGGGCTCTTCATCCGAAAGCTCGTCAACCCCCGGAATGAATTTCTTCGGGGCCAGCAGCTTGAGGTGAAGCTTGCTCGGAAACTTGGGCTGCAGGACAGAATTGAAGGAGCCGATAACCTGGTTCATGATTTCTCCGAACGCATCGGCATCATCCGGCTCCATAATGGCCAGCTTACGTTTTTCTGAAATACGGGCAGGTGGAATGCCGAGCAGCATGCTGCTCAACAGTATCGCATCTCGCAGCGAGAAAATCATGTAGAGCTGGCCGGGATAGTCTTCCCGCGACTCCACACCCACAGCGAAGATGGCATCTTCCATCCCGGTAAAGAAACTCTGCTTGTTAGTATTTACCGCGTCACAATCACGGATTTCGAGTCCCTGCCCGAGTAGCAGACTGCTCTCTTCACCAGCCTGCTTCATTGCTGCATTCAGAACTTCTTGCAGTTTCCCGACGTCTGCCATGGTGGTCCCGTTATGCTTCCTTCTTTAGTTTGAGCCCGACGAGGAAACGCTCTCCCTCGTTAACGAACGGAACGATTGTACATTCAGATTCCGACATGGCATTTACAGTGTATTCCTCTCCGGAGATTACCGTGGGGATGGAGAGGTTGATGTCGAGACCACCTTTTGAAAGGATCTGCTTGACGTATCCACCGAGCATGTTGGCGATCTCGCCGAGAGCATCGTTGACATCCTCGCCTACTTCTTCCACATCCATTCCCAGCATGTTGGACGTGATCCGCAGGGCAAATGTCTGAGGACAATGGATCGAAAGGATACCGGTGTAGGTACCGGCAAGTCCGACCATGCCGGTTACACTACAATGAAATTTGGTAACAGGTTCTTTAAGGGGATACGAATCCTCCAGGTCCATCATCACCATTGTCCCAAAGACTTCCTTAGTGGCATTGATGATGTATCCAGCGAGTTCATCTTCGTTGATGTCAGCGGAATTCGAGACCGCGGCATTAAGGGTCATCATATCAACCCTCCCAGTTTCTCGTTGAGCTGTTCAGGGGTGAACGGCTTCTTGATGCTGTCACTCGCACCGTTGCTCATTGCCTCCTTGAGGATGTCTTCTCCCCCCTCCGTCGTAATCATCACGATGGGAACCTTGCTTCCATTGGCGCGCACCTGCTTGATGAACTCAAGGCCATCCATGTTCGGCATGTTGATGTCCGACAGGATCAGATCAACTTTGTTGGCACCGAGAGCATTGAGTCCCTCGATCCCGTCTCCCGCTTCGAAAATATCATCGACTGGCAATCCTGCCTGACGGAGCGAGCGGGAGATAATCTTCCTCATGGTCGAGGAATCGTCTACGATCAATACATTTGCCATTGCATCTTCCTCCTTCGTTTTGCTATTTCGATTATCACGCAGCCTTCAGGCGCCGCACCAGCTGCTCAACCTCAACAGTGGCACGGGCCGCACGGCCGGCAAGTTGTTCCACCTCATCCATTCCTGCTGAGGCATCAGTTTCATCTTCGAGACTTTTGAGAGCAAGCTCCAAGGCCAGCAGGTTCGCCTGCTCGACCGTTTCTTCAAGCTCCGCAATGATCTCCTTAAGAACTGCAGCGTCCAATACCTGGCCAGTCATATTCCCTCCCTGGATGTTAACTCTTTCGAGTAGCCGCGGCTCCCTGATTGACGACAGCGGGCAATGCACGTACCGTTCCCGTAGCCTTCAGACAACACCTTTGCCGTTCAGGTATGGTCCATACTTCTTGTCTTCCCCTTGAATGTGCTTTACGAGCCACTCCTTTAGAAAGCTCATGATGTTTTGTGTAAGGGGAGCACTACCGTTCTGCAGGTTCTTCTGTATATCCAGAACCTGCATTACGAGCAGGTTATGCTCCTTCTTGTGGTGTTCGTAATCGGGGTAGTTGTGCAGCTTCATAAGCTTTTCTTCTGTTGCAAAATGGCTACCGGTGTAATCGATGAGCGACTTGAGCACCTCTCCGAGCACCTGGCTTCCTTTACCAACCTTCATTGCATCGTGCAGCGTGTTGATCATCTCAATGAGTTTTTTATGCTGATCGTCTATCTGCTTGATGTTGACACGATAACTGTCGCTCCAGGAAAGTAGGGCCATAACTCCTCCGTACGAATGGGATAGTTCGATCTATCGGCGTTAAATGCCGTTTCTTGAATCAATCAGGCCGCAAGCTTGAAGCGCCCCACAAGCCTCTGCAACTCCGAAGCAAGTCCGGCCAACCTTTCCGCTGCCTGGGCACTGTCTTTGGCACCACGGGAAGTCTCTGAAACGACCTCCGAAATCCGTTGCACGTTCTGACTTATCTCAGCGGTTGTCGCTGTCTGCTGTTCCGCCGCCGTCGCTATCTGGTTAATCTCCATCGTCACCGAGTTTATCTGGTCAAGTATCTCCTGTAGCGCCTCTCCGGATTTAGCCGCATCGCCGGTCCCCTTTTCGACCTCGCGCACACCTTCATCCATGGATGCGACCGCACCCTTTGTCTCCTGCTGAATGGCCTTGATCATCTCTCCGATTTCGCGCGTCGCCTTGGTCGTCCTTTCCGCCAGCGCCCGCACTTCATCGGCCACCACAGCAAAGCCTCTTCCCTGTTCACCGGCTCTGGCAGCTTCGATCGCAGCATTTAGAGCAAGCAGGTTGGTCTGGTCAGCAATGTCTTCTATGGTGCCTATGATCTTGCCTATCTCGTCGGAACGGGCTCCGAGTTGTTCCACCGTTTGCGCCGATTCTTTGACTCTGGCAGCAATCCGGCTCATAACCCGCACTGTCTCCTCCACTACGGCAGTACCTGAAACCGCTTTCTCGTTGGCTTTTTGAGAGGATTCGGCAGCCATCATGCAGTTTTGAGCGACTTCTCCATATGTTGCAGCCATCTCTTCAGTTGCAGTCGCGACCGTTGTTGCCTGCTCGGCTACCGTAGCCGTTCCGGATGCCATATCTTGTGAAACTGCTTGAACCTTTCCCGCCGCAGAAGCTACTTCCTGAGCATTCTCCGCAACCTGCGAGATGATCACCTGCAGTTTCTCTACAAAGGTGTTGAAGGAGTGCGCAAGGTCACCGGCTTCATCATCTCGGTCGATGGGAATACGCCGCGTCAGGTCCCCTTCTCCTGCCGCTATTTCATGGAGATTGTCACGAACCCTTTTCAGGGGACGTGTGATCCCGAGGCTCACCGAAAAAGCCAGAAGAAGCGAGACCGCGCCAAGGAGCAGGGTCGCCAGAACAATACCCCAACGAAGCCGTGCAACACCCGCATGCACGTCATCCACATAGATCCCGCTGCCGATGATCCACCCCCACGGGCGGTAGAGCTTGACGTACGAAATCTTGTCAACCGGTGCATTTTCTCCCGGTTTAGGCCACATGTAGTCGACGAAGCCTTCCCCTTTCGCCTCGCATACCTTCACGAACTCCCGGAAAAGGTATTTACCCTGAGGGTCTTTGTTAGTATTGAGATCTTTGCCGTCCAGCTCCGGTTTGGTGGGATGCATGATCATCCGGGGGGCAAGGTCATTGATCCAAAAATATTCATTGCGCTTGTAACGCAAATCCTTGATGTCAGCGGCGGCCGCTTGCTGGGCCTGCTCCAGGGTAAGTACCCCCGTCTTCACCTTCTCCCCATAGTCCTGGATGATATGGTAGGCGACCTCGACTACTTGTTGCGTCGCCTGCTTCTTTTCCTCCATCAGATACTTTTCGACCAGAGGAAGCAGGTAAAACATCGCAGCGGCAACGATCAGCAAGACGCTGATCAACGTGGTGCTCATGATCTTCTGAAGAATCCCCCAGTTTCTGAACCTTCGAATCTTCATCACATATACCTTCCATAGTAGAATTCGCCCTTAAAGGCGTCACAGCAACAAATCCACTTGAAGGAGAAGCTTCCGGAAAGGCCTTTCCTCGCTCCAAGCGGTATGGAATTATTCAGCTGGAAGAATGACGGTGAAGCGGCTGCCGGTCCCTTCACGACTTTCCACTTCAATGGTGCCACGATGGGCCTCGACGATCGCCTTGCTGATGGCAAGACCAAGACCTGTACCCTTGTAGCCCCGGGCGCTGCTCGCCCGGTAGTACTTGTTAAATACCCGGTGGAGATCTGCCTCGGGAATGCCTATGCCGGTATCGGCTACCGTGACCGCGACAGTTTCACCCCTTCGCTCTGCCGTAAGGGACACGCTTCCTTTGCGGGGAGTGAATTTAATTGCATTTCCTACAAGGTTAGAAAAAACACGTATGATTTGCTTCCGATCCACGCGAACTGCAGGTATATCAGGCTTGATAACGGACGAGAACTGGATCCCCTGAATCTCCGCCTCCCGCGCCAGATCGCGACAGCAGCTGGCGAGAACTGCCTGAAGATCGGAAAATTCCTGATTGACCGAAACGAGTCCGACTTCGAGACGGTAGGCATCAAGAACATCGTCGATCATCCCCAGCAGCCGGTAAGAGTTCCGGTCCAGCTCCTCCAGGCACGACTGGAGAGATTGATCTACCTTGCCTAGCATCTCCCCCTTCATTGCCTGAATGTAACCCATCATGACTGTAAGGGGAGATTTCAGGTCGTGGGCCATCATCGCCACAAACTCCTCTCGCTGGCGGCGCTCGCGCTTCTCCTCGGTAACATCCCTGAACTCCACAAGTTCAGCTGAAACTCCGTTCTCCAGAACCACTTCCGTAGATCTTACGAGCAACAAGGAGCCGTTTACCGCAAGCTCCTGCGGCATCTCCCGACAGTTCTCGCTAAGCACTTTGTAGAGGGGGGTACGCAAGGGAAGCATGTCGACCCGCTTGCCTAGAACCTCCTCCTTGGTCACTTTGAGCAGTCTTTGACCTCTGCTGTTAATGGACCTGATGATACCGTCATCCCCTACAAGAACGACGCCTATGGAGACAAGATCGATAAGATCCTCGGCCCCCATTGCGCCATCCTGATATTCGACAAATTCATGCTGCCATGCAGCCGTCAGAGGTACGTTTCCCATGGTGTAGATTATCGGGGAAGGAAGTTGTGACTTTAGGGTTTTTTGCTGCAGAAAGGGTGCTGTATCGGGACTGGTTCGAAGTAGGCGGAGAGCTGCAGGCTGAGTAGGTATTTTGGGGAGTGTCAGGGGTGGGGGTTGATTTCGAGCATCTTAACCATCTGAGTGATGAGATCGGTACGTAGGGAGTAGCAGACTTTAGCTCCCTCGCGCCTGGCCACCAGCACGCCGTTCTGCTTCATCACCTTGAGGTGCTGGGAAACGATCGCCTGGGGCATCCCGAGACACTCCCATATCTCTTTCACGCATGCGCATTTGTTGTTGGCGAGACCGGCGGCAATACGCAGCCGCACCGGGTGTCCCAGCGTCTTGAAGACCAGCGACATTTCCTTCAGTTTTTTCTCCATGTCCATCCGTTACCTTTCCACCGGGAAACCGTTTCGAAACCAGCCGACGATCCCGTCGCTCATGTTGTAAACTTCACCATACCCTCTGCTTGCGAGAAAACCCGATACGGGAACTGAACGAGAACCGACGGCACAATAAACCAGTATCGGAACGTTTTTCGGCAATTCGGTATAGCGCCGCTCAATGCTGCCTACGGGAATCAGCTTCGCTCCGGCTATTCGAGCCTGGCGGTATTCCTCTGGTGTCCTCACGTCAAGGAGCACGACGTCCGGGCGCTTTGCCGCCAACTGCCTTGCCTGACCCGAAGTAATGTTACGATACGCTGCAGCAAGCGCCGCAGTTGCAGCAAATACTAATAAGATCACTGAAAACGATATAATGCAGTTTTTCACTGTGCCCTTCCCGCTCCCGCTGAACGGCCGACTCCGCACGCAAGAGTATCGGCGTACTATACCAGAAGCTTGATCAAATTTCTAAAGTAAATCCTACCTGGGCCGGATGGAAATGCCCCGGGAATTCACGAGACAATCGAGCCGCAGCGGCAAACCCGGTACAGTGGCTCCCGCAGATTTTCTTTATTCGGTAGCCGTGGAGCCTCTTCACCGTCTCATCCAGCTGGAGAGATGAGCAGAAACCAAGATGTGTGCCCCCCACCACGGCATATATGTCATTCCTCCCCAAGGTGCGGGTGACATGTTCCAGGGTGTTGATGATTCCGGCATGGCAACAGCCGAGCAGAAGAACGATCCCTTTATCGCAGCAAATTACCAGGGATTGATCATCGAGAATATGATCCGGCTCGCATCCAGCTTCGTCACAATAAAGACCGCTGTCGCCATGTTCGAATGAAGTAAGTCGGGGGATGTAGCCGGTCACAAAGATATCGGCACCTATTTCCCGAAATTCCGCCGAAAGATCGAAAACGCACCCCTTCCGTTCCAACTCCTCCTTCTTGTAAGGCATACCAATGGATATCCTCTCCCCCGTATCCTTCACGCGATATCGATCGGTGAAAATTCCCGGATGAGCCGCTACCACTTTTCCCCCGCACTCCGTCAGAAGGGGAAGAAGGCCTCCGGTATGGTCGTAGTGGCCATGGGAAAGAACGACTCTTTGTATAAGGCTCAACGGCCGGTTGAGGCGTCTGGCGTTATGCAGAAGCGTCGCGCCCTGGCCGCAGTCGAACAGAACCGCTTCAGCCTCACTTTCGATCAGCGCCGCGAACCCATGCTCGCCAAGCGTCCCGGATATGGCGCCTACGCTGTTTTCACATAGAATCGTGATACGGCGTTTCATGCCTGCATTCGCTGGCCTGGAAACCTCGGCACTCCTAGCTTTTCCAGAAATGTAATCATCGGGCACCAGTTGCTAAAGCCCGACTGAAAAAGGTTGAGTCCGACGAACGCCGTGAACCACAACCACTTCTCGCTGTGCATGTGTGCGAGGATGAGTGAGATCAGTATGAACCCGCCCGCGATGATCCTCAATAACCTGTCGATATACATGGCCATCTCCCAATGCCGATCCGGCTCATCCTCTCCGCAGCAGTTCCGCCACCTTCCCAGCCACGCTCCCCGTGAGGGAAGGGCATATTTTCTTCCCGCCCGTTGTAATGATCCTGCAACAGGTAGAGCCGTACCGCTCCTTGAACCAAATATGAAGTTCCCTCGTCAGCACGTTTACCTTCTTCTTGTCCCCCCCCAGGACGAGACCGATGGCCATCGTCCCTCCACTCACCGCTCCACATATGCATCCGGAGCCGGAGCCACCCCCGAAACCTGCTGCAAGCCTGACGACGTCTTCCGGCGTCTCCGGTGAAAAGTGGTTGCGGATGGTGTAAAGAACGGCTTCGGCGCAATGCATCTTGCCGGTTCTGAAATAACCTTCCGCGTCAGCTCCCACGCGGGTTGGAAAATCAGTTTCCGCCGTGTCTTCCGTCTCTGCCTTTCTTCGCCACAAGAACATCTTTACTCCTTTACCCCACCGGTGCGGCCTCATGCCGCTGCTTCCACGACTGTACCATATAGTAGAGAATGGGAATAGTCACCCGCGAAAGGGTGGTGGACGCTATTTCGCCAAACATGAGCGCCAGGGCGAGCCCCTGGAAGATCGGGTCGAAGACTATAACGAAGCTTCCCACTATCACTGCCGCTGCCGTTAATAGCATCGGCCTGAAGCGGACCGCTCCGGCATCGATTATCGCTTCGTCCAGGGGCATCCCCTCACGGCGCCGCAACTCGGCGAAGTCGATGAGAATGATCGAGTTGCGCACGATTATCCCTGCGAGAGCAATGAAACCGATCATGCTCGTGGCGGTGAAAAACGCACCGAACAGTGCGTGCCCAGGCAGGATGCCGATGAGCGTAAGCGGGATCGGTACCATTATGACCAGGGGAGTCGTAAAATCGCGGAACCAGGCAACCACCAGTATGTAGATCAACACCATGACCGCCGCGAAGGCAAGCCCCAAGTCGCGAAAGACTTCGTAGGTTATGTGCCATTCACCGTCCCACTTGATCCCGGGGCGATCCTCGCTCCAAGGCTGGACAGCGGCCCGCTGATCGATCCTGTAACCTCCTGGAAGGGGAATCCCGTCGATCTCCTTCTTCATTTTAAGGATCGCATAAACAGGGGCCTCGATCTCTCCGGCAACGTCACCCGTAACATACACGACACTGCGCAGGTTCTTACGGTAAAGACTCTTGTTCTCCTCGCCCCTCACCACCTTCACGAGCTGGGAGAGGGGAACGGGGCCTTTGGCTCCCGGCAGATAGATAGCTGAAAGAGATGCCAGCGACGTCCGCTGCTCCACTGGGAGCCGGATATTCAGGAACACCGGCTCCTTCTCCTTAGGAAGGTGGAGAAGTCCCGCATCCGTCCCGCTTACCGCAAGCCGCACGGCGTCGACCACGTCCCCTGCCGCAATGCCGGAGAGGGCCGCCTTCTCCCGATCTACGGCAAAGGTATATTTTTCCCGGTCCTCCTCCACGTACCAGTCAGTATCCACAACCCCAGGAGTATTTTTGAAAATTTCTCTCGTCTGCCTGGCTATGGAGTGACGGCTCTCCTGATCGGGGCCGTAGACCTCCGCCACAAGAGTCGAAAGGACCGGCGGGCCGGGTGGTATTTCCGCAATCTTGATGCGAGCCCCGTACCGGTCGGCGATAGGTTTCAAATGGACCCGTATGCGTTTCGCGAGGTCGTGGGACTGGTCGCTTCGCTCCTTCTTGTGGACGAAGTTGACCTGAAGGTCGGCGACATGCGGAGCTTGCCTGAGGTAGTAGTGCCGGACGAGCCCGTTGAAGTTGAAGGGAGAGCTGACACCAACGTATGTCTGGAAATTAACCACCTCCGGAACCTTCTGGAGTGCATCCCCGAGTTCTGCTGCTATCTTCGCCGTATCCTCCAGCGGCGTGCCGTCGGGGGCGTCGAGGATCACCTGAAGCTCGTTCTTGTTGTCGAAGGGGAGCATCTTCACCGTTACGAGCCTGAAGTAGAGCATCGAACAGGAAAGAAGGAGAAGTAGCACCACTGCCGTCAGGAACGAGTACCGGAGCCTTCTGCGGTGAATGAGGGCTCCCATCATCTTTCGATAGAAGCGGGTAAGCCTGGAATCTTCCGGTTCCGCGGCATCGTCATGCGATGCCCCCTTCATCAGCCGGTAGGCATAATAAGGAGTGACGATGAACGCTATGAACATCGAAAGCAGCATCGCCGTGCTGGCGCCGATGGGAATGGGACGCATATAGGGGCCCATCAGCCCGCCGACGAACCACATCGGAAGGATCGAGGCGATCACCGCAAAGGTGGCGAGTACCGTGGGATTGCCGATTTCGTCCACTGCACGTATGGCCGCCTCCAGCGGCCTGAACCTGGTGGTGGTGAAGTAGCGGTGAATGTTTTCGACAACGACGATGGCGTCGTCAACCAGTATACCTATGGAGAAAATGAGGGCAAAGAGGGTTATCCGGTTAAGGGTATACCCAATCAGATTGAAGACCAGCATCGTAAGGGCCAGGGTGACCGGAATGGCTATTGCCGCCACTGCGCCGGCCCTCCACCCCATGAAAAGGGTGATGAGGATGGTCACCGAAATAGCCGCGAGAAACATATGGAAGAGGAGCTCGTCGTTCTTCTCCTTGGCAGTCTCTCCGTAGTTCCGGGTTACCGTTACCTGGACCTCCCCCGGGATCACTTTTCCCCTGACGTGCTCCACCCGTTTCAGGAGAGCCTCCGCCACGCGGGTCGCGTTCGCTCCTTTCCGCTTGGCCACCGATATGGTCACAGCCGGATACCGGGCTTCGCCATCTGCAGCCGCAGACAATCCACCCGCTGTATGAGATTTCGCAGCAGGTCCTGTCGAAAAGAAGACATAGTCCTTCGGCTCCTCCGGGCCATCCTCAACGGATGCGACATCGGAAAGATGCACAGGCTTCCCGTCATGGACAGCAACCACGAGCCGTTTCACCGCATCGGCATCAGAAAGAAAATTCCCGGTATCCAGGAGGTAGTCCCGATTGCCGACAGCGACGGAACCCGCAGGAAGAACCTTGTTTCCCTTCTGCAGAGCGCCCACCACCTGGAGGGGGGATAAGCGGTAGGCTGCAAGCCGCCCCGCATCCAGCCGCACCCGGAGCTGACGGGACAGCCCACCTTTGATTTCGGTTTCCGCGACATCCTGCTCCTTTTTCAGCTCGTCGCACAGCTCAGCCGCAACACGGCGCAGTTCATAATGACCATAACGTTCGGACCAGAGGGTGAGGGTAACGATCGGAACGTCGTCGATCGATTTCGGCGACACCATCGGCTCCCCTGCTCCCGGGGGGAGCAGAGTCCGATTGCTCATCACCTTGTTGTAGAGCTTTACGAGCGATTCCTCCATGTTCTGGCCTACCAGAAACCTGACCGTCACGATTCCCATGCCAGGCCTGCTCATGGAGTAGACGTATTCCACCCCCTTTATCTCCCACATCTTCTTCTCGAAGGGGATGACCACCCGCTCCTCGACCTCTTTAGGAGTGCTTCCCGGGAGAGGGAGGTAGATGTCCACCATGGGCACGGAGATCTGTGGTTCCTCCTCCCGCGGAGTAGTCGTCACCGCGTATATTCCGAGGAGAAGCGACGCCGCCACAAGAAGAGGCGTGAGTTTGGAGTCGATGAACGCGCGGGCTATCTTCCCCGCGAACCCTAGGTTCGTCATAGCCTGCTCCTGCCGCTGAACAGGTTTTTCATTGTTGCACCCGGGCGCCTTCCGCCACCTTTTCACCTCCACCGGTGACCACTCTCTCTCCGTGGGCCAATCCGGAAACGATCTCAACCCGGCCTGCCAGCTCACGCCCCGTTTTTACAAGCCGCAGCAAGGCTGAGTTGTCGGTTCCCACGACCCATACATAGGAAAGCATTCCCCGCTCCAGAAGCGCTCCTTTCGGGACGACAATGCCGCTGCTCCTACCCACTGCGATTCTGGCCCTCCCGAACATGCCGGTGCGGAGCCCGTTCCCGGTGATATCTATCTTAACGGTCGCCGTCCTTGTGTCAGGATCGGCCACGGGAGAAACCTCCACCACCCTCCCATGCAACGCATCCCCTACACCGTCCACCGAGACCTCCAGCTCCTGCCCCAACCTCAGCCCCGAAGCAAGGTTGTCGGGAACCGACGCTTCGAGGCGGTAATGCTTCTCCTGCTCTATGGTAACGAGTGGGGTCCCGGGAAAAACCGTTGCGCCCGTTTCGACCGCTTTTGCCGTGACAATGCCGGTCATTGGAGCTGTAATTTTCGAGTACCCGGCTATGGTGCCTGCCGCCCTAGCCTGCTCTCGTGCCTGAGCAAGCCGAGCCTCGGCACGCGAGGCACCCTGCTCCGCTACGTCCCGCTCCGTCAGTCGGGTCTCGTACTCCTGCCGCGTCACTGCCTGCTCAAGGTAGAGTTTTTCGAACCTGCGGAAAGTATCTTCAGCAAGCTTGCGTCGGGCCAAAGCTTCTTTCACTCCCAGACTGGCCTCTTCCACGGCAGCAGCAGCACCTGCTGCACCGGAAGCATTCTCATCTGCCTGTACAGTTACGAGGAGCTTTCCCTTCGAAACGCGTTCCCCTTCCCTGACGTGCACAGCCGTAACAGTACCCGCAACACGGGCAGCAACGGACGCGACGACAGCCGACCTGACGGTACCGGTGGCGGCGAAGAAATCGGTGATCTCCTCCCGACCCACCTGCTGGATGGCTACACCCCGCACCGTCGGAGGTGCTGGCGGAGGAGCATTGTCGTGTTTGCCGCTGCATCCCGAAGAGGTCAGCAATACTGCATAAATGCCCGCCACAGCGGCTCCGGCCGAAAGCCTTTTCACCTCATCACCTCCTGAAGAAAGATCCCAGCGGCCCTGAGAACTTGGGCGGATGCCAGGATCGCACCGTTCTCAGCGTTGACTACCTGGGTCCTCCCCCTGTTAAGGGAGCTCTGTGCATCGAGGAGGTCCGCCATCGTTGCCAAAGAGTTCTCGAACCTGAGGCTCAAGAGCCTGACCGCCTCCTCAGCATCCCGTACCGCATGCCGGGCTACCTCCAGGCGCTGCCTCGCCTCCTCTCGCCGCAAGAGCGCCTCCTCCACCTGGAGGGCAGCTTCCCGTCTCAAATCTTCAAGAGAACACGCCGCGGCATTCCGCAACGCCTTCGCTTTGGAAAGTTCCCGGTAGCGGCGAAACCCGTCGAAAATTTCCCAGCGAAGGGTCAGTCCTGCCGCCCACGAGTCGTTGTCGCGGCCGAAAGGGTAGTCCCGGTCGTTCATCTGGAATGCGGCGTTTGCGTACAGCGTCGGAAGATAGGTTTTAAAAGCGAGATCTACCCCCGCATCCGCCAGCGCGACTGCCGCCTCACCTTCCTTTAAGTCCACCCTCCGGTCCAGTGCCGACTGCAGCAACTCCTCTGCACTCTCGGTGGCGACGGCAAACTCGGCGATATCATGCACATCGACCAAAACCCCGGGCTTTTCCCCCATCAGACGGGCGAGGCCAAGCTTTGCGAGTCTGACGTTGTTTCTTGCCGAAAGCCGTAGCTGCTCCATTTCGGAGAGAAATGTTCGGGCCCTCAGTTCGTCCGACTTCAGTCCAGTTCCGGCAGCGCTCCGCGCTACCGCGACGCGGTAGTGCTCCGAAGCGTTCCGCACCGCATCTTCCGCCGAAGCGGCCAGGGCCTTGGCGAGCCTGATTTCGAGAGCTGCACGGTACGCCGCAAAGACAACATCCTCCCGCCTCCCGGCCAGCTGAAGATCGTGCTGATCAAGTTCCTTATCAGCCAGTTCGACACCACCTGCGATACGCGCATCAAATAGAGGCAATTCCAAGGAGACTCCGGTGCGGAAATCGCCATGAGAAGAGGGATTATTGAGATTGTCGATTATAAAATCCTGCTCGGTGAAACGTCCCTGATCGAGCTTCATCATGAACGTCCGGGTCGGGGCGTTGGAGACGGATCCGCTCTCTTCGATGGCGATGCTCGGGTAGTAGCGGCTGCGCCGGCTGGCCGCTGCATGCTCGGCGGCTGTTCGCCGATGGCCAGCCGACCGAATTACGAGGTTTCGCTCCAGTGCGAGGCTGATAGCCTCACGGAGAGTTACGGTGCGCTCCGCGCTCCACGTAACGGAGGGGGGAACCAGCGCCAAAAATAGAAGAACTGCCGCTGCTGCCTGATTCATCGTCGCCTCTGGCTGACAAATATATAGCGAAAAATATATATATGAGCGTCGCTTGTCAAGCAGTTTAATTATACCTGCTGCAGCACAAGTTGAAACCGCTCCGGAAATTAGGTCCGAGAAACCTTCAGCGGAGCCGTTCCATAGATACATGGAACATTTGACAAAGACATGAACGGCACTTAGACTGGGCAAAACTTCCGGAGGTGGGTATTGCTGAACAAGGAGCAGTGGAAAAAGAGGGCGAAGGAGATTCTTTCTCTGGACAGCCATCCCGGACATATTGCCGCGGGATTCGCGGTGGGTGTCTTCATCAGCTTCACCCCCTTTTTCGGCTTGCACACCCCTATGGCTGTCGCCGCTGCCTTCATCTTCCGCCTCAACAAGCTGACCTGTCTGACCGGCGCCTGGATCAACACCCCCATTACGGTAGTGCCCGTTCTCGGGATAAGCTATAAACTCGGAAGAGTCATGCAGGGTCTTCCTCCAATGGAACTGAAGGTCAGGGGGCTGGAATGGCAATACCTGAAGGGGCATGCCGCCTCCCTCATCCTCGGGTCATCGGTCATCGGGTTCATAGCTGCGATAGCTGGATACTTCGCATGCTACTACATAGTAGTAAGGTTCAGGCAGAAGGATGAGGCGCTTGCGGAGTTGACGCAGGAAATGGAAGAGGTAGGAGAAGAACTGGACGAGAAATAGCGGAAGGAAAAAGGGAGGCAACCGCCTCCCTTTGCTATCTGCCGAGGAGCGGAGCGAGCACGCTGTATGTGATGAAAGCCATCAGCGCGGAAGCCGGAATGGTGAGTACCCATGCCCAAAGAATGCGATACGCCACGTTCCAGTTAACGGCGGTGAGACGTTTGGACAGACCTACGCCGAGAATGGTGGACGTGATAATGTGAGTGGTGCTGACCGGCATTCCTATTGAGGATGCACCGAGAATGACACCCGCCGAGGCTGTCTCTACGCAGAAGCCATGGACCGGCTGGAGCTTTACGAAGTCTTTCCCCACCGTCTTGATGATCCGCCATCCCCCGGCGGCAGTCCCGAGCCCCATTGCAAGCGCGCATGCGAACTTCACCCACATCGGTACCGCAAATACCGGAAGAGCCCCGTAACTTACTAGTGCCATAGTGATGACACCCATCGATTTCTGTGCGTCCGCCGTCCCGTGAGAGAACGCCATGAAGGCCGCCGACATGACCTGCATTTTGCGGAAGTGGTTGTTGAGGGCTCCTGGCGCGTGGTTTCGAAAAGTCCAGAGAAGCAAGACCATTACGGCGAAACCGATTATGGTACCGACTACCGGAGAGAGAACCAGCGCAAGAACGATCTTCTTGAGCCCCGCCCAGTGAAGAGCCGCCACTCCCTTGTGTGCTATCACCGCGCCCATTATGCCGCCGATGATCGCGTGGGAAGATGAAGAGGGAAGACCATAGTACCAGGTTATGAGGTTCCAGATTATGGCACCCATTACACCTGCGAATACGACCATCTGCGTTACGTTGTCCTTGTCGACGATCCCTTTGCCGATAGTGGCAGCTACCTTTGTGGAAACCATGGCGCCGGCAAAGTTCAGAATGGCGGCCATGAAGATGGCGGCCTTGACTGTGAGCGCCCGCGTCGACACGCAGGTGGCGATGGCGTTGGCAGTGTCGTGAAAGCCGTTGATATAGTCGAATACCAGCGCCGCCAGAATGACCAGCACTAGCATCAGAAATGCGGTATCAGGCATTCTTTACCACCACGCTTTCAAGGATGTTAGCCGCGTCCTCGCATTTGTCGGTGGCGCGTTCCAGCGTTTCGTATATCTCTTTCCACTTGATGAGCTGGATCGGGTCCTTCTCTTCGTCAAACAGCCTGCTTATCGCTTCCCGGCAGACCCGGTCGGCTTCGTTCTCGATGGCGTTGACCTCCACGCAGTGCTCGTAGATGTGCTCGAATTTCCCACCCAGGTGCGCAACTGCCTTCTCTACTGCACGGCTACCCTGAAGGATGTGGAAGGCCAGTTCCTTCGCTTCAGGAGTAGGCTTTTCCACGTTGTACATGATGAACCGCTGGGATGAGGCGTCTATAAGGTCGAGAATGTCGTCGAGGGCCGATGCCAGGGCGTAGATGTCCTCGCGGTCCAGAGGTGTAACGAAGCTTTTGTTCAGCTTCTTGATTATCTCATGGGTCAAAGAGTCCCCACGATGCTCCACATCCTTGATCTTGCGCTGGCTTGCCTGCGGGTCATCGTAGTTGTCGAGCATATCCTTGAACAGTTCAGCGCCTTCGATTATGTTGGCCGCCATTTCCTTGAACAGCTGAAAGAATTTTTCTTCCTTCGGGATCAGTCCGAACATGAGTTTCCTCCAAAAACATTGGGGCTATTGAAACCTGTCACTCATAGCACAAATCACCCCTCATTCCCATAAGAAATATTACCCGACAGATCATGAAGGCTCTTGCGATACCCGGTTTTATCTTGATTTAGCTTCATATATCGCATATCTTCCTACCGCATTCTGGCCGGCGCAAGCGGCCCATTCCCGCATCCCCTGAGAGGCTGTATGAACCTCTTCCATGCCGCATTTCTGGGTGCCCTGCAAGGCCTCACCGAGGTCCTCCCAATCAGCAGCTCGGCACACCTGATCCTCGTCCCCTGGCTTCTCCGATGGCCCGCGTCGGGACTGACCTTCGATGTAGCTCTCCACCTCGGAACCTTCATTGCGCTCTCCATATACTTCCGGCGCGACATCGTCGAACTGGTGGGAAATTTTTTCAGGTCCATCCGGGAAAAAAAAGCAGATTCTCCCACTGACCGGCTCCCTTTCTACATTATCGCCGGAACTATCCCCGCCGCAATTGTGGGCAAAGCCCTTGAAGGCCACATTGAGGAAATTTTCCGGAAAAGCCCGGTCCTGATCGCGTGCTTTCTCATCGTATTCGGCCTGATCCTCGCCCTGAGCGACTCCAAAGGCACTAAACGGCTCAGCCTCGAGAGAATCACTCTCAAGGCTGCGATGATTATCGGGATTGCACAGTGCCTGGCGCTCATCCCCGGAGTATCCCGCTCCGGAATCACCATCACCGCTGCGCTCTTCATCGGCTTCAACCGTGAAGCGGCCGCCCGCTTCTCCTTCCTCCTTTCTCTCCCGATCGTTGCAGCCGCGGCATTCCTGGAGCTGGGCGACCTTGTACGCAGCGGCATCCCGGAAGGGGAGACAGGCGGGCTGGTCGTCGGCATGGCATCATCGGCCATCTTCGGCTATATCAGCGTCGCTTTTCTTCTGAATTTCGTTAAACGCAGCTCCCTCTATCCCTTCGTCTGGTATCGAATAGCGGCAGGAACGGCATTGCTACTGTTTCTTACAGCTTCCTGATCTGTGACCGATAAACGTACGGACGAACAATGGGGAGGGATGATGGGAGGAGGAATCAAGAATTGGCCCGAGGAGGAGCGTCCCCGGGAAAAATTCGTCCAGCGGGGTCCCGAGGCACTTACTGACGCTGAATTGCTTGCGCTCATCATAAGAACGGGGGATTCCGTCGGAAAGCGGAGCGCCATCGACCTTGGACGCGCGCTCCTGCAGGAATTCGGCGACCTTCGGACGCTCGCGCTGACCGGCGTCACCGAAATTTGCCGAATTCCTGGAATGGGTACGGCGAAAGCCGTGTCGGTCAAGGCGGCCCTGGAACTGGGGAACCGCTTCGGGTCGAAACGCCTGGAGAGCTTCGAACGCTTCACGGCGCCCTCACAGGTGTTTGAGCACTTTCACCACGAGTTCCGGGACCGGCGGAAAGAGTATTTCCTCGCTCTGCTGCTGGACGGAAAGAACCGCATCATCAAGCGCGTTCAGATATCCGAAGGGTCCCTCAACCAGAGCATCGTCCATCCACGGGAGGTGTTCAATCCAGCCGTACGGGAATCGGCAGCCGCAATCATCCTCGTACACAACCACCCCTCCGGCGACCCGACCCCCAGCAGGGAAGACCTGGACATAACCCGCCGCCTGGCGGAAGCGGGGGAGCTGATGGGAGTAAAGGTGCTTGATCACATCATCATCGGTGACGGAACCTTCATGAGCTTTACTGCACAGGGCATGCTGTAGCAAACCTGGGTGGCACCCAACACTCACGTAAGGAAATTCACCACTATCCCCTTGATGCGGACTATCTTGCCGGTAATGGCAATCCGGTCCTTCTGCTCGCTGACGATAAGCCGGTACAATTCATCCGCCTCCCGATCGATAACCGCTACGAGCTCGTGCTCGTGAGGTGTTATTCCTGAGCTCCTGACCCGCTCCACGCGATAGGCCTGGCTGCTGGCCTTCTTGGCGAAGGAGCTCAGAAGATCGCGAAAAGCGCGGAAGTTGGCGACTGTCGGCTCCCGGTCGAGAGTTACGGCGGCCCGGTCTATTTCCTCCTTCAACTCGTGCAGTTCAAGCCCCACGTCCTGCAGTTCCGCCACCCTTGCACTTAGGCGCGTTGCAAACAGAGATCCGGCATTGTCGGCTCCTCTGGAAGAGGCTTTTGTCTTTTTCTTCTTCTCCACTTCGGTGGAAGGAAGATTGTCGTTGATCCGCATCCCATTCTCCGAACGGCTGCACTTCATCGCTCAAGGCGGTGCAGCCCATGAATATTCGAGCGTAGCTGTCAATGGCCCCAGTATCAGCAGATTCGCGGCAGTTGCTCCCCCGCCAGCATTTCAACAGTTCGCAGCCCCCCGACGGTAGTCCGCATCTGAAGGGTTCCCTCTCCTTTGCCGGTCACCTCGCCTATAACCGCTGCGTCCTTTCCCAGGGGATGGGCGTGCATCCGGGCGAGCACACGCCCGGCTGCTTCAGGAGAAACCAGTGCCAGAAGTTTACCCTCGTTGGCTATATACAGCGGGTCGAGGCCCAGTATGGCGCAGACACCCCGCACCTCCGCGCGAAGCGGTAGCGCCGTTTCCTGCAGGACCATCGACACCCCCGACTGGAGCGCAATCTCCTTCAGGGTGGTAGCCACACCGCCTCTCGTAGGGTCGCGCAGCACGTGAATCGCCGTCGCTTCTTCGAGCATGGTCTCGACAAGGCCATTCAGAGGCGCGCAGTCGCTCTCGATTTCCGTTTCCAGTTCTAGACCCCCCCGTGCCGCCAATATTGCAACGCCGTGATCGCCGATGGTGCCGCTGACGATAATCCTGTCCCCGGGCCTGGCCCTGCTCCCGCTTATCGTCAGATCGTGGCGGAAAGTGCCGATGCCTGAGGTGTTTATGAAAATCCTGTCAGCCTTACCACGCGGAACCACTTTCGTGTCTCCCGTTACGATGGTCACACCGGCCCGCTCGGCTGCCTCCCGCATCGAAGTGAGGATGCGGGCGAGGTCGATCCGGCTGAATCCTTCCTCGATGATCAAGCCGACGCTAAGACAGAGCGGTCGAGCTCCCATCATCGCCAGGTCGTTGACCGTACCGTTGACCGCCAGGGCTCCGATGTTTCCCCCCGGGAAAAAAATCGGGTCGACCACGTAAGAATCGGTGGTGAATGCGAGACGCACCCCTTCATGCCGCACGATGGCCGCGTCGTCTTGGCCCGCGCTTCCCCCTGAGAGAATAGGGATTATCATCTCAGACAGCAGCTGATGGGAAAGCTTCCCCCCGCTTCCATGGCCAAGAAGTATCAGATCGTTGTCCACACGGGCTCCTTGCATAATGCTCCGTAAACTACTCTACCCCCCATACTTGTACGCGGCGGCGCAGCTTCCCTCGGATGAAACCATGCACGCCCCAACGGGCGCTTCGGGGGTGCAGGCAATGCCGAAAAGAGGACATTCTCGGGGGGATGCCTTCCCCTTGAGGATCTCGCCGCAGAGGCATCCCTGAGGCTCCTGAGGCTCACCTACCTCCACCGGCACCGTGCGTTCGGCATCGTAGCGCCGGTAACAATCACGGATTGCAAGCCCGCTGCCGGGAATGGAGCCGATGCCGCGCCAGGCTGCGTCACAGGGGGTAAAGACCTTGGAGATCACATCCCTCGCCTTCCGGTTTCCTTGCCGCCTGACGACCCTGCTGTACTGGATCTCCACCTCGGCACGCCCATCCAGCACCTGGCGGGCGAGCATCTCTACCCCGAGCATGATGTCCAGAGGCTCGAATCCGGTAACGACACAGGGAATTCCCTTCCGTGCCAGTGGAATGAACGCGTCTGCCCCGATGATCGCACTCACATGGGCTGGGCAGATATAGCCGTTGATAGCCAGTTCCGTATCGGATGCCAGAATCTCCATCGGTCCCGGTATTGTCTTGTGGCTGGCAAGGACTGCGTAGTTGCCTAGTCCGAGACGATCTGCTTCGATGATGCTGGCCGCCACGGTGGGTGCCGTAGTTTCGAACCCGACACCCAGAAACACCACCCGGTGCTCAGGATGGCGCCTGGCTAGGGCGACAGCATCCAGAGGTGAATAGACGACCCGTACATCGGCACCCCGGGCCCGCTCCTCCAGAAGGGAGGAAATTGAACCGGGAACCCGCAGCATGTCGCCAAAACTTGCGATTATAGTCCCGGGAAGGCGGCTGCAGGCGATGGCCCTGTCCACATAACCTATATGAGTGACGCAGACGGGGCAGCCGGGACCCGAGACAAGCCGGACCTGCGGAGGGAGCAGAGTCCGCAATCCGAACCTGCCGATAGCCATGGTGTGAGTGCCGCACACTTCCATGAAGGTGAGGGACTTGGCGCTACCGGACAGCAGCCGCTGAAGGCGCGAAGCCACCCCTGCCACGGCGGCCCCGTCACTGAATCCGGCAAGGGGTGCGCTCACGCCCCCTCCCCTCGCAGTGCCTCGCGCAGAAGGTCGAGGGTCTGCCGGGCGTCATCCTCGTCTAGCCGGGATATGGCGAATCCGGCATGGATGATCACATAGTCCCCCACTCGCACCTCCTCGTCCATGAGCATCAGGCTCGCCTGCCGCTTCACCCCGTCGATCTCGGCCACGGCATCCGTGCCGTCAATAGCGACAACTCTCATGGGCACTCCGACGCACATTTAGTTTTCCTCCATCTGGCGGCAAGCAGCCCCCGAGAGACTTGCAAATCTGTCATATGAGCAGCGTATTCCGCAGGTCAATGCTATCAAGCGGATCACGCACAAGTCGAACCGCGAAGATCAGCGCATAGATTGCGGAAAAGACGCGCCACGAGCGGCAATGACGGCTTGGCCGAGTGCGATTCCCCCATCGTTCGGCGGGACGAGCCGGTGAGTGAATACACTGAAATCCTTCTCTTCCAGAAGCCGGCAAAGCCGTTCCGTAAACAGCCGGTTCTGGAATACACCTCCCGAAAGGACGACCCGATGGAGCCTGCTTTTTTCCCGCACCCTGTCGCACATTTCCGCCGCAAGCGCTGCAAGCGTCTCGTGAAAGCGGCGGGCGAGAGTCGCCGGCGGCTCCCCAGCCAAAAGGCCTTCCACAAGTGCAGCAACCGGAAGCACCCCGTCCGCGACCAGTTTATTCTCCCCCGCCTCGATGACATAGGGAAAATTCCAGGTCGCCGGTGCCTGCTCCGCACTTGCTTCAAGCTCCATTGCCGCCTGCCCCTCGAACGTTACCCGGGTACGCAGGCCGAGGAGTGCGGCTACCGCGTCGAACATCCGGCCGCAGCTGGAGGTAAGGGGAGAGTTCAATCCCCCCTCGATCATCCGTTGCAGCACATTGCGCTCCACCGGTCGAAGCTCTCTGATGAAAGGGAGCGGCAGATCCCACATCCGGTTGCCGAAGCACGCATGGCAGTATGAAAGAGCCATCCGCCATGGCTCTTTAACTGCCGCATCTCCTCCGGGCAAGGGAAGCTGGCGCAGGTGACCGGCACGGCTGGCAGATTCATATCCCCCGACGAGAAACTCTCCTCCCCACACCGTGCCATCCGGCCCAAAACCGGTCCCGTCGAAAACGACCCCTATGACATCCCCTTCCAGGCGGTTCTCGGCCATACAGGCGGCCATATGTGCATGATGATGCTGGACCGCCACCCTCGGAACACCCAGAGCCTCGGCAAATCGGGTGGAGAGGTAGTCGGGGTGCATGTCATGTGCGACCAGCTCAGGCTCGACGCCGAGTATTTCCCGAAGGTGCACGTCGGCCTGCTCCAGCGCTGCCAGGGTTGCTGCGTTTTGAAGATCCCCTATATGCTGGCTCAGGAAAGCGGTGCCGCCTCCAGCGAGGCAAAGGGTGGATTTAAGCTCCGCCCCGACCGCGAGTACCCGTTTCTGCATTTCCGGGATGGCGATCCCCCGGGGCGCATACCCCCTGGACCGGCGAAGGAAAAGAGGGGCTCCCTGGAAAACCCGGATGACGGAATCGTCGACACGTGCATGGATGCGGCGATCATGGAGCAGGAAGTAATCGGCGACATCCGCAAGCCGCCCGCGCGCATCGTCATCCGCATATGCCATCGGCTCGTCGCTGAGATTGCCGCTCGTCATGACCAGAGCGGTAAAGTTTCCGCGCAACAGCAGGTAGTGGAGCGGAGCCGACGGGAGCATCACCCCGAAATAGCCGTTAAGCGGGGCCACGTGATGAGAGAGAGCGTGCCCTTTCCTTTTCCGCAGGAGGATAATGGGGCGCTCGTTTCCGAGGATCAGCCGTTCCTCCAACTCCCCCAGCTGTGCGAATTCTCTGACCTCCTCGACCCCCGGAGCCATGAGGGCAAATGGCTTCTCGTCGCGATTCTTGCGCCGCCGCAGTCTCGCGACCGCTTCGTCGTTAGCCGCATCGGCCGCCAGATGATATCCTCCGATACCCTTGACCGCAACGATAGCACCCTCTTTCAGCAGACGGACCGTCTCGGCGAGCGCATCCCCGGGAACCGCCCCCCCCTGCGCCGAAATCAGGCGCAGACTAGGACCGCATGCGGGGCATGCGTTGGGCTGGGCATGGAAACGTCGGTTACCCTGGTCGTTGTATTCGGCGAGACAAGTTTCACACAACCCGAAATCCTTCATGGTCGTGCGGGTGCGGTCGTATGGAACTCCGGTGATTATCGAGTAGCGGGGGCCGCAGTTGGTGCAGTTGATGAACGGGTAACGGTATCGGCGGTCGGAGGGATCAAACAGCTCCCGCAGGCACTCGTCGCACACATCTCCGTCAGCCGCAACCTGTGGATTTCCTTCCCCCCCCGCACTGGCGATGATGGCGAATCCCTTCTCACCGGAGAGCTCCTGCTCATGGAAAGAAATCGAGCCGATAACCGCCAGAGGTGGAGCCTCTTCCCGTATGGCGGCAACGAACAAACCGACTGCGGCTGCCTCCCCTTCGGCTTCGATCTCGACTCCGCCCAGAGTGTTGCGGACCCAGCCGGAGAGTTGGTGCCGCTGCGCAAGGCGATAGATGAACGGGCGAAACCCCACCCCCTGGACGATTCCCCCTACCTCCACCGCCACTCTGCGCCGCAGCAGAACTTCCCGCGAGGGATTACCCATAGAGCCCTTCCGTTTGGGCAATGCGTGTCACCGCCCGCCCCCCCCTTTTTTCGCTCTCTCAATTCCTGCCGATAGCCAGCGGTACCATGAGTCGATCCCCTCGCCACTGGATGCGGAAAGCTCCAGTATTTCCATGCGAGGGTTGACCGAAAGCGCCATGCTCCGGCAGGCTTCAGCATCGAACGCCACGTAGGGAGCCAAGTCTGACTTGGTTATGATCATCAGTTCCGCAGCGCGAAACATTTGCGGATACTTTACAGGCTTGTCCTCCCCCTCGGTTACGCTCAGCATTACCACCTTATGGTGCTCTCCCAGGTCGAACGATGCGGGACACACCAGATTTCCCACATTCTCGATAAAGAGGAGATCGAGCCCCTGCAACGGAAGATCCGCCGCGGCATGGCCAACCATGTGCGCATCCAGGTGGCATCCAGCCCCCGTGTTGACCTGTTTCACAGGGACTCCGGTGGCGGCGATGCGGACGGCATCGTTGTCCGTCTGCTGGTCCCCCTCGATAACCGCGCACCGCACCCGGTCTCTCAGGTCCGACAGCGTCCGCTCCAGCAGGGTCGTCTTGCCCGAGCCGGGAGAGCTGACCAGGTTCAGAACGAATATCCCGTGGGCGGCGAAGCGCTCCCGGTTCGACCTTGCAAAGCGATCATTCTTCGCGAGCAGGTTGGATTCCACCAGAATGCGTTGCTTCCCGTCATGGTGATGGTGCCCGGCTCCTCCATCATGAAGGTTGTGATCCTCTTCGCAGCCGCAGGTGATGCACATCTTACGCTACCTCCAGTTCCCGTACCTGTAATTCTTCTCCCGCGATCAGGGCGATTTCATGGCTGCCGCAAGCGGGGCACGGCTCGTAATAAGCCTTCGCGGGGAATTCAGCTCCGCATGCATCACAGCGGGCGACACCGCAAACCCGCTCGATCAAGAGGCGGGCATCTTCCAGCAGGGTTCCCTTGCTGCAAGCTTCGAAACAGAAGGAAATGGCCTCAGGAAGCACCCCCGACAGCTCACCTATGACGATAGTGACTGAGGTAACCTGCCGGCCACGGGCTTCGGCTTCGCAGATCTCAACCATATTCTGGACGATGGATAGTTCGTGCATGGCCTCTCTTCAAAGCCCACAGCAGATTGCATTAATTATGCCGCAGGTCTGGCGGTATGCCAGTCGGAGTCGTGCGCAGGGGACGGAGGGGCCATCATGAAGGCCGGAAAGAGCCGCGCATAGATCTTGTGCAAGCCAATACGCGCGTGTATAATCGGCCGGTCCAACGGGGAAGGTCAACGCATGAAGCTGAACACAAAACTCGTCATAATCATGCTCTCCCTCCTCATCATCGCCATCCTCATGCTCTTCGTTCTCAACCAGCACAGCCAGAACGAGCTGGTCAACGAGATCCAGGAAAGCTCCACCGAAGTCACCAAAGCCGTACAGATGAGCGTGGAAGATCTGACCTCGGAGGTCGAAGCGGAACCCGCTCGCCTCAAGGAGTACCTCAAGGAAGCGAAGGCAAAGGGAATAAACGAAATCAACATTATCAGCAACGAGGGGGAGATCATAAGCTCCTCCGATCCCGACAAGGTCGGCAAGCGGCGGGAAATCAGAAAGCTGGAAAAAGGGCTAAAGGCCTCCCCGGGCAGTCACGAATCTTCGAAGGTTCACCCGTACGATCTTCTGGTGCCCGTCATCGTTGGTGACGAGCAGCTCGGCTACGTGCAAATAAACCTGCTTCTTGACAACATCCGCAACATTCAGCACAAAAATCTCGTCAATCGCGTCGCCGTGACCTGCCTGGTCTTCATGCTCGGCATCATCCTCACCATCTTTCTCGCACGCAAATACACAGATCCGATACACCGGCTGGCGGAGGGGGTTAAGAGGGTAACGGAAGGAGATCTCTCCGTTACCTTTCCGGCGGGTTCCAAAGATGAGATAGGCGAACTGGCCGAGAGCTTCAACGACATGGTGAGGCAGTTGCGGGAGCGCGAGCACCTGGAAAAACGCCTCTACGAAGCGGAACACCTGTCCAAGGTTGGGCAGCTGGCGTCGGGCATCGCCCACGAAATACGGAATCCGCTCAACTACATCAGCCTAGCCATTGACCACCTCAAGAGCGAAATCGTCCCCATCTGCCCCGAGCGGCAGGGGGAGATCGAGCCTCTCGTGGAGAAGATAAAGGAAGAGGTGCGGCGAGCCAACTACATGGTCGTCAATTTCATGAACTACGGACGGCCGCTCAAGCTCAGGCGCAAGGAGATCATGTACCGGGATCTGATCGACCGGGCGCTTCCCGTGCTGGAAGACAGGCTGGCAGAGCAGCGGATCAGGGTGGTTACACAGGCAGCTCCAGAACTCCCACCGATGCATGTGGACCCCGAACTTCTTCGGAATTGCCTCTTCAACTTTCTCACGAATGCGGCGCAATCGATGCCCGATGGGGGCACCATCACCCTTGGCGCATCCTACGACCCCGACGGGGAGTCATTCCTTCTTACTTTCTCCGATGAAGGGGGAGGGATTCCGCCGGAGGACATCGAAAAAGTATTTCGCCCCTATTTCACGACCAGGGAAGCCGGGATCGGCCTCGGCCTGGCCATCACGGAGCGCATAATCAGGGAGCACGGCGGGGAGATCAGGGTGGAGAGCACCCTTGGAGCGGGGACAGTCTTTACCGTACTATTGCCGCGTGGCGACGGAATTCTGACACAGGAAGAACCGGATGGAATACGGGCCGTGGGACAAATTTGATTCTGGGCGACTTCATCCGGCAAAGACGAAGACGGGCGCTGGGGTATCGATGAACGGAAAAATTCTCGTGGTGGACGATGAAAAAGGGCAGAGAGACATCCTCCACGCCATTCTAAACAAAGCGGGGTATGAAATCGCTGCCGTTCCGGGAGCCCGGGAAGCCCTCCAGCAACTCGATAAGGCAGAGTTCGACATCATCCTCACCGACTTGAAGATGCAGGGGCTGTCGGGAATGGACCTTCTCGACCAGGTGCTCGACCAGAACCCTCACCAGTGCGTGGTCATGATGACAGCTCACGGAACCGTAGACTCGGCAGTCGAGGCCATGAAAAAGGGCGCCTTCGATTACCTGGAAAAGCCGCTGGAGCGGCAGGAGCTCCTTCTCACCCTGCAGAGAGCCATGGAACACGTTCTACTCCTGAGAGAGAACAGGGTGCTTCACAAGCAGCTATCCGAGACCTTGAGCATACCCACCATCATAGGGGACCACCCGAAGATCAAGGAGGTCTTTCGGGTCATCGGCAAGATCGCGCCGACAGGTTCGACGGTGCTCATATCCGGGGAATCGGGCACCGGCAAGGAGCTTGTAGCCCGTGCGATTCACGACCTGAGTCCACGCAAGGAGAGGCAGTTCTTCGCCATCAACTGCGCGGCCATTCCCGAAACCCTCATCGAATCCGAGCTCTTCGGACATGAAAAAGGCGCATTCACCGGCGCCAGCAGCCGCGAACTCGGACTCTTCGAGGCGGCTGACGGAGGCACCCTCTTTCTCGACGAAATCGGAGAGATGAACGTGGCCATGCAGGCGAAGCTCCTGCGGGCCATTCAGCTCAAGGAAGTACGGCGCGTGGGTGGGAAAACGCCGATTCCGGTGGATGTCAGGATCATATCCGCAACTAACAAGGACCTGGAGACGGAAATAAGGCGCGGAACCTTCAGGGAAGACCTCTTCTATCGCCTCAACGTGATCCGGATCAACCTTCCGCCCCTCAGGGAGAGGGGAAGCGATATCGCAACCCTCGCGGAATTCTTCGTCCGGAAATACAGCTCTGAAGCGAGTCTGCCGGTAAAGGGCCTATCGAAAGGCTCCCTCAAGATCCTTATGAACTACAGCTGGCCAGGAAACGTGCGTCAGCTCGAATCGGTGATAGAACGGGGAGTGCTGATGGCCGAAAACGAGCTGATCGAACCGGAAGATCTCCCCGGAGAGGTCCATGGAGACTCGACTTCCGGAGCGAGGATCCGGTTCGACCTCCCACCGGAAGGTATCTCCTTCGAAGAACTGGAGCGGGATCTGATCGTGAAGGCCATGGACCGTTCCGGATGGATCATCAGCAAAGCAGCTCCCCTCCTCGGCATGAGCTACAAGACCCTTCAGTATCGATTGGAAAAGTTCGGCATTCAGAAACCCTAGCGAAGCCACGCGGAAAAAGCCCCGGCTCCTCCCCGGCCGGCAAAAAGCCGACCGATGGTCGAATCTTCTCCTTCTACGGGTACACTTTATATAAACGAATGCCTTTTCGAGAAAATAGATGCGACCCATGCACCCATACCTCATTATTTTGCTTATACTCACAGTCCTCCTGAGCGGCTGCACAAACATGGTACCGCGCAAGAAGCTGCCTCCTCCCCTGACAAACGACCAGTTCGACGACCAGGTCAAGGTCGTGACGATACCTCTACCCGTTTTTGCTTCAAGTCCCAACGAAGGAATCACGTATGGTGCGCTCACGGCATTCCTTCTCCACAACAAGAAGGATGAGGTAAGCACGCTGCTTGCCCCCCAGGTAAACCTGAACAAGAATTTCGGCACGACCTTCAGCCTCTTCGGAGCAGGTTACCCGTCCGCAAGCCGCAGTTGGGAGTTCAATCTTTCACGCTCCACAAATGTAAATGAAGACTACGAACTCAAGCTGCGAGACAAGACGTTCTTCAACGAGAAACTGGAGACGAACCTCTTTGTTTTCGGTTTGACCGACGGCTCTGCCCGCTTTTTCGGTTTTCAGTCCAAGAGCCGCAAGGATGACGAAACCAACTACGGGGACCGCGAATTCGGCGTCAACCTCTCCCTCGGTTACGATCTTGCGAAAAATCTGCAAGTGGTCGCCGGAAACAGGCTCAAAAGCGTATCAATCGTTCCGGGTGCAGTGAAGACTCTCCCATACATACGCGACCGGTTCACCCCCCAGGACGTTCCCGGGCTCGACGGATTCACGGTGCATGCGCAGAGGCTTTCCCTGGTCTACAGCACGCTGGAGCCCCGCGACCTCCCCGAGGACGGCCTCATGGCGCGGGGCACCATCGAAATCAGCTCACCCATGCTTGGAAGCACTGCGGGTTACCGGCATTACGAGGTGGAGGTAAAGAAGTACCTCCCCCACAACAACGGCCGTTTTACCGGCGTGGGCCGGCTCAGCTACAACCAGACCCTCGGCAGCAACGTCCCCTTTCTGGAGCGAAGCATTCTCGGGGGGGAAACCACTCTTCGGGGGTATGGAAGAAACCGTTTCATCGACAGCAGCTACGTCCTCTGCAACCTTGAGGAACGCATCCGGCTCTTCCGCTGGGCTGTCTTCGACGTCACCACCGACTGGGAAATCGCTCCCTTTGTCGACCTGGGTGCAGTCATGGAATCCTTCCCCGAAGTTTCATCCAAATCTTTTGAATTCAACCCCGGGATCGGCTTCCGGGCCGTCGTCCGACCCAACATCGTAGGCCGGGTCGACCTGGGGGTAGGCAAGGAGGGGCCGGCCGTCTTCGTCGGCCTCGGTTACCCTTTCTGATTACCCGTTCAGCAATTAACTACAAAGGAGAGAACATGAAGGTTGTTTGCTTGCTCGGGAGCCCACGCTCCCGGGGGATAAGTGCGACTATAGCCGGCCGTTTCATGGAGACCGCCGCCACGCTCGGCGCCGAAACCCGCAGCTTCGAGCTTAACCGGCTCACGTATCGGGGGTGCCAGGGATGCTACGCCTGCAAGAAGGGCCTCGACCGGTGCGTCCTCACCGACGACCTGGCGGAAGTGCTGGGAGCGGTGCAGGAGGCGGACGTGGTGGTTCTCGCGTCTCCTGTCTATTACGGTGACGTGACCGCACAGTTGAAGGGGTTTATTGACCGGACCTTCTCCTACCTTAAGCCGGACTACATCACAAATACCCAGCCGAGTCGGCTCGGGCCGAAAGAACTGGTCTTCGTTCTGTCGCAGGGACATCCTGACGAGGCCATGTTCGCAGATATATTCCCTCGGTATGAAACATTCTTCAAGTGGATGGGTTTTACGCAGACCCGTCTGATCCGCGCCTGCGGGTACGGACCTTCCACGTCCGATACCGTTCCAGCAGAAATCCTTCAGCAGGCGGAGGAAGCGGCGCGGGAAGTTGTGGGAAGGTAGCAGCCGTGCAACAGGCGCCGTCTGCAAAGGAGAATGAATCTGTCAGCGGGGGATAGAATGCTGGAAGCGGCGATTCGGAAAGAGATAGAAGGTTTCGTGCGGGATAGCCATGAGAATCGCTTCCTGGAGGACGGAGGACCTTTCTTCGCCGAACCACTTGTCGGATTTGCCGCAGCGGACGACCCGCTCTTCCGCGAGTATAAAAACATCATTGGAGCATTTCACCAAACTCCGCAGGATGTAATGGCAAAGGCATTCGGAAATGACGTCCGTGCACAAACCGTCATTGTCTGGGTTCTCCCGGTTGTGCGCACCACCAGCGAGAGCAACGGAAGGGAAGAGCGGTTCCCTTCCAGGGAATGGGCAGTAACCCGTGCGCTGGGGGAGAAGTTCAACAGCGCCCTGAGGCGCCACGTTACCTCCTATCTTGAAGGCCTGGGCCACCGTACCGTGGCGCCCCAGCTTGCCTCAGGGTGGCGGCAGCTCGATGATGAGACCATCGGCCTCGCATCTACATGGTCCGAGCGTCACGCCGCCTACGCCGCCGGACTCGGCACCTTCAGCCTCAACGACGGGTTCATAACCCCGAAAGGCATTTCCCATCGCCTTGGATCAGTCGTCACCACACTCTCTCTCGCGCCGACCCGGCGCATCGCCCCCGATCACCTGCACAACTGCCTCTACTACCGTGAAGGGACCTGCGGAGCCTGCATCGGCCGCTGCCCCATCGGCGCCATCTCCCGAAGCGGTCACGACAAAGGGAAGTGCCGTGGCTACGTCTACGGAACCGTTCCCGAAGCGGTTGGAAGTTGCTATGGCGTCAAGGAAACCGGCTGCGGCCTGTGCCAGACGCGGGTCCCGTGCGAGGGGATGGTGCCGCCGGGGAAGAAACAACATGGCCATTAGAGAAGGTGCATAATTATTCACCTGACCAGAAACGCAAGCATTCTCCAGCGACTCCTGATAGCTATTGTTGGCAATTCTTAAAGGTAATTTTTTGCAGTTAAAAATGCGGGATTAAGGCTAAAAGTAGGGCTTAAAATAACTTTAAATCCTTGCATATTAACTGGTTATCTTGGTCCGACCCTTGGATGGGTGGGCCCTTAAAGGTATTTTTTTGTAGTGAAAAACGCGGCTCTAAGGCCAGAAGTAGGGCTTAAAATACCTATAAATTCTTGCATATTAACCGGTTATCTTGGTCCGACCCTGGGATGGTGATGGTGGATGGGTGGTTCTCATTAATGGCGAACACTGCGACTTCTCCTTGAAACTCCGCGTGGATATGCGGTGACCTTCCCCCTGAAACTCAGGGGGGAAGGTCAATCAATGGTTCTCCGGTCCTTTCCAGCTTTCCATTACACGCGATCTGGCCCAGTTCATAGAATTACTTCCTGACGAAATCCCGGCAGTACAGGATGGGATTGGAAGCTCTTTTTGTAGCAGTCCCAGAAATTGATAGAATCTTTTTTTAATGGCAGCTACCAACGAAAAATTTGGCAAATATCAGATATAGTATTTCTAACTTTTATAGCCGTGTCGCCTGTACCACCAGGAACACCACAGAGTGCGTCAGATACAATCTTAGTGCCTCCTTCGAATAATCTTTCCCCTGCGTCGGATATGGCTCCCCCCAGATCACAAACAACTCTGTCAATCCCGGCAATGAGATCATCACCTGCTGCACCCCAGACCACGGAACCTACCACGAGAGCAAGACCGACACCAGGGACTGCCGCGGCCGCTGCCGCATAGCCTGCTGAAGACAACGCAGAAGCGGCTGCTGTTATTGCCGCGTTATATGCTGCTCCTGTTACCCCTCCCATCAAACCTGTTTTTGTTATTTCAGCAGCAGCCTCCGCGGGGGTCATTGTCCCAGCCGCAATTTCAAAAGAACAGCAGGCTACCGAAACAGCTACACCGAAGGCCGCTCCTGTAACAGCACCAGTTGATGCGGCGTCTACTATCTTTGCCCCTAAGGTTCCATAACCGAGTCCAACTTTACTGGCCAATGCGTCCATGTACTGAACTGGATAGGGCATAGCCTCCAACCTGGCTGGATCAACGCCCTTTTTTATCAATCCTTCTCGCATATCATAAGGAATCACAATCTTATCATTACCATAATCGCCCTTAAGAATGCGCTTTGCAGCCTTATTAATTGCAGCATTATTGCTTAATGCTTTGCATTGAACTGTATGACCACTGGCAGACACGAGGTCAGCGGCGGCATGTCGGTCTGCCGCAGGAGCCCAAACTTCCATGCCTTTCATGGTTTTGATCATCGATGAAGTCGATTCATGGATGAACCCTTTTTGATTTGCACATCCCGAATTCAGTTCCATTGACTTATATACAGCCCAGGATTCTAGTGTCTCGCGAGCAGCTAACGCCTTTGTTACATTATTCTTTTTGGTACTCATTATTGCCCTCCCCCTCCAGATTTGTCTTTCTAATTCCCTTATCGGTCTAGCAAATCGATACCGTAGAAAAGTTTAACCTAACACCTCGGTGCCTGAACAAGGGAGTCAGGAATTTACAAAAAAAGCAGTTTATCCGTCGCCTGCACGAAAAAATGTCTGCCCTATTGTCATAAAGTGGCTTGTCGGTGGGGTTGTCGGTGGGGTCGGACCAAGTCAACCTATTGAACTCACAAATAAATACGCCAAAATGGACTATTTTTTGGGCTTAAACGCATATTTTTGGCATCAAAAACGAACTTCTTATTCTTTGCCACGGCCATTCTTAAAGGTAATTTTTTGCAGTCAAAAATGCGGCTCTAAGGCCAAAAGCAGGGGCTAATACCTTTAAATTCTTGCAACTTGGTCCGATCCTGGGATAGAAAGTCACGGCCGGTAGACCGCCCAGATCGACGGAACCTAAGGGGACGTAGTTGATTTGTTGACTAACTTCTCGATTTGCTCCCAAAGCGGCATCCCTTGTGCTGCTATCTTCCCGCCACGTAATGCTCCACGGCAGACACCGGAACGGGTAATGCCAAGAGCTTTCGCGACCGCCTCTCCGCTGTAGCCAAAGCGCCGAGTGGCAACGTAGCAGATTATGCTTTTGGCCTCCGACAAACCCCCTCCACGTCTGCGTTCACAAAAAATCTCCCGATCGATGCCCGATGCCTCAGCAATTTTTTCTATCAACTGCTCCAATGGCAGGCACGCCTCAAGCTTCTCCGATAGGCCTTTTTCCTGCCTCAACTGCTCCACGAAATCTCCACTGCCAAGTATCCTGTCGTCGTAGGCTGAAATGAAACCCTCTCCTGCCGCTTTAAGGACACGTCGCAGGCCTCCGCCTACAAGTTCTTCTCTTTTCCCGCGCCCGACACCATCGGCCAGGAAAACCTCGTATTTTTGCCTCGCCGACTTCTGCTTCGTCGAGAAGTGCAGTAGCACCTCGTCCATCTTCTGCCCTTGCAGCGCTCTTGTACCCATCAAGACAGCATGACCACTCCAGGGATAGCGTTTCAGCTCTTCAATACTGCCGACCAATCCGGCTCGGAGAGGATTTAAGTGAATATAACGAACCAGTTCAAGAAGATAAGGATCTTCTTCACAGATGATCGATTTGTACCGGTTTTGAAAGAGATGGCCGCTCCGGTGGTGCCTAAGATTGAACATCACCGCATGACCCGTGAGGAGTCGCCGCATAAACTGCCCGAGATTATCTTGGGACGGCCGCAACAACAGGTGAACGTGGTTGGACATTAAGGCCCACGCCAGACATTCCATTCCCATCTGCTCCATCAGTTTCGTGAAGCGATCGACAAAGGATTGTCGGTCTTGGTCATCCAGAAAGATATCTCGACGTTCAACTCCCCTCACTATGACGTGTTGAAGAACGCCGGCTATGTCGAGTCGTGCGGCCCTCGGCATGTATAAACTCTTACCTCCAATCCTACGCTAGTCAACTAATCAACTACGTCCCCTTAGCCGTCACGTCCCCTTAGCCGTCAGGCGATCGCCGTACAATTCCAGGAGCTTCTTTGTTCCCTTTTGACCCGGCTTAAGGCTCAATCGCGATTTCATCGCACTCCCTGAATAAAGCAAAAAACCACCAGCCGCCAACTCAACTCTCTCCAATGAGCACGCACTATATTCTTCCTTCTCGCCAATGTAAAGGCCGTCATCTCGTGTGCCGCCCGTTCGGTACCTACCGGATGAGTTGAAACAACGTAACTAAATTCCCCAAGACAAAAAAAGCCGGGGCAGATTCCATAGTCTGCCCCGGCTCCATCGATACTCTATAAAGCTCCTTCAACTCCCATCGAACGCAATGGCCAAATTTCCTGAACGGACCCTCCACCCTTCATATGCCAACTGCAGCCGAATCCCGCCATCGCATCGATGCCAGCGCGTCCTACACCGCAGGGAAATAAACAGGGACACTCCCCATATTTTTCCAGTTGCCGCCGCGGCCCTTCAGAACCACCCGAAACCGCGTGCCGCGTTTAGAGGGCTGGACTCTCTGTGACATATTCTGTCCAGGTTGTGCGATAACCTCTTCACCATGATCACCCTACCCATCGAACAGCGCCTGGAAATCCTGGCGGACAGCGCCAAGTTCGATGTTTCCTGCTCATCCAGCGGCAGCAATCGCGCCGGCAAAGCGGGTGCCCTCGGCAGTACCGCGGCCAGCGGCATCTGCCATACCTGGACCGCCGATGGCCGCTGCATCTCGCTGCTGAAAATCCTCCTAACAAATGCCTGCATCTACGACTGTGCCTACTGCCTGAACCGCCGCTCCAACGACATCCCCCGCGCCGCCTTCACTGCCAATGAAGTTGTCGACCTGACGATGAACTTTTACCGCCGCAATTATATCGAAGGATTGTTCCTCAGCACCGGCGTTATCCGTTCCGCCGACTACACCATGGAGCAGCTGATCGCCGTGGCGCAGCGGCTGCGGGAGGTGGAACGTTTCAATGGTTATATTCATCTGAAACTGGTTCCGGGGGCGGATCCGCTCCTTATTGCCTTAGCAGGGCGCTATGCCGACCGGGTGAGTATCAATATCGAACTACCCACTCGACGGAGCCTGGCGCTGCTGGCGCCGGACAAACCGCGCGAATCGGTGATCGACCCCATGCGTCAGGTCAGCACCCTGCTGGTCGAGGCACGGGAAGCCCGCACACAATCCCGAAAATCGCCACGCTTCGCTCCGGCCGGCCAGAGCACCCAGCTGATTGTCGGAGCCACGCCGGAGAGCGACCGCGAGATCATCACCCTGACAGAGGGGCTGTACAAAAAGCTGGAACTGAAGCGGGTTTATTACTCGGCCTATATTCCGGGATCAAGCGACCGCCGCCTGCCGGCGCTCCCTACGCCGCCGCTCTTACGTGAACATCGCCTCTATCAGGCCGACTGGCTGCTGCGTTTTTACGGCTTTGCCGCCCACGAACTGCTGGATGAAGCGCGTCCCAATCTGGACATGCGTTTCGATCCGAAAAGCGACTGGGCGTTGCGCCATCTGGAGCTGTTTCCGGTGGAGGTCAATCGGGTCGATTATGAGGTGCTGCTGCGGGTTCCGGGGATCGGCGTCCGCTCCGCCCAGCGCATCGTGCAGGCCCGGCGCGGTGCGCGGCTGGGGGAGATGGAGTTGAAAAAATTGGGGGTCGTGCTGAAACGGGCAAAATATTTTCTGACCGCCGATGGCCGGTATCTGGGGGGCATCAGGCTGGACGGGCCGCGTCTTATGGAGCTAATGCTGGCGCCGACGCGCCGGCCGGCGCGACTGGACCAGCTGGAGCTGTTTGACGCGCTGCCGGATGCGTCCGCACTGACGGGAGAGTTGTGATGAGGGTCTATCGCTACGACGGCAGCTTTGAAGGCTTTATCTGCGCAATTAACGACGCCCTGGAGGCGGGGGAAAGGCAACCGGAGTTTGTGGGGGGTGGCGACCATCTTTCCTTCGGGCTCTTTGCCGGTGAAGTACACCAGGTGGCAACGGTGCGGGAAGCGGCACTGGCATTCCGGAAACGATTTATCGAAGCGGTTTCCCGGGAGGCCTTCGCCACCGCCCGCTATGCTTTTCATAGCCGGAGAACGGGGATTGAACTGCTGGTGTGGCGCTATCTCGTAGCGGGACTTCAGGTGGGAAGGCGTTTGTGCGCGATGCTGGCGGAGGACCCGGTGCATTCGGTCAATCGTATTGCCCGGCATGTGGCGCATGAAGCCCACAAGTACAAAGGGTTTGTGCGCTTTCGTGAAGTTGAGGCCGGTTTTCTGTATGCCCGGATCGAGCCTGAAGCAGACATCCTCGCCTTCATCGCTCCCCACTTCGTCGGGCGCGTCAATGATCGGCCTTGGATGATTCATGATCTCTGCCGTAATCAGGCGGCGCTGTACGATCTGACGTCATGGTGTTTGATACCGGATATCGAACTGACCACCGAACCGGCACTCAGTGCGACCGAACATGACTACGCCGCCCTGTGGCAGAGCTATTTTCAGCGCCTCGCCATCGCAGAGCGGCATAATCCGAAACTGCAGCAGAAGCATGTGCCGATGCGTTTTCGCAAGCATCTGACGGAGTTTTAATCCAGCATCGCCAAACCCCTTGCTTCTCATCTTTCCCCTCGTTATAATCCTGGTATAACAAAAACCAAGGGAGCATCGTATGCGTCGAAAGATTTGCGCCATCGGCAACAGCCGGGGGGTGTCGCTTCCCATCGAAGCGCTGGAGAAGCTGAAACTGGCAGTGGGGTCGGAAGTGGACGTGCAGGTGGACGAGGAGCAAGGCTGCATCGTTATCGAGCCGGTGCGCACTGCTGCCTATCCCGAGGGGGTCGATGCCGAGTTTGCAAACCAGGTGAACGAGTTCATAGAACTGTATCGTCCAGCCCTGAAGAAGCTCGCCGAGTAGGTCGTGACAGAATACCTTTCGCCGCAGCAGATCCTGTTCATTCACTATCGCCTGATCGAAATGACCGGTGGTACCCACGGCATCCGTGACGTCGGTGCCCTCCAATCGGCCGCAGCCCGGCCTCAGGTGACCTTCGACGGCAAGGAGCTGTACCCCGATCTCTTCACAAAAGCAGGGGCGCTGTTCGAATCGCTGGCTAAAAACCACCCTTTTATCGACGGCAACAAAAGAACCGCTGTCAGTTCCGCCGCACTCTTCCTCCGCAAAAACGGCTTTTTCCTCGAAACTACCCAGGACGACCTGTACTCGTTCGCGATCACTATGGCGACAGGTGCTGCCGGGGCACGGGAGGCGGCAGAATGGCTGCATGAAAAGTCGCGGCCCCTCCTGAATGAATGAAAAGGCAAAGAGCTCGCAGTTGCCGCAATGCAAATCGGGTTACTTTTCTATCACATACTCCCGTTGCATGGTGTAAAGCATCCGCAGCAGTTCATACTCGAAGGGAGAACCGGTCTGGCGGTAGCGGAAGGGAACACGGTGCCGCCTGTCCACGGTGGACGTTCCTGAATACGCCGTGGCTGCGCTGCTGTCATCGATCCAGGCGATGGGACCGACGATCCCGAAAGCCGCTGCGTCGGCAACGAGGCCGGTGGTGTCGCGGGCATTGGAGGGCCCCAGGACAGGCAGGACCAGATACGAGCCATCCCCGACACCGTAATGGCCGAGAGTCTGGCCGAAATCTTCCGGTTTGCGATTGAGCCCCCAGCTGCCGGCTGGGTCCCAGAGGCCGGCGATGCCGACCGTGGAGTTGATGACGAAGCGGCTCAGGGTAATGCCGGCATTGGCGAACTTGAGCTGGAACAGGTTGTTGGTGAAGTTGCCCAGCTCGTTGATATTGTCGAGGGCGCTGGATATCCGATCCTCCGCATAATCGGGGAGGATGAACTCGTAGGCGCGCACGACGGGGCGGAAAACATACTCGTCGAAATGATAGTTGAACCGGTACGTGCCCCGGTTGAACCCTTCTATGGAGTCGGGGACGTCGAGCATCGGCGGCTGCCCCCCCTTCACCACCTTTTCATAGGTGCGTAGTGGCGGTGCCGTATCAGGACCCGTTTCGGGAAGAGTACTGCACCCGCACACCTGAAGCAGGACCGACAGAAGTAGAGCCGCTGCGACATTCCGCTGAGAGACCACTCCCATGGTCATTTCTCCTTTCCGGTCAGAAAGCCTGTCATCGAAGAAATCACGTCGGGATGGAACATGTTTCCGATGTGGCCGCCGGTAGGAAAGATTTGCGCGCGGTGGCCGAACACCTCCTGAAGGTAGTCGATGTCCCCAGGCGCGAGGATTATGTCGTCCTCGTTGTGGAGCACACCGATCTTGACCGCGCTCCTAAGGTAAGCCTCGATGGAACGCAGGCTCAGGCGCTCCACAAGGGTTTGCCGCGTCAGGCTCGGGTCGCGCTTCCGGCAGCTGGGAAAGAACCACTCCTCGAAGTAATCGACGAACCTGGTGTTGTACGAGACTACGGCGTAGCGGGTTAGTGAGGTAGTGGCGGTGAGTTGTGCGTTTCTCGGGACGATGTAGCCGCCGCCGTTCATGACGTCCGCGGTGAAAATCATGTTTGCCGCATTCATGCGGAAGGTAAGGCCGATCAGGGCGGCCAGACTCTCCTCGTTAGGGGGAAGCCGTTTGTAGGCCCTGTACATGAATTCGCCGCTGAGCCCACCCGGTTCGACCCTTCTGGTGACGTCGGCGAATTTGACATAGACGCTGCGCAACCATGGCTCGAAGTTTTCCATGCCCCCCGGCACGTTCTCCACCAGCAACCGGTCGAGGATCGAGACCGATTCGTAGAGGCTGACTGGAGGGTTGATCAGCAGGACCTTGCGGAAATTGAATCGTTTCTTTTCTTCATCGATCCTGGCGGCAAAAGCCGCATTGAAGGCGCCGAGGCTGTAGCCGGTGAGGGCGAAGCCGGAAACTTCGATATCGTCCCGAACCTGTTCGTAGGCGAGTTCCATGACGCGGTAAAGGTCGGCCGCATCGCCGAAGGAATCCCCCGGCAGTCCCGACGAGGCGTTCACGACGAAGTCCATATGAGTGGGGGAGGTGAGGGAAATGACATGAAACCCCGCACGGTGGAAAGCCTTCTGGAGCTTCTGCATGCGCGGTGTGCTGTAATTGGAGCCGGTGCCGGCGATGACGAAGATGAGCGGCGCCTTCTGGTCTTGGTATGCAAGGGCGCAGGGTAGGCCATCCTCGTACCAGAAGACCTTCGGGATCTCGCGCCGGGGAAAGGGGCGAACGGTGAATTCCTTTACGGGGACCTTTTCCGGCAGCGTTACTTCGAGCTCTTTCGGCAACTCCATCACGGTCGCCTCGTAAGGATTGACGAAAGGATAGAAGTAGGCCTCCCGTACGGCCTCAGCCGACTGCGGCGCAACGCAGCAGATCATCATCAGGAAAACGGGAGTGAAGAATCGCTTCATGCTTCCTCCAGATCCGGCGCTCGAAAGGTGCTCTGGCGTGACTTCAGTGAAGAAGACCGGCCTCTCTGAAATAACGTGCTGCGCCGGGATGTAGAGGAATCACCTCGGCGTCGGCCGCATCACGGGGAATCATGTCCTGCAGGACCGGATGCTGGCGCCTGAAGAGATCGAAGTTTGTCATGATCTCACGCACGAGACGGTACACGGTTTCCTCATCCAGGTCGGAGCGGGTGAAGAGAACCGACCGGACGCCGAAAGTAGGGACGGATTCCCTGTTCTCCAGGCCGGGATAGAAAGCTGTGGGAACTGCCGTCGGAAGCAGAAGCGGGTTGCTGCCCGTCACCTGCCCGATGACCTCCTTGTCGAGAGGAACCAGCAGCACCTTCCGCGCCCCGGCGGTTGCTTCCGCGATGGAAAGATTTGGATGACCGACTGTGTATATGTATGCGTCGATCTTTCCTTTCTGGAGCAATTCGGAAGCTAGGGCTGCGGACTGCTCGGAAAAGGTCACATCCGTGGGGCTCACCCCCGATAATCCGAGAAGCTTCTCTCCGAATTCGTAACTAGTGGAGCCGGGTGCACCGATGTTCACCCTCTTACCCTTGAGGTCGCCGAGTTTCATGATCCCGCGATCGGCGGCCGCGACCACAGTCACCGATTCCACATGCAGGCCGAGGACTGCACGCAAGCCCCTCCTGGCTCTTCCTTCCCACAACCCCATTCCTTTTGCCGCCTGCTGAAGAATGATGGATTCGCCTATCCCAAACGCGGCTTTTCCCTCCGCAACACTCTCGACATTGGCAACCGAGCCTTCGGATAAGGCTGTGGCAAGGCGCACGCCGTAGTCAGCGCTTCGGCGGTTGAATATCTTTGCCAGGGCGCTGGATACTGCATAGTAGGACCCGGTAGTGTTTCCGGAGACAACGGACAGGGATTGCTGGGTGAAAGCGGAAAGGGGAGCGGGCATCGCAAGAATGATCAGTGCCGCTGGGAGCCAGATAATGCGCATAAACCGGAAAAAAGGGATCATCGGCAAAGTCCTCCCAGGAGTGTAGAATCGGAGGCCGCTCATGCGGCGTACCTGTCCGGATCCAACAGTCTGTAAGAGTGTATCACCCTCTTTTTTACCTGTCTCGGTTGTGGCTGGAGGATTACCTGGAGGTTCGGAAGGATCAACGCTTGTGCGCAGGTAAAGCAGGCTTATCGGAACGTCAGGTACTGCTTCTGGAGGAATCTACAAGGGTGGGCTTTGAGCGGGGTTGCTCCCCTGAACAGCCCCGCTCATTCTACTTCACCCCGCCTCCCAGCACCTTGTAGAGCGTCACCAGGTTGGCGAGCCGTGCTAGGCGGACGCTGATCAGGTTCTGCTGGGCGCCGTAGAGGGTGCGTTGGGAGTCGAGGACACTGAGGTAGCTGTCGACTCCCTTCTCGTAGCGCGCCGTCGAGAGGCGGTGGGTCTCGGCGGTGGCGTCGGTCAGTGACTGCTGGGCCGCCACCTGCTCCTCTATGGTTCCCCGCTGGGCCAATGCGTCGGCTACTTCACGAAACGCGACCTGGATCGCCTTCTCATATTGCGCCACCGCTATCTCCGTATCGACCTCCGCAGCCTTAAGGTTAGCCCTGTTGCGCCCCCCCTCGAAAATCGGCACCGTTACCCTCGGTGCAAAACTCCAGGTAAAGGACCCACCTTTGAAGAGCCCGCTGAGCTCGTCACTGCCGAAGCCGACTGACGACAGCAGGGTGATGCGTGGGAAAAATGCAGCCCTGGCTGCCCCGATGTTGGCATTGGCCCCCTTGAGCACCCCTTCCGCCTGGAGAATGTCGGGACGGGTAAGAAGCACATCCGACGGCAACCCCGGAGTCAGGTCCTTCAGCGCCGTAAGTTTTTCCGAGAGCGCCTGGGGGAGCAGCTCCGCCGGAACCGGCCTGCCCACTACAAGATTAAGCAGGTTTTCGTCCTGGGCTGCCAATGTGGTGAACCGGGCGATGTCCACACGCGCGGCATCCACGCTCGTCCGGGCCTGCTGAAGATCCAGGGCTGATGATATCCCGGCATCGAAACGGCTCTTGGTCAGCTTGTACGATTCCTCCTGGTTCGCCAGGGTCTCCCTTGCGAGCTTCAGGCGCTCGCGGTCGGAAGCCAGCGTGAGGTAGGCCGTGGCAACCTGGGAGACAAGTGCGATCTGCACGCTTCTCCTGGCATGCTCCGTAGCCAGATACTGCTCCAGTGCCTGGTCCTTCAGGCTCCGCACCCTGCCGAAGAGGTCGAGTTCGTAATAGCTCATCCCGAGCCCCACATCGTACTGTTCCACGGTTCGGGCTTCGCCGGTGGCGGAAAGATCTTCGGGGACCCGCTGGAAACCGGCACCGGCGGTTGCAGCTATATTGGGCACCAGGTCGGCACGCCTGATCTGGTACTGGGCCCGGAAACGCTCGATGTTGAGCACCGCGACGCGAAGATCCCGGTTGTTCTCGATTGCAAGGCCGATCAGGTTCTGCAGCTGCGGCTCGATGAAGAACTCCTTCCAGGGAATTTCCGCAAGGGGCTTCTGCTCCGGCTTGACGGCCTCCGCCTTGTAGGCGGGACCGCTCGGCCATGCGGAAGCAACAGGAGTTTCAGGTCGGGTATACTTCGGTGCCATCGTGGAGCACCCCGCCAGCAGCAGGGATGTCACCAGGGAGAGATATACGAGCTTTTTAGTCCTACACATCTCAATGCACCTCCGGGGCATTGGTTGCAGCAACCGGTGCCTTCTTTTTTGCGAAAATACGGGAGACCATCACGAAGAAGAATGGAATGAAGATCAGGTCGATGAAGGTCGCAGAGAGGAGACCTCCGGTTACCGCCGTGCCGATTGCGTTCTGGGCGCCGGCGCCCGCCCCCTTGGTGAGGGCCAGCGGCAGTGTGCCGAAGAAGAAAGCCAGCGACGTCATTATGACTGGACGCAGCCGGATCTTCACCGCCATCAGGGTCGCCTCCACCAGTTCATGCCCCTGATGCAGCTGGTCCTTTATGAACTGGATGATAAGGATCGCGTTCTTGGTTGAAAGTCCAACGGTGGTAAGAAGGCCGATCTGGAGATATATGTCGTTGGGAAGCACCCGCAGGCTCACGGCGGTGACCGCTCCGACGAGACCGAGCGGCAGCATCAGCAGGTTGACGAATGGGATCGTCCAGCTTTCGTACAGGGCCGCCACCGCAAGGAATACGACCAGAAGCGAAATCGCGTAGAGCGCGGGAGCCTGCTTTCCCGCCTGCTTCTCCTCATAGGAGAGGCCCGTCCATTCGTAGCCGATGCCGGGGGGAAGCTTCGCTGCCATCTGTTCCATCTCCCTCATCGCGTCCCCGGTGCTTACCCCCGGCGCCGCCTGCCCCATGATCTGCCTCGACGGAATGCCGTTGTACCTTTCCAGTCGGGGCGAGCTGTATTCCCAGCGGGCTGTGGCGAAGGAGGAGAAGGGTACCATCTCTCCGCGATTGTTGCGGACATACCACTTGCCGATGTCTTCCGGTACCATGCGGTATTTTGCGTCCGCCTGGAGATAAACCCTCTTGACCCGCCCGTTCTCGATGAAGTCGTTGACGTAGGAGCTCCCCCAGGCAGTGGTGAGCACGCTGTTGATGTCCGCCAGCGAGACCCCCTGTGCGCCGGCACGCACATCGTCGATTTCGAGCTTGAACTGCGGTGTGTCGTCCTGTCCGTTGGGGCGGACGGCGATGAGAGCCTTGTTCTGGGACGCCATGCCCAGCAGCTGGTTGCGCGCCTCCATCAGCTTGTCGTGCCCGACGCCTCCGCGGTCCTGCAGCTGGAAGTCGAAACCGTTCGCCTGTCCCAATTCGACAACCGCCGGGGGAGAGAAGGCGAAGGCCATTCCGTCCTTGATCTTGGAGAACGCGCCCATTGCGCGTCCGGCGACTGCAGGTGCCTTAAGATCCGGGGTCTGCCGAAGCTTCCAGTCCTTCAGCTTGATGAAGGCAAGACCCATGTTCTGCCCCCGGCCGGCAAAGCTGAAGCCCGCTACGGTGATGAGTGAATCCACCGTCTTCTTCTCGTTCGTCAGGAAGTGCTCCTCGATCTGCTCTATGACTTTGAGGGTCCGTTCCTGGGTCGCGCCGGCCGGCAGCTGGACCTGGCAGATGATGAAACCCTGGTCCTCGTCCGGGAGGAAGGCGGTCGGCAACCGGAGGAAGAGCACGACCATCACCGCCACGATTCCTCCGTATATAAGGAGATAGCGCACGGGTTTATTGAATGACCGGCCGACGATCCCCTCGTACTTCATCCTGCAGAAATCGAAAACCTTGTTGAACCACCGGAAAAACCCCTTGAACCACCCGTACTCGCCGGGCATGTGCCCCTTCGGCACCGGCTTGAGCAGGGTCGCGCAGAGTGCTGGAGTGAGGATAAGGGCCACGAACACTGACAGGATCATCGCCGAAACGATTGTGATGGAGAACTGCCGGTAGATGACCCCCGTGGAACCGCCGAAGAAGGCCATCGGCACGAAGACCGCCGTCAGAACCGTGGCGATCCCGACGAGAGCGCTGGTGATCTGACCCATCGACTTGATGGTTGCCTCCCGGGGCGAAAGCCCCTCCTCGGACATGATCCGCTCCACGTTCTCCACGACTACAATGGCGTCATCAACGAGCAGGCCTATGACGATGACCAGCGCGAACATGGTAAGGGTGTTGATGGAGAAGCCGCTGGCCAGCAGGACCCCCATCGTCCCCAGCAGAACCACCGGTACGGCGATGGTCGGAATCAATGTCGCCCGGATGTTCTGGAGGAACAGGAACATGATGATGAAGACGAGGAAGACCGCCTCCATGAGCGTTTTCAGGACCTCCTCGATGGAGATCTTTACGAAGGGAGTCGTATCGTAAGGGTAGACAACCTTCACTCCGGCAGGGAATGATTTTTCCAGCTCCGCCATCTTCGCCTTGACCCGCTCGGCGGTATCAAGCGCATTGGCCCCCGCCGCCAGTCGAAGAGCCATGGCCGCGACAGGCTGGCCCTTGTATCTAGCGAGGATATCGTAATTTTCCGTGCCGACCTCGCTTTTGGCAACATCGCGCAGCTTTACGGTTGAGCCGTCACTGTTGGTGCGAAGGACGATTGCGTCGAACTGCTCGGGTGTCTGCAGCAGCGTACGTGCGCTGATGGTGGCGTTCAACTGCTGGCCCGGAGCGGAAGGACTTCCCCCGAACTGGCCGGCGGAAACCTGCGCATTCTGTGCCTGAAGCGCGAGGATAACGTCATTGGGGGTCAGCCTGAAGTTATTGAGCTTGTCCGGGTTCAGCCAGATGCGCATGGCGTTCTGCGAGCCGAAGACCGTGACCTCGCCTACCCCCTGGACCCGGCTGATGACGTCCTGGATGTTGGACACCATGTAATCGCTCAGCTGGTGGCGGTTCATGGAGCCGTCTTCCGAAGCGATGCCGACGATTATCAGGAAGTTACGGGTGGATTTCACCACCTGCACCCCTTGCCGCTGTACGACCTGCGGCAGGAGCGGCGTCGCCAGCTGCAGCTTGTTCTGCACCTGGACCTGGGCGATATTCGGGTCAGTGCCGGCCTTGAAGGTCAGGTTGATGGTGACGGCCCCCGCCGAATCGCTGGTGGAGGACATGTAGAGCAGGTTGTCTATCCCGTTCATCTTCTGCTCGATCACCTGGGTGACCGTATCCTGAACGGTCCGGGCGGATGCACCCGGATAGACGGCATTTATGGAAATCTGGGGAGGCGCGATGGGCGGGTATTGGGATACCGGGAGCGCCTTGATCGCCAGGAGTCCCGCAAGCATGATGGCGATGGCGATGACCCAGGCAAATATGGGCCTGTCTATGAAAAACCTGGACATGGTTACTCTCCTAAGAAATGCTTGCCACAGAGACACTGAGGCACAGAGAAAAGCAAATGCTTCTCAAGAAGCTGAGGGGGAATCCCCAGAGTTAATGCGCCCCCTGTGGCTGAATCGGATCAGGGCTTTTTTGATCCTGCCGGTTGCGCAGCTGCCGAGGGGCCACCCGGAGCGGCGCCGGGCCCACCCTGCTGCTTTGTCCCAAAGGGGACCGCCTTCACCGGAGTCCCCGGCCGCGCCTTCTGTATCCCTTCCAGGATCACGCGGTCGCCCGGCTTGAGTCCCTCGCTCACCAACCAGCTGTCGCCGACTGTCCGGGCCACCTGGAGTACCCGAGGCTCCACTTTTTCCTGTTCACCGACAACCATGACCATGGCTTCCCCTTGCGGGTTCCGGGTCACACCACGCTGCGGCACAAGTATCGCCTGCTCGTTTATACCCTCCTCAACTATCGCCCGCACGAACATCCCTGGGAGCAGTGTCTGTTTCGGGTTCGGGAATATCGCGCGCAACGTGATCGAGCCGGTGCTTTGATCGACGGTCACTTCGGAGAACTTCAGGGTTCCCGGCAGCGGATACCGGGTTCCATCTTCCAGAATCAGCTTTACCTGTGCCTGGTTTCCCCCATTTTTCCTGATGATGCCGCTGGCCAGGCTCTGCTTGAGCTTCAGCAGGTCCGCACTTGATTGGGTGACGTCCACATACATCGTGCTGAGCTGCTGGATCGTCGCCAGGGGCGCCGCCTGATTTGCGGTTACCAGAGCACCGTTGGTAACGGTGGACCTGCCGATGCGTCCTGAAATAGGTGCGGTCACACGCGTGTATGCCAGGTTGATTCTCGCAGTCTCGACTGCGGCCTTGGCGGCCTCGATGTCTGCTTCCGCATTCTTGAGGGCCGCTGCGGTATCATCGGCGTCCTGCTTGCTCACCGCGTTTATCGCAACCAGTTCCCGGAATCTCTCCGCTTTGAGGCGTACGGGAACGACGGCCGCCTCAGCCTTCGCAAGTGTTGCCTTTGCGCTGGCATAGGCCGCCTGATAGCTTGCCGGATCGATCTGATACAGCACCTGGCCCGCCTTCACGTCGGAACCTTCCGTGAAAAGCCGCTTCTGGATGATGCCTCCCACCTGGGGACGCACCTCTGCCACCAGATATGCGGAGGTACGGCCTGGCAGCTCCGTTGTAAGCTCTACCCGCTGCGGCTGCACCGTAACCACGCCCACTTCCGGGGGTCCTTGTGGGGGAGGGCCTGCAGCCTGTTTCTTCCCGCACCCACTCACAAACATGCCGCATGCCGCGACGGCCACGGCGAACATCGAAATTCTGTTGCTCATCTGCATGAATACCTCTCCTCGTGGAGTATGAGTGACTTATATATAAGGGATGTATTACCGCTGTTTACGCCGGATGATGGCTCCTGCGACGATGCATGCCCAGCAGAGGACGATGAAGGCTACAAATGATCTGGCAAGCACCTGCTTCTCCTGAAGTTACCACTCCGGATGCCCTCGCCTCTCACTGCCGCACCGCGTCCCAGCACGCTTCAGCTGCCTTCAGCGACAGTTCCTCGTTCAGGTCTATGAAACCTAGAATGTGATCGCGGCACATGTCGACCAAGGGACCGAAGGTCAGGGCGAAAAGCATCACGAGAGGAAGGTCCTTCACGATCCCCTGCCCTTTCCCATCTTCGAATATCTCGGTGCAGATGTCCTTTTCCTGCTTCCCGAACACTTTCTCCCGGCGGTGAGCCGCGCCGTAGGGAGAATTGTGGAACTGCTCCGCAAACCGGAACTCCATCGGAGAAGCGATGAAGTACTTGATCAGGATGGTGGCTAGATGGATATATCGGTCACGCACCCCCTTCCGTTCCGGGTACCCCTCCATTACGGCAGCCACCAGCCGCTGCTCGAACGCAGCGTATGTCTCGGTGATGAGTGTGTCCTTGTTCTCGAAATACCGGTAAATCGTACCGGCACCGACCCCGGCGCGTTCGGCCACCATGGCCATCGGTGCTCCATGAAAGCCGCACTCTGCTACAAGCTCCAGCGCCGCATTTATGATCGCTTCACGCTTGTCGGACTCACTCATTTCTGCCTCCGGAATGAACGTTCATTCCGTTATACGCCAAGCTTTTTCTCATGTCAAAGCTTTTGTCTTACCTGCTCAGGGTTGAGCCTTGGCCCGTTCCCCGGCGCTCAAGCTCGACATCTATGGCATTGAGCACCTCGAACTTGGCCAGGGACCATAAGGGGGCAACCAGGTAGTCCCGGTGCCCGTCACCTGTCAGGCGCTGCACGATGATTCGCGGGTCCAGCCGCTCCAGGAAGTCGCACACGAGCCCCACATACTCGTCCCGGTCAGGCAGGCGCACCTCCCCCCGCCGGTACATCTCCGCCAGCTTCGTATCCTTCAGGACATGAAGGAGATGAACCTTCACCCCCTCCACCCCCAGATCGTTGAGAATTCCGGCGGTCTTCAGCATCTCCTCCCGCCTCTCCCCCGGCACCCCCAGGATCACGTGTGCGCATACCCGTACTCCCGCCTCACGGCATTGACGGACGGCGGCGGCAAAGGCGTCGAACGAATGTCCCCGGTTGAGGAGCTGCAGGCTCTTTTCCCAGGGGGACTGGAGCCCCAGTTCCACCCAGAGATACGTACGGCGGGCGTAGTCGGCTAGGAGGTCCACAACAGGAGGGGGTAGGCAGTCGGGGCGGGTGCCAATGATCAGCCCCACCACGTCGGACACTGCCAGCGCCTCGTCATAGAGGGCGCGAAGCCGCTCGACCGGGGCGTAGGTATTGGAGTAGGGCTGGAAGTAGGCAATGAACTTCCCCGCCTTGTATTTGCGGGTCATCACTTCTTTCCCCTGCTCGATCTGTTCGGCCACCGACTCCCCCCGGGCTATCCCTACCGCGCCGGACCCGGCGCCTCCGCAGTAGATGCACCCGCCGATGGCAAAGGTGCCGTCACGGTTGGGGCAGGTAAACCCTGCATCTATGGAAATCCGGTGCACGCGGCAGCCGAACACCCGCTTCAGCTCGTCGGAAAATGAATTGTATCGTTTCTGTAGCATAGATGAGGTTCGTTAAAGTCGGAACAAGGTTCAGGGAGCTCAGCGGTAGAGTGTTAGGAAATAGAGAAAACTCAGACAAATGGCAAGAGAAATGGAGAAGGATTTTATAACGGCAAAGCAAACCCTCGAGGCGGGTCCCGACCCAGCAAGGAAGGACCGACCCTGCAACAATTCTCGAATTTTCAGTAGGATTGACTTCACCACCGTAAGAGATACACTATTCCCACATTAATTAGGAGGAACCGGCCATGTTCAAGGAATTCAGGGAATTTGCGGTCAAGGGGAATGCCCTCGATCTGGCTGTCGGCGTGATCATCGGTGCGGCTTTCGGCAAGATCGTCACCAGTCTCGTCAATGACATCCTCATGCCGCCACTTGGGCTCCTCACGGGCAAGATGGATTTCAGCAACCTCTTCATCAACCTTTCCGACACCCCTGTCGACACCGTCGCAAAAGCTAAAGCGGCCGGCATTCCTACCATCAATTACGGCCTCTTCTTCAATAACATCATTGATTTTCTACTCGTTGCCTTCTCGGTTTTCATTCTGGTCAGGCAGATCAATCGCCTCCGTCGGCCGGAGACACCACCGCCTCCTGCCACCAGACAATGCCCCTTGTGCCTTAGCGCCATCCCGATGGCTGCATCACGGTGTCCACACTGTACATCGGCTGTGGATCCGGTGTCGCAATAGAAGTTCATTTCACTGCACTGAAGGAGGAACAACATGAAACTACTCAACCCCATGCTGCTGATGGCCGGAGCGTTGCTGATCACCCTGGGAACAGCTTCGGCTGAAGGAGTCCGCCCGGGCGCCTGGTATCTGTCCCCCATCGTCGGAGGGTATACCTTCGACGGGAAACAGCACCTCGAAACACAGCCTGTCGGAGGCATCAGGGCGGGTTACAATTTTACGAAACATCTGGGGGTGGAAGCGCTCTTCGACTATACCCGCACCGAAGGGACAAGGAGCCCTGCCAAGACCGACTTTTACCGGTACGGCGCCGATGCCCTGCTCCATTTCTTCCCGGACAACCGGCTTGTCCCGTACATAGCTGCCGGTTACAGCGGCATGAGCCTCGATGGAGAAAACGGCACGCTCACCCGCGGCATCTTCGACTACGGCCCCGGCGTGAAGTATTTCCTCTCCGAAAACTGGGCATTGCGTGGTGACTTCCGCCATCTCATCTTCAGGAATGATGACAGGTCCTACAACAACTATGAATACACGATGGGCCTCGCCTACTCCTTCGGCGCTCCCAAGGAGCCTGTTCCCGCAGCGAAGGCAGTGCCCGCCCCGGCTCCGGCCCCGGTACCTGCACCAGCCCCGGTCGCAAAGCCTGCTCCTGCGCCGGCTCCTGTCGTCGTGCCGCCCCCCACCCCCGCCGACTCCGATAAGGACGGCGTCATCGATACTGTCGACAAGTGCCCCGACACACCTTCAGGTGTGCAGGTGGACAAGGATGGCTGCCCGCTCGACTCGGACAAGGACGGTGTTGCCGATTACCTCGATAAATGCCCGGGCACTCCGGCAGGGGTGAAGGTCGACAAAGACGGCTGCCCGCTTGATTCTGACAAGGATGGTGTTGCCGATTATATGGACAAATGTCCGGACACCTCTCAGGGGACAAAGGTCAAAGCTGACGGTTGCCCGGAGCTTGAAACCCTAAGCATGTCCCTCAACATCCAGTTCGCCACCGGGAAGGACGAGATCCAGCCGAAGTATGCCGACGAAATCAATAAGGTGGCTGAGTACATGCAGAAATACCCGGAAGTCAAAGGGGTTATCGAAGGACACACCGACAATGTCGGCTCAGCCGCCGCCAACCAGAAGCTCTCTCAGCGCCGTGCAGATGCTGTTCGCAATTACCTGATCAAAAAGCAGGGCATCGCCCCCGAGCGCCTTACCGCCAAAGGATATGGCCTGACCCGCCCTGTGGCCGACAACGCCACCGAAGCAGGAAGGCAGCAGAACCGAAGGATCACTGCTCTCCTTGATTCGGTCACTGTCGAAAAGAAATAGCCGTTTTTGCGTCCACCGAAAAAGAGGACCGTCGCCCAGGACGGTCCTCTTTTGTATTGGTAGATGAGTTCTTTTTAGCCCCGCGGCTTGATATTCTGGTTTACTCGGAACAGGTTCCCCGGATCGTACTTGGTCTTGATTGCGACGAGGCGCTCGTAGTTGTCGCGGTAGGTGGCCCTGATCCGCTCCTGCCCCTCTTCCATCATGAAGTTGATGTAGGCGCCACCGGCAGAGAAGGGATGCATTGCGTCCCAGTACTCCCTCGCCCAGCCGATTATCCGCTCCTTGTTGGCAGGATCGGGGTCAACGCCGACGATCACCTCCGCCCAGTTCGACTCACGGAAGCTGAACGCGGTGTCGTTTCTGCCTACTCTGTGGGCCGCACCGTTTATCGGGTAAAGGTGCATCGTGGATTGCATTGTCGGAATCGAGGAGCCGAATTTGAGGAAGAGGTCGATGGCCTCGTCGGAAAGTTCGTTGAAAAAATCGGCCTTCCAGTACCACTGGTGCCCGGGGGGGTAGAGGGTGTCGAACATGCTCTGCACCGCCGTGTGCGGCAGCGGGCCGACGAGGTCGAGGAGCGGAGGCTTGAAGCGGCGAATCGGAGCGAATGCCTCTTCCGCCTTTTCGAGCGCCCCGGCGTAGTACCAGACGATACCGCATACGTTCCTGCCATGGAGCTCCTCGGGGAAAGGCGGCCCCGGCGGCACGACCAGGAAGGCAAAAAATCCGGTCATTTCTTCGGGTGCCTCCATGATGAAGTTGCGGTACCAGCGCATCAGGTCTTTCGCCTGATCCAGCTCCCAGAGCATCGGCCCGGCATAGACGGTATGCACCGGGTGGAGCCGGAACAGAAACGATGTGACGACGCCGAAGTTTCCCCCGCCCCCGCGGATCGCCCAGTAGAGGTCATCGTTTCTTTCGGCACTGGCGGTGACGAGGCTTCCGTTGGCCAGCACCACGTCCGCTTCAATAAGGTTGTCGATGGTGAGTCCGTGGCTGCGGGTCAGATGGCCGATGCCACCCCCGAGGGTGAGGCCGGCAACCCCGGTGGTCGAGATAAATCCACTGGGGGTGGCGAGGCCGAAGGCATGGGTCGCATGGTCAACATCGCCCCAGACGCACCCACCCTCGACCCGAACGGTCCGCGCCTCGGGATCGACCCTGATCCCCCTCATCCGCGAGAGATCGATGACGAGACAGTCGTCGCACACCCCGAGTCCCCCCGCATTGTGCCCACCTCCGCGGATGGAGGGGGTGATCCCGTTGTCCCGGGCGAAGTTGACGCACGAGATCACATCCGCCACGTCTGCGCACCGGACGATCATGCGGGGACGGCGGTCGATCATCGCATTGTAGACGGTGCGGGCCTCGTCGTAATGCACGTCGCCGGGCTGTATGAGCTCCCCGCGCAGGGCGAGCCGGAATTTTTCAATGGATTCAGGATTTAACAAGGTTGCCTCCTTTACGTACCGTGTGGGAAAGCATACCTTTTCGATATCAGACAGGGGGTGTTTGTCAAGGCAAGGAGTGAACGGATGATATACCGCGGAGCACCGGCAAATTAGCAAGAAAGTTGGGCGTGACGTACCCGCAAAGTATGTATGACAGGCACCTGGCAACAGATGGCAGATTCGATGTGAAAATCAAACAGGTACTTCTGGCTATACTGGCCAGGCACAAGCATTTGCATCGTCAGCCTAGAACCAGGTTCGTATCAATGCCCCCGCTGCGATCTCCCCTCGTCAGTAGAGTCCGCGCCACCATCAGCCGAAAGAGATCCTCAAGTCCCGTCTGCACAGCCGGCGACTCCATGATGCCAAGAGCCCGGGCAATGGCTTCCAACGTCGCCAGCCCAGCAGGATGAGGTTCATTTCGAATCCCCCAGGAGGTCTCGGGTCCTGGAGGCAGTCGGACCATTTCGGCATGCTCCAATCCCGGAAGCCGCCGCCTCATTTTGGCAGCCTGGCGCCAACTGCCGTCCGGAACCACGAGGGTGACTGGCCGGCTGTCCTGCTCCAGAAACCCTCGGGTGAGAACAGGAGCGTCATTTCCCGGATATAGGAAGAGAGTCCTTCTTTCCGGGGTATTGAGGTCGCTGAAATCCAGAGGGTGGTCCTGATGGCCGTGAATGCGGATTTCACTGTTGGGGAGTGCTTCCAGGGCCAATGGACCTGTAGCCGTGGTCTTGATATTTTCACGATAGTGCATGACGAGAACGACGCGGGTTTTCAGAGGGAAACTGGGGATCGATCGGCAGATGCAGAGATGGAGATGCATCCGGCAGCGGCTACAACGTTCACTTCGTTTTGAGCGGGAACCCATGGTGTTATCGCCTTTATTGATGGTGATTCTATTCCGGCTCGTTGCAGTGATGGGCAACTTTAGCCTGTGAAGATGAAAGTCTTCAGCTCTTATGCCTTTTCAGGAGTACCGGAACCCGCACAGCTCTCATCTACCCTGCCAAGTATGACGCTTCCGGCAATGAAGAGGAGGAGGATGCTCAGCACCCCGTACCGCGATGATCCGGTCATCTGGGCGGTGATCCCCATCAGGAAGGGGCCGCCCATTGCCGCGAACTTGCCGAAGATGTTGTAGAAGCCGAAAAACTCACCCGATTTTTCCGGGGGAATGAGTTTCCCGTAGAAACTGCGGCTGAGCGCCTGAATGCCCCCCATGGCCGAGGCGACCAGGACTGCGATTACCCAGAACGTCGCTTTTTTCAGGGTGGGATCGGGTATGGCGGGAATCATGAAGGCAATCAACGTGATGATGCAATAGACTGCGATCCCGGAAAAGAGGAGCGGCTTCACCCTGAATCTGTCCGACAGCTTTCCCCAGACGAGGGCAGCGGGGAAGGCCACGATCTGTATGACGAGTATGACGAGGATGAGCATGTCGGGCTTCAGGCCTACATCGACACCGTAGGCGACCGCCATGGTGATGACGGTACCGACGCCGTCGATGTAGAAGAAGTAGGCGAGGAGAAAGAGGAATGCATTGCGATGGCGGCTCACATCGCGGAAGGTGTCGGTCAGGCGGCGCATCGATAGCCGGAAAGCGCCCGGCTCTCTCGGGTAGCCATGCTTCTGGCTGACGTTCCTCAGAAGCGGAATTGAAAAGAGCCCCCACCATGCGGCGACGATGAGAAAGCCCGTTCTGGCGGCATCTGGGGGAATCCGTCCGCCTGCCTGATCCTTCCCCGTGAGAATCAGGGCGATGACCGCGAGAAAAGGGATGACGCTCCCAACGTATCCCCACGCGAACCCGGAGGCGGACACCCGGTCCATCCGTTTCAGTTCTGCCACGTCCGGCAGAAAAGCGTCGTAGAAAAGATTCGTTCCTTCCCATGCGGTGCGGGCCACTACGAAGACTGCAAGGCAGAGGATGATTTTCCCCTCGCCGGTCTGCGTAAGGAGAACGGTTGCGGCGAGCCCGACGAGCAGACAGATGAGGAGCAGGCGCTTTTTCCAGCCGGAATAATCGGCAAAGGTCCCCATCACCGGAGCAAGAACGACCATCGCCATTGCGGAGATCGAGTTGGCGTACCCCCACCATGCCGTTGCGAGTTGTCCGGGAATGTTGTGGGCGACAACCTCCTTGAAATATATCGGCATGATCGCAGTCACGATCACGAGGACAAACGCAGAGTTCGCCACGTCATAGAGCACCCAGCTCTTTTCGGCCTTCGTCATCCTTCAGTCTCCGTATCCGCGGATCGCCTCCAGGAATTGCGCCCCGTACTTCCCGAGTTTGTGCTGCCCGACGCCGCTGATCTTCAGCAGCTCCTCCGCCGAACGGGGGCGATGTGCCGCCATCTCCACGAGAGTCGCATCGCCGAAGACCACGAAGGGGGGGACCTGCTGCTCATCCGCCAACTGTTTCCGCAGGACGCGCAGGGCCTGGAAAAGCCCCTCGTCGTACTCCAGCTTCCCTCGCCCCTTTTTCGGCTCCTTCTTCGCCGCAACCGTCTTCACACGGGGCCTGGCGAGGACGAGCTGCTCCTCCCCCCGCAAAAGGGGCTTCGCCGAAGAGGAGAGCCGCAGGATGGAATAGTTGGCCATGTCCTGCTCCAGGTAACCGAGGTGTATCAACTGACGGAAGAGGCTGCCCCACTGATCGGTGGAAATCTCCTTCCCGATCCCGTAGGTGCTCAGCCGGTCGTGCCCCAGCTGAAGGAGGCGCTGCGTTCGCGCGCCACGCAGCACGTCGATGACGTGCCCCATTCCGAACCGCTGTCCGACCCGGTATACGCACGAGAGCGCCATCCGTGCCTGCTCGGTGGCATCGTAACGCTCGGGAGGGGAGAGGCAGATGTCGCAGTTGCCGCAATCCTCGTCGAGTTGCTGCCCGAAATAGCCGAGGAGCACCCGCCGGCGGCAGGTGAGCGCTTCCCCGAACCCGACCATGGCGTTCAGCTTGTGGAGCTCGATCCTCATCTGATCAGGGTTGTTTCCCGCCTCGATTATACCACGGGCCACCGCCACGTCCCCGTACCCAAAGAGGAGTAGCGCCTCCGCGGGGAGCCCGTCTCGGCCTGCCCTGCCCGTCTCCTGATAATAGCTCTCTATGTTCTTCGGCATGTCGTAATGGACGACGAACCGGACGTTGGGCTTGTCGATCCCCATGCCGAAGGCAACCGTCGCCACCACCACCTGGATGTCGTCCCGCAGGAAAGCCTCCTGCACCCGCTGCCGCTCACTGTCGGCCAGCCCCGCATGATAGGCGGCGGCTGAGACCCCCGCTTCCTTGAGGCGCTGGGCGACCTCCTCAACCCTTTTGCGGCTGAGGGCGTAGACGATTCCCGCCTCCCCCGAGTGGAGCGCAAGAAATTCGGCGAGCTGCTCGGCCGGTTTCCGCTTCTCGCCCACCAGGTACCTGATATTGGGGCGGTCGAATCCTGTAACGAGACAGCAGGCTTCGGAGAGGCCGAGGCGGCGGATGATGTCGGAGCGGGTCTGGGGATCGGCGGTGGCTGTGAGGGCGATCACCGGCACCTGAGGAAAGAGACGGCGCAGCCGCCCGAGCTGAACGTACTCTGGGCGGAAATCATGCCCCCACTGGGAGATGCAGTGGGCTTCATCGATGGCAAAGAGGGAGATGGGGATGCCGGAGAGCCGCTCCAGGAAAGCTTCGCTCATCAGCCGCTCCGGGGCCACGTAAAGAAGGTCGAGTGCTCCTTCGTGGAGCTGCGCCAGTGTCTGCCGCGCCTGCTTTTCGGTCAGGGTGGAGTTGTAAAAGGCAGCGTTCACGCCGTTGGCAACGAGGGCATCCACCTGGTCCTTCATGAGAGAGATCAGGGGGGAGACGACGATCCCCACGCCGGGGCGGTGGAGGGCCGGGATCTGGTAGCAGAGGGACTTTCCCCCTCCTGTGGGCATCACGACGAAGATGTCGTTCCCGCCGACGAGGGAGTCGATGATCTCCCGCTGATGGGGGCGGAACGAGGTATAGCCGAAGACGATGCGGAGTATATCGGAGGGGGAGTTGGACATCAGTACCTTTAACAGGTCGCTGAAAAACAGCCATCTCGCCACTGTCCTCGAAAGCCACCTTGTGCGGCGTAGCGCTGCTACGCCTCCGCGGGGCTTCCTCCGGGTGCGGCGATCTGGCCGTTTTTGAGCAACCTGAGTTTTCAACAACCTTGAAAAAGGCCGTGCTTACGCCGATTCCGCAAAGCAGATCGGCCCCGCAGTAGTTTTTTGCTGGCTGTCAGAGCTCACGCACGACGCGGAAGCCCAGATACACATACTGCCCGTCCGGCGCGCCTCGCCCGCGGGCGGAGTTTCTCACGTAGCGGGGCTTGCTGCCGAAGGAACCGCCTCGCTGCACCCGACGCTCGTCACCCTTTACGACCCAGGCGCTGCCGTCAGCAGGCGCGCCGTCGTAGCTTTCGTGCCAGCTGTCCTGGCACCACTCCCAGACGTTGCCTGAGGTGTCGAAGAGGCCGAAGGGATTGGGGGAGAAAGAGCCTGCCGGGGCAGTCTTCCGGTTATCCCACTTGCTGCCGCACCCCTTGCAGCTCGCCCGGTTCTCCCCGACACTGAACCCCCACCAGTAACGTTCAGCGGTGCCGCCGCGAGCGGCGTATTCCCACTCCGATTCACTGGGAAGACGGTATTTTTTGCCGGTACGGGCAGAAAGCCACTGGGTGTAGGCAACCGCGTCGAACCAGGTTACATTCATGACCGGTCGGTTGTCGCGCCCCCACGAGCTAAACGGGACGTAGTGCCTCCCGTCCTTCGGCTTTTCCCTTCCCGTCGCCTCGCAAAACCTGTCGTACTCGGCGAAGGTCACCTCGAAACGGCCGATAGCGAAAGGACGCGGTATGATCACCTCGTGGACAGGCTTCTCGTCACTATCTCCCCCTCCCTCTACTGCACCCATACGGAAACGTCCTGCCGGGACCACCACCATTTCCGGAGCAAGGCTGCCATCATCGAGCCGGTCGCGGAAGACTGTCCCGGAAGCCGGGACGGCGAGTTGGGACCTCGCAGTGGAATGTGCAGGACGTGTAGCTGTCTTACCCGCCGCCGCCGGAACGAAGGCAAACAACCACGGCGTCAGAAGCGCTACGGTAAACAGTGCAGATGTGAACGACGACGCATGCACGACATCTCCCTCCGGAGTCGGCTACTATAGCAGGTTTGGGTGAGGGGCTGGCAATGAAATCTGATCCGTGAACATGAAAAAAAAGGAGGCCGGTAATCCGGTCTCCTTTATATAAGCTCTCCACTTTGCCGTTGGTCTAGGGACCTCACAGCGAGTAACTGTAAAGGTGGGCCACTTATGTGTCGCTTCAGGCAATTCCCGCAGAGGGGCAGCACACCACGACCTGAAAAGTTCCCGTTCGATTAACATTCCGCAGGGGTTTTACAACCTCACGCACAGAGCAGAGAGAAAACAGTGATTGCAGTGTATACATCATCCCGGGAGAAATCAAGCGTAGTTTTCCACTTTTCTTACCCCCGGGAAAATGCGTTACACCTTGGTATATGCGTCATTGCAGCCTTAACCGCTACATATGCTTCTGCTTCTTCTCGGCCCCCTTCTGTCCTTCCTTCTCCACCTTTTCCACGTCTACGCCGAGCTTGGAGGCAATCCCCTTCGCCTGCTCCAGGTGCTGTTCGAGGATCGGCTGAGTCTTGCCAGCCCATGCCTTCAGGTCCGGGTCTTTCGCCTCCTGGGCCGCCTTTTTGAATGCAGCCACGTCTTTGGTGTGATCCTTCACCATCATACGCATGTAGGCTTTGTCGAAATCCGCTCCCGAAAGTTTTGAAACCTTGTCGATCATCGACTTGTGATGACGGGCCATTTTCTCCGGCAATGTAATGTTTTTCTGCTGCGCGAGGCTTTTCAGTTCCTCGTTAGCCTTGCCGTGATCGGTCACCATCCGTGCTCCGAAATCCTTCACCTCCTGGGACTGCCCCTTTTTCTGCGCCAGTTCGCCTCCCTTAACCTCCATCAGACCTCCGCTCGCCGCCTCCATGACAAACTTCTTGTCCTTACCGGAGATGCCTTTATCCGCCGCGAACGCGAATGTTGCGACACTTCCGAGAGCAAACAGACTGAGAACCACCATGAGCGATAGTCGAAGTTTCATTGATGCCTCCTTTTCTCTGTTTTGAGTCGAGCACATTGGGCGACTTTCATTTAACTTAAAAGGTAGCTCTCCCCGTGCCGATGTCAATTCATCCCCCTTCACTCGCATGCTTTCCAGGATGGATTGGCACCGCTCAGTAATTTGTTACGGGAGAGCTTCGCAACCGGCAATCCTTATAACGGCCTCAGGCCTCTTCGCAGGATCGAGCCACTGCAGCATCCGCACCATATCGGCTTCGGCTGTGGCCACACAACCGGCAGTGGCAGTATCCGGATCCCGCCAGATGTGGAAGAAGATGGCACTTCCCGCTCCCGGAACTATCGTTTTCGTGTTGTACTCGACAACGGCTCCGTACCTGTAGAGGTGGTCGCTGCGTCTCATGATCTCGTGGGAGACCCCTTCGCCTTCGCTCCTGGATACGAGCGTGTTGTAAAGAGGGGACTTGGGGTCGTCGATCCAGATCATGTCCGGGGTGAGGACGATGTAGGGCAGTTTCGTCTCCAGGAACTCATAGCCGAATCCGCGTTCGAGAGGAAAGACACCCGAAGGGGTTCTACCGTCACCCTCAAGTTTTTCTCCCGGAGGCGCAAGCCCGTTTCTCCCCGCCACACCGTCCATAGAGGCTCCGGCCTGTTTCCATCCCTTTTCGGTCTTCTCGAAAAGCCGAACGGTAACGTCCTTGGCAGAGGGGGCAGCCTTCGGCGTCACAACTACCGCCTGCCTCGTCTCCTGGGACAGACCGCCGAGACATGAAGATGAAGCGGCCTCGCGAACATTGTGGGCGCAACCGGAAATTACCACCAGCGCAACAAATAAGAAAAAGTGCCCTCTCATGACTCTTCTCCTTTAGATCCTAACCGCCAAACATTGCCCGTTGTCAGCCTCGTTACGAGCATGGCGGCCACATTGTCACCGGTGGCGTTAAGCAGCGTCGCCACCGGGTCTATGATAACGCTTATCGCCGCCAGAAGCGGCAGCGTTTCCGGTGGAAACCCGAAGACCGAGAGGATGAGCATCTCCCCCATCATACCGCCGCTCGGAATGGCTCCTACCACGACCCCTACCAGTATGGAGACGCCGATGACTACGATCATACGTTCGAAGGTGAGCGCCTGCCCGAACAGGCTCATGGCGAATAGCACCTTGAGAACCCCGCCTATGACCGACCCGTCCTTGTGTAGAGCAGCCCCGACCGGAACGACCACGTTCGAAACGTCCTGAGGCACACCCATCTTCGGCGCCGCCTCCAGGTTCACTGGCATGGTTGCCATGCTGGAGCAGGTGCCGAGGGAGGTAAGGGAAGGATTGAGCATGTGGGCCCAGAAGCGCCGGACGGCGGCGAACCGCCCCGCGGCAAAGGCGTAGAGGGAGAACCCCCCGATAAAATAGAGGGCCGAAAATGTGTAGTAGACGACGAACACCTTGAAATAGGCGGAGGCAAGGGCGTCACCGGTATCGACCACGGTAGCCGCGAACCAGGCGAGAAGCCCCACCGGAGCTACGTACATCACATAATCTATCAGCCGGGTGAAGACCTGGGCACCGCTGGCAAGGAAACCGGCGAAGGGGACACCTGCCTCCTTCCGGGAAAGAGTCGCGAGTCCCACCCCGACAGAGAAGACGATGAGGGGCAGCATCGACTTGCGTGAGATCAGCTCCGGGAAATCGGATGCGGTAAACGCCTTTACAACCTGCGCCAGGAACGATGGAATCTCCTGCGCCGGCGGATGCTCCAGGTGAATTCCGGCACCCGGAGTGGGATGCACGAGGAGCATGAAGCCGAGAGAAGTAACCGCTGCAACTACACTGGTGGAGAGGAATACCAGGAGCATGTTCCATGATACCCTTGAAAGGCGATGTGTAGATGCGCTGGAAGCTATGCTGGAAGAAACGGTGAAGAACACCAGCGGCACGATGATCATGAAAAGAAGGTTGAGGAAGAGGTCGCCAAGCGGACGTATGGCACGGGCAGTCTCCGGGAAGTAGCTTCCAAGAAGCAGCCCGGTGACGATGGAAAGGATCAGGAGCAGAGAGAATCCGTATGTTTTAAGCAGCTTCATGATTTGACCTTCCCCCGCTACACTGCAAGTTATTTCTTACGATACATTGCACACCATAGCTCCGGTTTCCACTTTGCTGATCGCCTTGACTTAGTCAGGCAACCTCCCCTCGCCACCCGACAAGCGTCATGAAAAAGGATGTCAACATCTTCGTTAGCCCTTTGAACTTGAGGCTCAAGCTTGCTTTTGCATGGTTAAGGACTATACTGGAATCAGGGGAGAGAAGGAGTTCTTTTGCTCTTTTGCGCTCAAAATCAGCAAAGGTTCAGCCATGAACGATAGAGGAGAATAGCCATGAGATCTGTGAAAAGGGTCATCTTTACGGCAGTAGCTCTCGTTGCGCTATCAGGTTGGGCTTACAGTGGCAGCAGCGGAAGCCTCGGCGGCACTTCCGGAACTACGGGTTCAAGCTCCGGCAGCATGGGAACAGGTAGCGGAACGGGTGGCACCACCGGCGGAACAGGAGCCGACATCGGTACCGGAACAGGCGGGTCAACCGGGTCCGGCACATGGTCCGACACTGATACAGGCACAGGAACCGGCGGGACATCCGGTACGGGCACCGATATGGGTACCGGTACGGGAAGCGGAACAGATACAGACACCGGCGTTACAACCGGCACCGGCAGTGACACGGGCACAGGCACCGGCGGCACGACAGGTTCCGGTATCGACTCCGGAACAGACACAGGGACCGGTACGGGCAGTGATGTGGGAACCGGGACAGGCGGCACGACAGGTTCCAGCCCTCCGGACGACATGGACACGGGTCCGGGACTGACCCCGGGAACGGACATCGAAACAGACAGGAACGGTAGCGATGATGTCGGTACGGGCACAGGGGGAACTACAGGGAGCGGAACTGGAATGGATATCGGAACCGGCGGAACAACCGGATCCGGCACCGGCGGAGCTACGGGAACAGATCCGGGTAGCGACGTCAACGGCACCGGCAGCACGTCGGGCACAGGCACAAGCAGCGGAACACGTTAAACCCGTTACTGACCTGCGGCAATGGGAATTACCATTGCCGCTTTTTTGTCTTCCTGCCCGCCGCGCCAGAGATGCCAGCGGACGGAACCTCATTCGCGGAGCAGACGATGAAGCCTACGGAAAGGGAAAAGGCGAGAAAACGCCTCGACAGGCTGGCTTGGCTCACAGACAATTCCATTCCCCTACCGGGGCTCGATGCCAGAATCGGATTCGAACCCGTGATCGGCCTAATCCCCTGGTTCGGTGACGCCTTAGGGGCTATCCTCTCAGGTTACATCATTTCCGAAGCAGCCCGCCTCGGAGCGCCTAAGTCGGTCCTACTCAAGATGACCTTTAATGTTGCTGTCGATACACTGGTAGGTGCGCTCCCCGGACTCGGAGATCTCTTCGATTTCGTGTGGAAAGCCAATCAGCGCAATGTCCGTCTTCTTGAGAGGTACATCGAGAGGCCACGAAAGACGGTCGTCGCCAGCCGTCTATTCATGGCTTTTATCATTCTGCTCCTGGTGGCGTTAGTGGTGCTTACGGCACTGGCGGGGTTCTGGCTCGTGCAGGCACTCTGGCGGGCAGTTACCTGAAAGCCCGTCACTGAATAATCCACCCGCAGGCGGTGTCAGTGATGAAAAAGCAGCTCTGCAAAACACCCCAGCTTACCCGGACGGCCCGCTGAAGTGCCTCAGAGGCTGGAGTCCTGCTTGCCCGGCGCAGGCGACAGGCGGTGAGGATGCTGTTCCTGTTGAAGTTTCTGGGGCTGATTTGTCCTGCGAAGCGGCATCGTCCCCTCCAACTCCGGGCTTGTATCCGGTTCGAGGAGAGGAGCGGCGGGAGACTGGGCCGGGATTTCGCCGCCATGCTTCGGGCAGTAACCTGTCGGCTCCGTACCCGTCAGGAAGAATTCATCCCTTTTTTCCGAACACTCGGGAGCAGCAAGATAGCCTGTAGCCGGGTCGATCGTGGCGGTAACGACCCCCTCAGGACGTGTGAAGTCGGCAGCGGGTTTTCCGGCCAGTGCGCCCCGCATGAACCGCTCCCAGATCGGAGCGGCGACTGCCCCCCCAGTGAATCCCTTTCCTCCCGGCCTTGGTTTGTCGTAGCCGACCCAGACCCCCGTGACGACCTGCGGGGTGTAACCGATGAACCAGGCGTCGCGGTAATCGTCGGTTGTACCAGTCTTGCCTGCGGAGGGGCGCTCCCGGTTGAAGTTCTTGAGGCTCTTGGCAGTGCCGTGGATCATCACATCCTCCAGCATACGGGTGGTTACGTAGGCCGCCGCCGGGGAAAGGGCAGGTGTTTTGGAGGCAGGATTTTCCGTCCAGGTCTTCCGGTGGGTATCGTATATGCGGATGATGCTTCTTCCTTCGGTCCTGATGCCGCCATTGGCAAGCGGGGAATAGGCGGAAACGAGGTCGCTGAGGGTGACGTCCTGGGTTCCGAGGGCAAGCGAAAGATCGTAAGGAGCGCGAGGGGAGAGACCGACTCTTTCAGCCAGATCGGAGAAATCCTGCACCCCTACCGCCTCCAGCAGTTTCACCGCGATCACGTTGTTAGAGTAGGCCAGAGCCTGCCTGAGAGGAAGGTCGCCGTAGAGCTCCCGCCCGTAGTTCAGGGGCTTCCACGACTGGCTGTTCCCCCGGCTGTAGCTGACAGGGGTATCGTTCCAGATGCTGCCGGCAGTGATCCCCTTTTCGAGAGCAGCGGCATAGATGAAGGGCTTTATTGCTGAGCCTGCCTGCCGCCGGGCGTGAAATGCCCGGTTATAAGGATTCCTGGCGAAGTCGGTGCCTCCGACGGCCGCCAGAACGTCCCCGGTAGCCGGATCGAGACACAGCAGCGCCCCCTGTACATCGGCTGAGACACGCTTCAGACCGTCCCGCAACGTCTTCTCCGCGAGCTTCTGCAGGTTCAGATCAAGGGCCGCGGTTACTTCCAGCCCCCCCTGCTCGATAACCTGGGGACCAAAACGTTCGATCAGCTTGTTCCGGATGTGGGCCACATAGTACGGGGCCTGCCCCTGCCTTATAACGGAAGCCGGATGAGACCGCACCTTCTGCTTCTGCCGCGCGCTTAGCATTCCGACATCGACCATGCGGCTGAGGACGATATCCCTGCGCCGGGCTACCTCCTCCGGCTTTCCGAGGGGATTGTACCTGCCGGGGTTCTTGGGAATACCGGCAAGGATCGCACATTCGGATTCCGAAAGCTCCTGGGGGCTCTTGTCGAAGTAAATGCGGGCGGCCTGGGCGATTCCCCACGCGCCGTTCCCGTAGTAGATCTCGTTCAGATACATCTCGAGGATCTGTTTCTTGCTGTATTTGCGCTCGTACTCGAGGGCCATGCGGCCTTCGGTAAGCTTCCTGTCGATGGTCTTGACGCCGGAAAGGTGCCTGTTCTTGATGAGCTGCTGCGTGATGGTGGACCCCCCCTCCACGAGCTTACCCTTAACCACGTCCTTCACGAGCGCCCGCGCGATTCCGCGGATGTCGATTCCGTTATGCTCGTAGAACCGTGCGTCCTCGACGGCGACTACTGCATTCAGCAGAAAATCGGGAATCCGCTGTATGGGGACCCAGTACCTTTTCTCCGGGATGATCCGCCCGACAAACCGGCCTTCCCGATCGAAGACCTTGATGGAGGAGTACCGTGCCGGAAGTATCGGATGCGTCGCCACCGGCTCCTGGGAGACCCCCGACGAGGCTAGAAGAAGAAGCAGAACAAGGCAAACGGCAGCAGCTGAAATGGTTCTGGAACGCGATCGGAAACATGAGGCCAAGAGTTGTTACTCCACTTACTGATTGTAAAAGGGTGGACACAGGGGACGATCAGGCGTATCGGCTTCTGAGGATACAACGTTGTGCCAGACAGGTCAATTCGTTCAGTATGCCTGTCGCAGGGCCTACCTCAGCGCCTACGGTTCCAGGTACCCCTGATCCTGCAGCGCCGCAGTTGCTGCATGGTACCCGCACATCCCATGGACACCCCCACCCGGAGGGGTGCCGGAAGAGCAGAGATAAACACCCTTCAACGGTGTCCTGTAAGGGGAGAGGAGTGTCGGCCTCGCCAGGAACTGGCGGAGGTCCTGAACGCCGCCGTTTATGTCTCCACCTATGAAATTGGGGTCATACCGCTCGTACCCGGCGCAGTTCCTCGTGTGCCTGGCGATTATCAGCCTGCGGAATCCCGGAGCAAACCGCTCCACCTGGGCTTCTACCCGATCCGCCATGTCGAACGTTGAACCGTTTGGAACATGACAGTATGCCCATCCGACGTGCAGCCCCGCCGGCGCTCGGGTAGAATCCAGAAGAGAGGGCTGCACAAGGAGCACGAAGGGTCGTTCCGGATGCACTCCCCGCCAGACTTCCTGTTCACCTCTCGCCACCTCTTCCGCCGTCCCACCCAGGTGAACCGTCCCCGCCTTCCGGCACCCCTCCGCCGTCCAGGGAATAGGGCCGTTCAGCGCCCAATCGACCTTGAAGACTCCCGGGCCGTACCTGTACCGCTGCAGCCTGCGCCGGTAGCGTGGCGGAAGGAGAGTCCCGGCAAGCTCTGCCAGTTGCCTGGCCGTTACGTCGAGCATGACGACCTGCGCAGGCGGCAGCTCCCTGACTGATGTAATTCGCGCATCCGTGACAATGGTGCCGCCCAGGCTCCGCAAATATGAAGCCATCGCCCCGGTGACCGCCCGTGATCCCCCCTTTGCAACAGGCCACCCCGCGGTGTGCCCCAGAGAACCGAGTAGCAGTCCAAATGCAGCGGTAAGGAGCTGGTTGAGCGGAAGGAATGAATGCGCCGCCATCCCGGTGAAAAGTGCGCGCGCCGGCTTAGCCCGGAACGCGAGGCGGGCGAATAGCATTGCGGGGAGCACCGCTTTCATCCCGAAGAGAGCGAACTGCAACGGATAGCGTGGGAAATGGAGCGGAGCAAGGAGATCCGGAGCGAGGTGATCCCACTGCCGGGACAGAGGGTCCATAAGGCGACGGTACATCGCACCATCTGCACCCAGGCCTGCAGCAGTCTCGTCAATATCTCTGCAGAGAATAGCCGCCGTCCCGCCGTCCAGCGGATGTGCAAGCTGTACCTCGGGATAGACCCACTCCAGCCCATGCAGGTGAAGGGGAAGCGTGGCAAGAAAGGGGGATGCCACCGCTAGGGGATGAACAGCGGAACAGACATCGTGCAGGAACCCCGGAAGCGTCAGCTCCTCAGTCCGGGTCCCCCCGCCGATGCCGGGAGCCCCCTCCAAAACGGTTACCGGCATTCCGGCGTGCGCCAGCGTGATTGCAGCGGCAAGCCCGTTGGGTCCGGAACCGACAACAACTGCATTTCCAGCGGGACGAGCCGACATCGTGCTCCTCTCTTCCAATGGCGGTTAGTTCAAGTCTAGCAGAGTACAGGAGTTATCCGATCAAGCCGGTAAATAAGTAAATTAAAATTTTTGACGGATAATTGTCGCATAAAAAACCGGTGATATACTTCCTCCCTAACAACGGCAGTCCTGACGTCAATGATATGACTTAAGCTTTTATCCACCAAAGGAGGGTTCCCATGAAAAAATTCCGTACCTTGCTGCTCTCGGCAGCCGCTTCGGCCAGTATGGTCCTGGCCGCATCGGCCGCCCCACTCACCCCAGTTGAAGAGCTGGGGAAAAAGCTCTTTTTCGATCAGGGGCTTTCGAATCCGCCAGGTCAATCGTGCGCCTCGTGCCATGACCCGTCTGTAGGGTGGACAGGCCCTGATTCGGCAGTAAACTCAGCCGGCGCAGTCGAGCAGGGGGCAATCCCTACACGGTTCGGAAACAGGAAACCCCCCGCGTCTGCCTACGCCGGCTACAACCCCGTCCTTGCCTGGCACGGCGGCATGGGTGGCGGCGGCATGGGTGGCGGCGGCATGGGTGGCGGCGGCATGGGTGGAATGGTTCCCGGGTTCGTCGGCG